>CAYHPA010000013.1:0-29801 GCA_964358155.1 uncultured Chitinophaga sp.
AAAACAAATTCATCAATCCAGTATTCACTAAAGCCCGGTTCTTTAATGACAGGATGTATATGTTTGGGGTTCGTACCACCGGGATAAGATGCCGGAACCAGGGTGTAGAATTTGTAAAACCCATTCTGATCTGTTTTTACCCAGCCACGGATATAACCATGGCGAGATGCCCAGCCTTTAGCTCCATCTTTTTTAGGGTACAGTCCTTTTTGGTCAGTATGATAAACATATAATACTACACCCGGAGCAGCTGTTTTGCCATCAGCCTTGTAGATGACGCCACTTATTTCTATACGAGGGCCTGTTTCATTATAATCGGGCAATGTATCTACTTCGTTCAGCTGCTCAAGTGGGACAGGACATTCATAGATAGCTTCGCAGCCCTCACAGTTGCCACCCACTTTTATTGCCTTTTCAGAAATGTTTTTTGAAGGTTGCTGGCAACTGCTTATTGCTGAAGCCAGCAATAAAATGAGTAATGATAAACTGTCTTTCATATATTTTGGTTTACTCTCCAAATTTGGCAATGTTGCTGGCGGGGTTCAAATAGTTTACACCAAAGGTCTTTTTGGCTTGATGAGGGGAATATTGGCGGTTTATCATGCAAAAGCAGCAGATGGTGTAACATCTTTTAACCGGCGGAATTTGTACTTTTATTTTGGAGTATGCAAAACGCCTCATTTTTTTGGAGATATAAGCTGCAGCATGTCTTTTTCTGGGTGTTGGTATTTGGCCTGTGGTTTTATTTCCGGTACCAGGATTATTCAACGAATGCCATTGCAGCACAGATCACATTCCTAAAAGTGGCCGACCTCGCCGCCATGGTTTATATCACCAACTATTTACTGATACCCCGGTTTGTATATAAAAAAAAATACGCCACATTCATTTTCCTGTTCCTGCTGATGATCATTGCCAGCAGCCTGCTGAAGATATATGCCGGGGGGGCTATTACCGGTCAACCCGTTTCATTTAATTTTTCAAACGATCTTAAGCAGAAAATATACGAGAATGTCATCTCCGATTTCTTTCTGGTGGCTGCGGGGGCTGCTTTCAAATTAGTGGTTGATTATTTAAAGATGCAGCAACGGCTGGCCGAAGTGGCAAAGGAAAAAGCCGAAACAGAACTGAATTTCCTGAAATCACAGATCAATCCTCATTTTCTGTTCAACTCGCTCAATTCTGTTTATTTTCTCATCCATAAAGATAACGCTGAGGCAAGAGCAGCGTTGCACAAGTTCTCAGAAATGCTGCGCTACCAACTGTACGAAATGAATGGCGACAGGATACCTGTAGAAAAGGAGATAGCTTACCTGAAAGATTATGTGGACCTGCAGCAATTGCGAAAAGATGAAAAATACTCCGTACAGTTCAATTGTTCCGCAGATGTAAAAGGGTTTTCTATTGCGCCATTGCTCCTGATACCTTTTGTGGAAAACGCCTTCAAACATCTTTCTCATTACACCGGTAAAATGAATTTTGTAAGACTGGATTTGACAAGCATTCAAAACGAACTACATTTTACTATTGAAAATTCAAGGGAGGCCGGACGTGCAGCTACTGAAAATGACGGAGGAATTGGTCTTGTAAATGTGAAAAGAAGATTGGAACTTTTATATCATGGTAAGCATTCGCTGAAAATTGAGGAAACGGGGGATAGTTTTTTGGTACAACTAAAACTTCAAACGTCATGAATATCAATTGTGTTATTATAGACGATGAACCCCTGGCCAGAAAGGGATTAAAGGAATATATTGCTGACGTGGACTTTCTCAAACTGGTCGGGGAGTTCGACAGCCCGCTGAAAGCCACAGAACTAATAAGCAGGGGAGAGGCGCAGCTTCTTTTCCTGGATATACAAATGCCGAAGATTACCGGCCTTGATTTTTTTAAAACATTGCAAAACCCACCACCGGTGATTTTCACCACCGCATACCCACAATATGCATTGGATGGTTTTGAGGTAAATGCCCTTGATTATCTTGTAAAACCAATTTCCTTTGAACGTTTCCTGAAAGCAGCATTGAGGGCAAAAGAATTTTATGAAGTGCGGGAGAAAAATGTAGCAGAATTAGCAACAGCCGGGACGGATTATCTTTTTATCAAAGCAGATAACAAACTGGTGAAGTTGCAGTATGACGACATACTATTTGCAGAAGCTCTTCAGAATTATGTGGTCATTCATACAAAGGAGAAGAAGTATATTACTTATCTCACTTTTAAATCAGTAGAAGATTACCTGCCATCCACTTTGTTTCTTAAAACACATAAATCTTTCATTATATCAGCTGCAAAAGTTGAAAGCATTGAGGGCAATGACATCCGCATAGGACTGCATCATATCCCCATCAGCCGCAACCTGAAGGATGAGGTGATGGATAAATTACTCAAAGGAAAATTCCTGAAAAGGTGAAGACTAAACGGTTAGTTTGTTGGCTAATTAACTTCCTCTTGTACCGCCAGCTTTATGTGGTTTTATAGAAAACCCGGTAGCCTTTCCCGGCTTTGAGATGAACTTAGAGCCCTGGCCTTTACCAGCGGCGTTGTTTTTGTTTCCCTTCTTTTTGTCTTTCCCCTGTTGATTCATTAATGACATAAGGTATAGTTTTATTGTACAAATATAATTGCTTGTTTGGTCTGGTCTTTACCTTTTTGTTGTTAACAAAGACAGAACAATAAATAAAAATGCTGCCCGTTAACCATCAAACCTTCCGCTCCCGCACATCTCTACCCTAAAACCCCTGCACATGAAACAACGTTTGATCCTGGCAGCGCCGCTGCTATTCCTGTCCGCATGCCTGTCGGCACAATACAGTACGATTGATAATAACAACGCCGGTACTTTCAGCCTTGGCACCCGCAATACCCTCAGCTTGTTCAACGATGATGAAGCCATAGGTAAAGGTATTGGCGGACAATTCCGGGTTCAATTCAGCAACCGCCTCAATTCGGAATGGTATTTTGATTACATCACTTCAAAAAATGAGCCGTATACCTTTCGGAACAATTATCATATTGGCTGGTCGGTGATGTTGTATTCAAAGGGCAACAACCAGTTTAACCGCTTGTTACAGGCTTATCTTATAGCGGGACATTGTTTCGATTTCAGCAAAGTATCTGAAAAAAATAATAAGTCTAATTCTGTTGACAGGCTAAGTATGGCAACACAGGCGGGCCTGGGCACACATATCAATATCGCAGCTAAACTGGATTGCTCCTTATCCGGGCAGTACATGCTCCATTTCGGAAAGGAAATTCACACGGAAGTGGAAGGTGATAAAGTGCTAATAGAAAAGCAAGATTCCCCGCAGGCAGAAGGGCACCTGCTTTTTACTATCAGTTTCAACTATCAGTTCTTTAAATTATGGAATAAGAACAGGTAGGCACTCTCTTTTACAGCAACGGCTTGCTGGCAAAATGTTTTAAGGTTAACTTTAGTATGCCGTCCTGTAATATGAAGCTATCATTGACAATAACCCTGGTATTGCTTGCTGCAACTGCTTTCCCCCAAAAGACTAAGGTAGATTATACAGCTATTGACCGGAGGGTAGAATTGATCAAGCCGGCGGCCCCGGAAGTTTTGGCAGCAGAACTTGTAGCAGGTTGCTCTACTGAGCTTGAAAAGGTCAGGGCAATTTTCAAATGGATTGCCAATAATATTTCTTACCGCATGAGGGAACAGGCTAGGGCCGAATGGCGGGCTAGTAAAGAAGATGATATAATTATGGATACAGGGGCTTTAAAGCCGCTGAATGAAAGGGTTTCTGAATCTGTTTTGCAAAAGGGCAGCGCTGTTTGTGAGGGATATTCACGGCTTTTTAAGACCTTATGCGGCTATGCAGGGATAAACTGTGAGCTCATTACCGGCTATGCCAGGACCACCCGGCGTTTCGGTTCCAATCATACATGGAATGCTGTCATGATCGGCAATAAATGGGAGCTGCTGGATGTTACCTGGGCCAGCGGTTATATCTCATGGCAAAAAGACCATTTCATCCGTGAGTTTGATGAAAAATATTTTCTAACCCCTCCGGATAAATTTATTGAAGAGCATTACCCGGATAATATACAGTGGACATTACTGGACAACCCTCCTTTGCTCTCTGAGTTCCGTCAATCTCCTTACAAGCAAAAAACTTTTATCAAGTACAGGATCAAATCTTACAGCCCATCAAAGGGGCTGATAGAGGCCAGTGTGGGCGACACACTTCGGTTTGTACTGGAATCATCTGATATTGTAAGAGACAGGAATATTTATTCGGATCTTTTTCCGGATACATCCGTGTTCAGAACAGATAAAAGTATTTTGCTGCAGCCTTCAGTTGTTACGGGCAATAAGACAATCTATACTTACCATTTTACATCACCGGGTATTGAATGGCTCTACCTGTTATATAATGATGATGTGATACTACGTTACCGGCTCCAGTTAAAAAAGGAAAAGAAGGACATAGCGGTCATTCATTAATCATTTCCCGGCATTAATCACACTACATACCATATTCATACGTTCATTCACCTGAGTGATGTTGAGGTTGATCATATCCGCCTGCTTGCTATCATTATATAGCTGATCAATTTCACTGCTTGTTTTACTCAACTGGTTCTGATCAAGGTTAGGAATACTTGTTTTTAATGAAGCGATCAGTTCTTTCATCTCCCGGTAATTCTCATTGTAAATGCCCTCAAATTCTTTTTGTATTCTTTTGATGCTGGTAGTAATGAGTTTTACTGAAGTAGGTGCATCCGGCGGATAGAGTGAGCCATCACTCTGGGTGGAGCAGGTGTCCAGCCATGTTTGCAGTTTTTGAGGGTCGTAGTATTTGAGCAGCAACGACTCAACCGAAATGCCTTTCAGAGACTGCTTTGAAATGCTTTTATTCAGTGTTGTAATGGACTCTATCAGAAACTCTTTGATATCGTCTTTGGTTTCTTCGGACTTTTCCAGCAATTTCTCCACCTGTTCTCCGAACTTCTCATTGATGTCATTCAGTTTTTCATACTGGTAAAAATATTGCTGAACTTTGACGATGAATTTTTCAAGATCATCCTTAGTAATACTTTTCTCAACGATTACCAGGTTGCCTACCAGTGAGAGTACTGTACTGAATATGCCCAGCGATGGCAGATATTTTTTTACTGATTTTATCCCGTTGTCTTCCGGATGATTCAAAAAATTCTCAATCACACCCCTGAACTTTCCTCCATCTGTTTTCTTTGCTTTATCAAGAATGGGCTTTAAGGCTGCAAGTATTTCTGTTTTAAGACTGAAACCAAGTTCATTATTCACCGGGTTGTTCAGTGTAGTAATGCGGTTGCGGTAATTATCTTTTTTCAACAGGCTTGTCAGTGAATTGACAGAATTGTTGGCGCTTTCAATAAAATAAGAAACAGAGAGAATGCCAGGCTTAAAATCTTTTTTAACGGCCGGTGGCTGGCCTATCGCTACGAAAGACATCGTTATGATGGATGTAAGGATAACAGTTGAAAAGATATGGCAGTTGGCGATTCTCATCTCCCGCAGTTTTAAGCAGGATGCACGGCTCTTTTGCATTACACACAGGCTTGTTAATTTACAGGAACGTATTTTTCTTTGATTTGTGTCAAAAGAACTGTTAAGGTGTTTTTTTTGGTCTCTTACCCTAATCATTATTATCTTTCAATGAAAAGAACGGTCTCCTTTGTATGAAGAAAGAAAAGAATAATGGCGGTGAAAAAAGTAAACCTATTGTTTACAGGGATGGGTTTGGCAATGTCATACCGGATGAAGACCTTATTCTTCGTGAAAGGCTGAATAAAGAACTGGAAAGAAAATTCAGCCGCCGTGTTGAATACGAAGGAAACCTGCGGGCTGGTACTGTTATTTACATTGATATTGATACAAGGATTGAATTTTACAATGAAATAGGCGGAGGCAATTGCATGGTCTATATCTCTGTACCTTCAGAAAAGAAGTGGGAGGAGCATACCAAAACACCTATAGACCGGCGAAAAGATATACTGGAATATGTAGCCGCAGCCGTGCAGACGCAGCAGGCATCCAATTGTAATTTTGAAATTAAAGAGGATGCAATCAGTTTCTATTACAAGTAAGCTCAGATTACTTTCCCTTTCCACCTTCCGCTCCTGATATACCAATAAGACAAAACAAAGAGGCTGATCCAGTAGAGCCATTCACTCATCCAGCCGTAAACTATGGGCAGATGCAACTCTTCCAATATCACATATACATAGATGCAATAGAGTACGATAGTGATCAGCTCAATGATGAATGTCATACGGCTATTGCCGGTGCCGGTCACTGCATTCAGCCAGACAACTGAAAAAGACATCAGCACCATGGCGGCTGTAACTACCCTCAACACAGGTATGCCGGCATTAACGAATTCCTGGCCCTGGCCAAAAACAGAAAGAAGGACGCCGGGAAAAAGATTAATGAGTATGGCCATGATGATGGAAAATCCTGTGCTGATCTTTACAATCTTATAAATAAGCGGCTGTACCTGTTCTTTTTTGCCCTGCCCGATAATATTACTTACCATGGCGGAACTGGTAGCTGCAAAAGCCCATGTTACACAACCTACGAGTCCAAAAATATTCCGCATCACATTGGAAACAGCCAGTGCCAGCTGACCGTGATGCTCTACCAGTATATAAAAAAACTCCCAGCTGATGATGCTGATAGCTAATTGAAATATTAGCGGCAACGAAACAGACATGATCAGTTTCGCATTACCGGCATTCCACCTGAAATGATTGAACAGCCCGAAACGTTTGGCAATTCCTTTGTAATGTATCACCACAAAGATGACAAACATGCCAATAAACTCTGCAATAACGGAAGCCACGGCAGCGCCGTTCAATCCCATTTCAGGAAAACCGAAATTTCCAAAGATGAACAGGTAGTCAAAGACGATATTGGCAATTGTTTCTGCTAATGTACCACTCACAAGATAACGGCTGTTATTAGTGCCTACCAGCAAAGCGTTCCGCATCTGGTACACATACAGGAACGGCAAACCCCAGATGCGTTTCCTTAAAAATTCAATGGCATCATTGGCCGTTTCGGATGAATGAAGGACATTTCTTAAAATAACCGGGGCTACAAACCAGGTAAGCAGTATGCCAACAGCAGCAATGATGAGTGAGATATAAACTCCTTGTCCGAAAATTTTTCCGATCTCACCCGGTTTATTCTCTCCGGCCCTTCGGGCAATGATGGTCTGCAAACCATTATTCAATGCAAAACCGATCATGGCGAAAATGAGATAGTAAACTCCGGTAATGCTGGCTGTGGCCAGTACATGCTGGTTGTAATGGCCAAGAAAAATATTATTGGTAATAAAGTTGATCTGCGGCACCAGTATCGCCAGACTGATGGGTAAAGCAATCTTTAAGATCTGCCTGTTGCTGATATCTACCTGTAAATTTGTATGTACTGATGACGCTGACATTTTGAAATGGGGGCAAACCTACGAAAAGCCACCGGCAGGATTTTACTATTAAAGGAAGACTTTTACTGATAAAGGTTTTTTGTCTATTATTGCACGCAATCAAAACCGGGTGAAAGAATTATTTTATTATAATAAAACAGGCCAGGAATACGGATCTCCGCAAGTGCTGATAATAAAGCTGGCGGAAAAGCACATTGGTTTTGTGGTTACTAACCAATCGGGGTCCGACATCTGGTCACTTTGCTATTGCAGTGTGGATGATGCTGATGGGAGCAATATGAATTTGTTGGAAGAAAAATATACAGCACTCAGCCACTCTTATTATGAAGTAAAGGTCATTTTTGACTATCAGCGGAGCCTGTTATTACCTTATAACGAAACTGGCATTGAGGATAAACTGCCCCTGATAAATAGTTTGTATGGCTATGCTGGCCCTTCTGTAGCCATAACTGAAAACATACCTGCATGGCAATTAAAAAACAGTTATGCCGTGCCCGATGGGGTATTTGAATGGGTGAGAAAAAAATATCCGTCCGCCAAATACCTGCACCAGCATTCTGTTTCCCTGATGAACCTGAAGCCTTCGGTTGAAAATGGAAAGTTGCTGGTTGATTTTCGTCCAGGCGAATTCCAGGTAACTGCTGAACGGCATAATAAGTTCCTTTTTGCCCGGGCTTTTGAATATGAAACTCCGGAAGATGTTTTGTTTTACCTGCTCAAACTTTGCGAACAATCCGGCCTTTCACCAAAAGATGTTTTCGTGGAGCTTTCAGGTCTTATCGAAAAGGAATCTTCCCTTTACAAGGAATTGTACCAGTATTTTATACATATTGATTTCAGGGATGCAGGCTGGGGAGTAGCCAACGACTATCCGGCGCACTTCTTTACTTCATTTAATGATATGATACAATGCGGATAGTATGAGGACAACATGGCGGACGAAAATTCAATCCGCCCTCGAAGATGCCCTATACGAGACCCACCACTGATGTGGCCAAGGAAGGGTTGTTCAATATCCTGCAAAACCAGCTTGATCTTTCTGAACTGAAAACACTGGACCTTTTTGGCGGAACCGGCAGCATCAGTTATGAACTGGCATCAAGAGGGGTTACTGATCTTACCATCGTAGAAAAAGATGCAGCGATGTACGAGTTCATCAAAAAAACATCTGCTGCATTACGGCTTGAAAATTTCAAGGCGATCAAGATGGATGTATTCAGATTTATTCAGCAATGTGCAGAAAAATTTGATTTCATCTTTGCCGGTCCTCCGTATGCACTAACCAATATTGACGATCTTCCCAAACTTGTTTTCGAGAAAGGTTTATTGAGTAAAAACGGATGGTTTGTGCTGGAGCATACTCCAAGAAACAACTATAAATCATTTGCTCATTACAGCGCTGAGCGCAACTACGGCACTACTGTTTTTTCTATTTTTATTGAAACAAGGGAATAGGCTTACCTTTGACCTTTATATCATGCTTCAAGCGTCATGTTTTCTACCTTCTTCCTGAAATCATTCCGGATACTTTTACTGCCCTTCGCTTTATTGTACTGGCTGGGTATCAGCCTGCGAAACTGGTTGTATAAAAAAAATATCTATAAATCTGCCAGTTTTGGTCTTCCACTTATTTGTGTCGGCAATCTCTCAGTTGGTGGAACAGGAAAATCACCGATGGTGGAGTACTTAGTTGAAAAATTGAAAGACAATTTTAAGGTGGCCACACTCAGCCGTGGATATAAAAGAAAAACAAAGGGCTATGCACTGGCAAATGAAGAAACAACTGCTTTGGAAATCGGTGATGAACCGATGCAGTTTCATCTGAAATTTCCGGATGTGCCGGTGGCGGTAGGTGAAAGGAGGATTGAAGCCATTCCGCAATTATTGCACGACCGGCCGGATACACAGGCAATTATATTAGATGATGCTTTTCAACACCGGAGCATCAAAGCAGGGTTGAATGTCCTGCTAACAGATTACAACAATCTTTTCACCCGTGACTTTTATTTGCCTACCGGCGATCTGCGGGATTTGAAGGGCAGTTATAAAAGAGCAGAAATAATTATCGTCACAAAATGCAAACCCGATCTTTCAAAAGATGAAAGAAAAAGCATCATAAAAGAGATTGGCCCCTTGCCCAGCCAGCATATCTTTTTTACTGCGATTGAATACGGAGAAACGTATCATATCAAAGCAAAAAGAACTTCAGGCCTTAGTGAAAAGAAAGAAGTGCTGCTGGTAACCGGCATTGCCAATCCACGACCATTAAAGAAACTGCTGGAAGAACAAAGCAGGACCTATTATATGATGCAGTACCCCGATCATCATATATTTACTATTGACGACCTGAACGAGATTAAAAAAAAATTTAACAGCATAGAAGCAAACAGCAAGATGATACTGACCACAGAAAAAGATGCCGTTCGGCTGGTAAAATTTCAAAACGATATTACCGACCTTCCATTATATGTAATACCGGTCCGTCATCATTTCCTTTTTGACGAGGGACAACAATTTGACGAACTGGTCATCGGGTTCATTAAAAATTTTTCACCGCATCCTGCGGATAAACAACAGGAATAATAACAAAAGATGGGAAGAAAAAATTCAAAAAAGAAAAAACAAAGAGAAAAAGCATATTCAGCTAAAACGCTGAAAGGTGTGCTGGATATAACAAGATCGGGAATGGGCTTTGTCATTGTATCGGGTTCAGAAACGGATGTACTAATCCGCCCGGCAGATTTCAATACTGCCCTGCATGGCGATACAGTGAAGGTTCGCATCAAAAGCGATACTGGCCGCCGCATGCAGGGAGAGGTAACAGATGTGCTGCAAAGGAAGCGGACAGAATTTGTCGGTAAACTGGAAATGAATAAAGGCTTTGCCTTTTTTATTGCTCAGATGGACAAACCGATGCCCGATATTTTTATCCCGCTTGCCAATATTCATGGTGCAAAGGATAGGGATAAGGTGGTAGTGCGGCTTCTGCAATGGGATAAAGATGGGAAACGGCCTGTTGGTGAAGTAGTGACTGTATTAAATGATGAGAACAGCAATGATGCCGCTATGAAAGAGATACTGCTGGAGGCAGGGTTTCCGCTTCAGTTCTCCGATGAGGCTCAGGAAGTGGCAGCAAGGATCCCTGATATCATTTCGGCAAGTGAGATAAAAAAAAGGAATGATGTCCGTCCCATACTCACTTTTACCATTGATCCGGTGGATGCCAAAGATTTTGATGATGCTATCTCTTTCCAGAAAATGAAGAACGGCAATTATGAGATCGGCGTTCATATCGCCGATGTAAGCCACTATGTGGAATATGATAATGCATTGGATAAGGAAGCCTATCAGCGGGCCACTTCAGTCTATTTGCCAGATCGGGTGAACCCGATGCTGCCCGAGCATATTTCCAATGTGCTTTGCTCGCTCCGGCCAAAGGAAGATAAACTGACCTTCTCAGCCATTTTCCAGGTTACGCCTAAAGGAGAAATAAAACAATACTGGCTGGGCAAAACGGTCATTCATTCAGATCACCGCTTTACGTATGAGGAAGTACAGGCCATCATAGAGGAAAAGGCCGGTATCTATGCCGAGGAAATATTAGTGTTGAATGATATTGCTCAAAAAATGCGAAAGAAAAGATTCCAGCAGGGGGCCATTAATTTTTCTTCGCAGGAAGTGCGGTTCAAACTGGATGAAAAAGGCGATCCCATCGGCATCATGATCAAAGAAAGTAAAGAAGCACATCAGTTGATTGAAGAGTTCATGTTGCTGGCCAACCGGACTGTGGCAGAAAATCTTTCAAAGATCAAAGTAAACAGTAAGCCGCTTCCTTTTCCTTACCGGATACATGATGACCCGGATGAAGAAAAGCTGGTGCCTTTTGCAGCTTTCGCCAAAAAATTCGGACATAAGTTTGACACATCCTCACCCGAAGCCATTGCTTCATCATTTAACCAGTTATTAAAAGATGTGCATGGCAAGCCTGAGCAGCATGTACTGGAGCAACTTGGTATTCGTACCATGTCAAAGGCAAAATACACTGCCGAAAATGTGGGCCATTACGGTTTGGGATTTGAACATTATTGTCATTTCACTTCGCCTATTCGCCGTTACCCGGATGTGATGGTGCACCGGATACTTCAGGATGTTTTGACAAATAAAATTCAGGCGGATAAGAAACTGGAAGATAAGTGCAAGCATTGCAGTGAAAGGGAAAGGGCGGCAATGGAATCTGAACGGGCTGCCAATAAATACAAGCAGGTGCAATACATGAAGAATTTCCTGGGTGATGAGTTTGAAGGAGTGATAAGCGGCGTGGCCAGTTTTGGCTTTTGGGTAGAAACAGTGGAGCATAAATGCGAAGGCCTGGTGAGTGTGAACAGTTTACTGGAATATGATGAATTTCGTCATGATGAAACTGATTATTGCCTGGTCGGCAGGCGCAGCGGCAAAAAATTCAGGATGGGCGATAAAGTCTGGATAAAAGTGGTAGCAGCAAATCTAACCAAGCGGCAACTGGATTATGAGTGGGTGGTGGCGGGAGAGCTGGCAACGGAGAAAAAAACAAAAGGCGGAAAGAAAAAGTAGTTTTGTTTTAACTCTCAATTTTGTAATTTACAAGCAGCAAACAAACTTAAATATGGCAGCAACATCAGTTTTGAGAAAGCAAGTAAAAAAATTTGTGGATAATGCCACAGAAAAAGACCTGCGAATGATTTACACTCTTTTTGATATAAACAGGCAGGAAGACTGGTGGTCTGGCATAAGTATGGAACATCAGAAAGCCATTAAAGAAGCTATGTCCGAGGCTGACAAAGGATTGGTGATGCCGCATGCTGAAATGGAGAAAAAATACAGAAAATGGTTAAAGAAGTAGTCTGGACCATCAAGGCTTCAAAATCGTACTGGCAGGTGGTGGAGTATCTATTGCGGGAACTTGGACGGAATGTAGTTACTGATTTTGTAACAACTGTTCATCAGAAGATTGAGCTGATTTCTTCTAATCCGTATTTGTTTAAAAAATCTTCTTCACAGAAAAATGTTTTTATCACTGTAATTCATAAGAGGCTTACGCTAACCTACAGGTACAGGCCGGTGAAGAACCGCATTGAATTACTTGTATTCTGGGATACAAGAAGAAACCCTTCCAGATTTCCCTATTAATTGAATTGACATTATGCAGTCATTTGAACTTTTGTCTCAAAGATTTGATTCTTACTTCAACCAGCAGTTCTTTCCTGCTGAACCCGATTCTTTATATGGCCCGAATAATTATTTCCTGAAACTTGGCGGCAAACGTATCCGCCCGGTTCTCTGTTTGATGGGCAATGAACTTTTCGAAGAAATCAACCCCGATAGCTGGCATGCGGGGGCGGCCATTGAGTTGTTCCATAATTTCACCCTGATACATGACGACATGATGGACAATGCGCCATTGCGCAGGGGAATGGAAACGGTACATTCCAAATACGGCAGCAACACCGCTTTGCTGGCAGGTGATGTAATGCTGGTAACAGCGTATGAACAATTGAACCGTATCAATGCCCTCCATCTGCAAACCATCCTTTATTTATTCAATACCACTGCCAAAGAAGTTTGTGAAGGCCAGCAGTATGATATGGATTTTGAAACAAGAGATACGGTGAGTTTTGATGAGTACTTACGGATGATAGAGCTGAAAACTTCCGTTGCCCTGGCAGCCAGTTTAAAGACCGGGGCCATAT
The DNA here is from genome assembly GCA_964358155.1 of uncultured Chitinophaga sp. Taxonomy (GTDB): domain Bacteria; phylum Bacteroidota; class Bacteroidia; order Chitinophagales; family Chitinophagaceae; genus JJ008. Next base: position 13,181 of record CAYHPA010000013.1, read on the forward strand.
TGGGCGGGGCAGGAGAGAGGAATCAAAACCTCTTATATGATTTCGGAAAAAAACTCGGCATCGCTTTCCAGATACAGGATGATTACTTAGATGCATTTGGCAACCCTGAAAAATTTGGCAAACAGCCCGGTGGTGATATTCTCGCCAACAAAAAAACGTTCCTGCTTATTCATGCTTTAGAATCAGCATCGGCTTCACAAAAAAAGGAATTACAAAACCTCATCAATAGTAAGCAGGATGATAAAGTTGAAAAAGTACTGCATCTGTTCCGGAATTGTAAAGCAGATGAATGGGCCCTGCAGTTAAAAAACAAATACCTGGACGAAGCGCTTACACATCTCGAAGATGTAGCAGTACTTTCCAAAAGAAAAGAGCCGCTTATGGAGCTGGCCCATTTCCTTGTTAAACGGGAACATTGATTTGTGAGGAAACTTACTTCGCAGCTATTATTATTTTCCCTATTTTGAAGTATCAAAACCAACTGCTATGGCAAATCAGCTATTCCGCAAAAAGAACATCGGCCAAATACTTCGTGATGCAGAAGCCGGTCAGGGTGACGGACATTCCATCGGACTGAAAAGAGTGTTAGGTGTTCGTGACCTGACTTTCTTTGGTGTTGCCGCAATCATAGGTGCGGGTATTTTCAGTTCAATCGGCAAGGCGGCATCGGATGGCGGCCCCGGTGTTGTTTTTCTATATGCATTCACGGCACTGGCCTGTGGATTTGCAGCCTTGTGCTATGCGCAATTCGCATCAACAGTTCCTGTTTCAGGAAGCGCTTATACCTATTCATATGTAGCATTCGGGGAGATATTTGCCTGGATCATAGGATGGGATCTTTTGCTGGAATATGCGATTGGAAATATTTATGTTGCCGGTTCGTGGAGTGATTATTTCACCGGTCTGATGGATAAGATCGGCTGGCATATACCGGACTGGCTGACGATGGACTATATGAGTGCGAAAACCAATGCATTTGCAGGAAGCGCCGCCGCCTGGGCTGATGCGCCACAGCTATTTGGATTAAGGATCATTATGGACCTGCCCGCATTTCTCATTGTTGTCCTGATTACCTATATCGTATTTATAGGCATCCGTGAATCCCGCTCCATCAGCAATATAATGGTCATCATAAAACTGGCCGTCATCTTCCTGGTGATCGTCCTCGGTGCATTTTATGCAAGCCCGGACAACTGGTCGCCATTTACTCCGAATGGGATAGGAGGGATATTAAAAGGGGTATCGGCCGTATTCTTTGCATATATCGGTTTCGATGCCATCTCAACGACTGCAGAGGAATGTAAAAACCCGCAGCGGGACCTGCCGCGGGGAATGATGTACGCATTGGCCATTTGCACTGTCGTTTATATTCTCGTGGCCCTCGTACTTACAGGGATGGTGAATTATTCCAGCCTGAATGTTGGAGATCCTTTGGCAATGGTTTTTGATGCGAATGGATTGAAATTCGTTTCTGGTATTATTGCAATAAGTGCGATTGTTGCTACAGCCAGTGTGCTGCTCGTTTTCCAGATGGGACAGCCACGGATATGGATGAGCATGAGCAGGGACGGGTTATTACCAAAAATATTTTCAAAAATTCACCCCCGTTATGGAACTCCTTCTTTTTCTACTATACTTACCGGGGTTATTGTAGGTATACCTGCATTGTTTTTAAATATGAATTTCGTGTTGTCCATGACAAGTATCGGGACATTGTTTGCATTTGTATTGGTTTGCGGAGGCATACTGGTTCTCCAACAGAGAAAAGAGAAGCCTGAAAGTAAATTCAAAGTGCCGTTTATAAACTCGCAATTCATTTTTCCTGCGATGCTTGTGGGGGCTGTTATATGGATAGTAGTGAAAGCGCCGGGTTATTTTACTGAGGACATTTGGACCAAGGCAACCTGGCCAATGGCGCTCTTTTGGGTATTATCACTTGTGCTTGCCGTGATGACTTTACTGAAAAAGTTTTCACTGATACCGGTTTTGGGTGTTGTTAGTTGCCTCTACCTGATGGCGCAGGAGACACATACTGTATGGATGCGGTTCCTGATATGGCTGGTCGTTGGTCTTTTCATTTATTTCCTGTATAGCTATTCGCATAGTAAGCTGGCAAAGAAGAAGGAATAAGGAAGATTTTTTTTATACGTCGCACATTTTTACTTAAAGTAACTTTGTGCGACTTTTTATTTTAGGACAATTTAAAATTCCTCTTTAGGAACAGGGGCGGATGAAATACCAGATTGGCGATAGAATATTGATCCTGCACTCCAATGAAGAAGCAGATGTGATTGACATCATCAACGACAAGATGCTGCTGGTGGATGTGTGCGGCGTACAGTTCCCGGTGTATATGGACCAGGTGGATTTTCCCTATTTCAAACGGTTTACAGAAAAACAGTTGTTCCCTGTAAAAAAGGAAAAACAATATGTGGATGATGTAAGAAAGGAAAAACTGGCTGCAGAAACAAAAATTGCAGACGGGGTCTGGCTTACTTTTCTACCCGTGATGGATATAGATGAATCCGGGGATACGCTGGTGCGGGAAATGAAGATACACCTGGTAAATCACACATCACTGGCCTACAATTTTATTTATGCGCTTCATTTTTTTGGCAAGCCGGATTTCCAGTTGAAGAACCTGGTGCACCCGTTTGAGGATTTCTACCTGCAGGATATCGCCTTTGAAGACCTGAACGATAATCCTTCTTTTGAATTTGAATTCCATCTTGCTGAGCCGGACAAAAGCAAGGAAGACTACCTGGACACGGTGGTGCGGCTAAAACCCAAACAGCTTTTTGCGAAGATCAAAGAGCTGCAGGAAAACAACCAGGCTACTTTTTCTCAACGGCTGTTTGAAAACTATCCGGACAGAGTAATTGAACATACTGTTGAAATGGGCGACCGGGCCAAACAGAAAGGCAAGATATATGACGCAGGTAAAGCAAGACAGCATATGGAGCCTGCCCGAAGTGTTATTGACCTGCATATTGAAAAACTGACGGAGGATTGGCGCCGCATGAGCAATTATGAGATACTGACCATGCAGTTAAAAACATTTGAGAAATATTACCAGCTGGCTGTTGTGCATCATCAGCATTCCTTAATTGTGATACATGGAGTGGGAGAGGGCAAACTGCGGAATAAGATACATGAACTGCTGAAATCCAAAAAAGAAGTAAAGAGTTTTACCAACCAGTACCATCCCCGGTATGGGTATGGTGCGACGGAGATTTATTTTGGGTATTAACGGCCAGGGCTTGTGTTGATCCAGCAACGTTGTCATTCAACGTGAACTTCACGAAATTTGATATTTTGATTATCCAAAACGTCAAACCGATAATAGACTGTAAATTTCGAATTTGCTTGTTCTGATAGGGTTGTCACCAACGTTAAAGTTATTTTGTGTTTAGCGCTATCAAAGCTTGCTTCTAACTTGGTTCTTGAATCTTTTACCACTTCGATTTCGGGACTAGTGCTTTTATTTGCCCTGAAAAATTCTTCATCATTTAATTTTTCAAGTGTTTTTCTCAAATCCAAAGCGAAAATAGAATTAAAGTACTTGTCAAAGTCCGTCTCTAAAAAAGGCTTAATCTCTTTTGAGCTAATTTCCATCACAAGTTTAGAATCAGCTAAATACCAGATTTCATTTCCTCTGTTTTTAATAGGAAAGTCAATAAACGATTTTACAGCGTTCCTGTCTCCCGTTGATATGGCTTTTTTTAATTTAAGGAAATTGTCAGTCCACATACTACTATCTGAACTTTGTCCAATGGCAATAACCTTGTCTGTACCTGGTTGTGAGGTTAGGTCATCTGAAGGTTTGTTCTGTGTTGAGTTTGTACAGGACTGAGAAATGAATGTGCTGATAATGATGTAAAGAATCTTCATATAGTTGATGTTAAATTACAGTGCCTAATACATAAATATATGACACTAAAATACTGAAATCATACCTTTGCTCCCGCTACAAGCCAGGCTATCGCTTCCCGCCTTTGGCGGGAGGAGGAAAGTCCGGACAGCACAGAGCAATGCACCCTGTGATAAGCGGGGCTGTTCCGCAAGGAGCAAGAGACAGTGCCACAGAAAATAACCTCACCCGCCAACCCCCTCTCCATCCCGATAGCTATCGGGATGGAGAGGGGAGCAAGGAGTGAAAGGGTGAAAATGTGAGGTAAAAGCTCACAGCATGTATGAGCAATCATACATGCGGGTAAACCTTGCATGCTGAAATGCCACGTATAGGTTCGTTTGAGAACTGCTCGTTCAAGAACCAGGGTAGGCAGATTGATCCCGCAGAGTAATTTGCGGGACAGATAAATGATAGTCCAAACCCCGCCTGCGCTTCGGCTTCGGCGGGCAAGACAGAATCCGGCTTATCGGCTTGTAGCTTTTTTATCTTCAATGTGATGTTTTTTTTGCCACTAAGGCACAAAGACACGAAGCAATACAGATTATTCTTCGTGAGGACTTAGTGACTTAGTGACTTAGTGTCTTCGTGGCTACCAATCATAAATCTTTTAAGTCTATGCATAAACTTATTTTATTCTCTTTTATTTGTCTTTTAGCGTTATCCTGCAACAATTCAGGCAATAAAAAAGATGTTACTGAAGACTCTATCGTCCATGCCGACAGCCTGATCAATTCAATGGATGTTGACGACCCGGTAAGGGATTCCACCTTGCTTGCACTGACAGAAAATGTCCTGACTGCTTTTAAAAACAAGCAGTATGATTCACTATCGCTTTTTATTCACCCGGAAGAAGGCGTGCTGTTCTCACCTTATGGATATGTTGATACTGCCGGTAACGTAGTGGTGAAGGCCGAAACAATGAAGACATGGGTGGATAAAAAGAAGCAGCCCAAAATAATGTGGGGCTGGTATGATGGAGACGAAGAAGAAATCAGAATGACGATAAACGAATATGTGAAGCGCTTTGTATATGATATGGATTTTCTTAAACCCGACTCGCTAAAGGTGGATGAGCTGATCGCCGGCGAACATGTATTGAAGATGCTCAGGGATTTCTTTCCGGGCTGCCATTTTGTGGAAAGCCATTTTGAGGGCGTTGACGAAAAAAATGATGGAATGGACTATAGAAACCTGCGGCTTGTTTTCAAGATGAAAGACGGGAAGTACTATCTCGTCGGCGTTATACACGATGAATGGGTTATCTGATAAAACTGTTCCCGATATACCCTCCCAGTTCCATCAGCCATGCAATTCCCAAATGCACCATCAGCCCGCCAAAGATGGAACGGGTATGATACACCACCACACCGAGTATCATTCCGCCAAAGTAGGAACTGATACATTCACCCAGTGGTTTGCCGAAATGGATGGTGCAATAAAAGCAGGCCATCGGCAATATGGCATCCTTGCCCGCCCATTTCACAAAGGCAAGTATTAAAAATCCCCGGAAGAAAAGCTCAATGGTGATGAAATCGCTGCCATAGGAAAGTTCAAATAATAATTTATGGCCCCAGGTAATGCCCGGTTCATTGTACACAGATGCAATGGATTTCAGTTTGGGATACACAGCAAGAAAATCCGCTTGTGTGGAAGCCGCCACCACCAGCGGAACCATGATGAGCAGCATGAGCCAGTAGGGCCGCCAGTTCATGTTCTTTGTCCTGATGCCATAGAATGGTTGGTCCTTATCAAATAATTTCCAGACGATAAATAATACAAGGCTGGTGACGACAACCAGCAGCGGCCAGTAAAACACATGGTTCCAGTAATAATTCCAGTTGGGGTTATCAGAAAAATGAAGCGGGATATTGAGCAGCATCTTCATAGCAAAGATGGCGGGGGCGATGAATAATAGCAGCAGGAACTTTTTTTTGGTGAAGTATTTTCTTTTTGCCAAAACAAAATAGAGGAGGTAGGGAACCCCAAATGCCAACAGAAATATCCCATACCGGCTGATAAAGCTTAGCCCTGGTAAGTAATGCTCACTGATGGTATCATCGGCATGGAAATGATAATTCAGGAAAATAATGATAGCGGTAAAGGCAGATACCAGCGTAAATACCTTCTTGTCAACTGTTATAAAATAAAGCCGTATATGCCCAAGAATCGTTTTCATTTAAACGGGAAAGTAAAATATTTTGATGGTCTTTAAACTTTCTTGCTCCATACAGTTCAAAAGTTGCGTTAATTAATTTGAAACCCTAAAAAGTATAGCCATGAAAACTATCACATTTAACCGGATCACATTTGCTGCTATTGCAGTATTATTCTCCGCCTTTATTTTCACTTCCTGTCAGAAAGAAAACAGTTTCACCAGTCCCGCAGTATCAGAAGAAGAAGCCGCTTCGTTGTCAGACGAAAGCACACAGGCTGAAGCCAGCTTTGATGATGCAGAAGACATCGGTTTTACTGCTGCTGAGGAAGAAGGAAATGCAGGTGGTTTTGGTGTGGAAGGAAAATCCGCTTCCACAAACCGTCTTTATCTCCCGTCTTTCTTTGAACTCCGTCAGCGTATCGGTGATTGCGCAACCATTACTGTAACACCGAACGACAGCACTTATCCTAAAACAGTCACTATTGATTTTGGCGACAGCTGTCGTGGCCGTGATGGTAAAGTAAGAAGCGGAAAAATTGTGCTTCATTTTACCGGCCCTGTGCGCAGACCAGGTTCCGTAGTTACCATGACCTTTGTACGGTATTATGTAAACCGTGTGCACATTGAAGGAGTGAAGATCTTCAAAAACCTTTCCGAGCCTCCTGTGCACAAATGGAGTGTTGAAGTGCTGGATGGTAAAGTGACATTCCCCAACGGAAGAGGCTACAGCTACGACGGTATAAAAACCGTAACACAAATAGCAGGGATGCAGACATGTATTGTAAGGGATGATGTGTACAAAATAACCGGCCGTTCAAAGACAGTATTCAATAACGGAACTACTGTAAACATCAACACAGAAGAGCCCCTGATCAAAAAAGTGGCCTGCCCCTGGATAAGCGAAGGCACACTGAAGATCAAGATCAACGACAGGGTGCTGAAACTGGATTTTGGTTTCCCCAGCAACGGCGACTGCGATAACAAAGCATTGCTGACATGGAATAACGGAAACAATCAGAGAATTATCATCTTACCTTAAGAGTTGGAATATAGCAAAGCAAGAAAAAGTCTCCCGAGCATTTCGGGAGACTTTTCAATTTAAACCTCTACCCACGAGGCTGTCTCAAAAGCAGGGTGTTTAAAAATAGCCGGTAAGACGGGAAGACGAGAAGGGGTGAGTATCAATAATTATTTTCTTTCCGCCTTACCGTCTTCCCGGCAAAAAAATATTTTTGAGACGGCCTTTTTTAGAACTTTAAAGAGGAAATGATTTTACTTGGGTATTAAATTTTCTATTTCCCTTTTGTAAAATTCTTATTGATCCACGCAACAGCTTTCTTTACATAGTATTCTTCATCATTCTCCAGGTTCTTTACCAGCTTTTTTATTTCAGGGTGCAATTCTTTTATTCTTGTGTACCATTCCACCAGTACAAGAGACAGCCTGCGCTGCCAGAAGTCTTTTGAACCGTTGTACTTCCAGGCTAATTCAAAAATCTTCTTTTGATGTGTTTTAAGAATTGGTTTCAGCCCCTGCATGCCCATCGCATCACATACTGCCCAGTTGCCGATGTTTTTAGCGAATAGTTGTATCAGCTTCAACGATTGCTTTGAGTCTTTCTTTGCGATTTTACCAAGCATCTTTACAGCCAGCAGTTTTTCTTCTAATGCGCCTGCTTTCCACAATTCTTCCACCAATTTAAAGCCACCTGACTTGAATTGCTGTGCCAGTTCATTTAATACCGGTGTCCTTACACCGTAAACTCTTTCCTGGCCCGGTACAAATTTTTCATGTGCCGCTTTTGCTTCGGGTTTTGATTCCGATCTAAGAATGTCTTGTATTTGTTTTAGCGATGCTGACAGCATGGCTAAAGATAATAAATCAACAGGGCAGGGGCTGCTTACTCAATATGGTATTTAACCAGGGTAGATATCTGCTGCAGCTTGATAACCCTTGTGCCTATCGGGGCTTTCTCGTAAATATATTTTACCACACCTACGCCGGCTTTGAAATAAACCTGGTCTTTGCGGTAGTTGCGGGCATTTTTTTCAAAATAAAGACAGTCGTCAAAATTGCCGGCAGGTGTCTTAAAAGAAGATTCAAGTTTCAATGAACGGCCGATTGCTGCTGCATCTTCAAAACTGGTGAGGTAGCGAACAGAATCGCCGGGGAAAATCCCAAATTCTTTTTTTACATCCATGATATCGGGAGTGAACATACGGTCACCCAGGCCAAAGAAGCTGGAATCATTGGCATATAACCTATCGGGCAAACCGATGCTTATATTGCTTTCCCACCAAACCAGTCCATCGGTCAAAGATTTCTTGCAGGAGGTAAACTGAAGTGTATCGTATTGTACACGCAAAAAGATTCCGTCTGCGAAGACAGAATCTTCGTACACCCAGTAGTTTTTTGTGCTCAACGGCAAAATACCACAGTGTTTTTGTGTACAGGTATAAGCAATTACAGAATCACTTGCATAAGATCTGCCTGAGGGGTTGCCTGTCTGTAGCTCGCAGGATTGAACAACAGGTGCCGGCATCAGCAAATCCGCTTTTTTACAAGCCAGGAAGAAACTGCTTCCAATGAGTATGGATAGAAATGTTTTTTTCAAAAGGTGTCCGATTTACGTCTGAATGGGGTGACAAAATAGAAACTACTTTTCGCAATTCATAGCTTTTACTAAGATAATTTACGATTTTACTGCACCGTATTTTGTGCAAGCAGCTGAGTTTTAATACCATCAGGGTAAACACTTAAAATAAAATAGCCCGCCTTGCCTGGGGCGAGACGGGCTTTTACTATCTATCGGTGAGTTATTTAAATAAACCAGCAAAAAACTGCTTCATTTCATTCCACGAAGCAGTATCGGCGGCGGCATTATAACTCACGGGGAGTTTGTATTTTATTCCGATCTCTGTGGCAGCCGGGTTGGTAAATGAATGTTGCGCTCCCTCGTAGGCCTTGAAAATATATTTTGCCCCGATAGCGTCCATTTGCTTTTTAAACTCATCGGCTTCGGCCTGCGGCACTAATGGGTCGGCAGCGCCATGACAAACCAATATTTCAGCCCTCAACAAATCTTTGTTAGCCGGAACCACATTCAGGTTGCCGTGAAAACTTACGACGCCTTTCAGGTCTTTACCCATTTTAGCGAGGTTGATTACCTGTGCACCGCCAAAGCAATAGCCAATCGCTGCTGCTTTGCTGAGATCTGCCTGGTTAAAACTTTTTAACGCATTCCATGCTGCATCAAAAACAGGGCTGGCCAATTCCGGTTTCATATAAAAGGGCACAGCTAGTTTTTCAGCCGATGCAGGGTCGGGGCCCATCTTTCCATCACCATACATATCTACGGCCATGGCTACATAGCCCATTTCAGCCAACTGCTTTGCACGGTTTTTAGCATAATCATTCAGTCCCCACCATTCATGTATCACAAATACAACAGGGCGGGGGCCTTCCTTGTTCTCATCATATACCACATAACTGTTCATGGCAGCGCTGTCCACTTTGTAGGAAACAGTCTGCTCCTTTAGTTTTATTTCTTTCATTTCAGTCTCCTTTTTTTTATCGTTGCTGTTGCAGGAAACAAGTAAAAAGGCAAACAGGACAACGGATGCAGTCAATGATGATTTCTGTTTCATAACGTTTATTTTAAATATTTATCAAACCAATTCACAAACTCCTGCCACTCCGGGTTCATATCATTTCCATTATGCTTGCCACCTTTTTTAATGACAAACCTGTTCGGAACCCCTGCTTCGTTGAATCTGGTAATAATGGACTGAGATTGCTGCAAAGGTACAGTCGGGTCTGCATCGCCATGAATAATAAATACCGGCGGGTCATCGGTTGAAACAAAATTGATGGGTGAAACCTCTTTGCCGATTTTGTTTCTTGCTGCTGTGTCTGTCACTTCCTCATACAAAGAGAACCTATCATTCCATACTTTGAAATCAACAGCGCCCCAGGCCCTGGCCGGTTTCAGTAATTCTTTGGCGCTAACCATATTTAAACCGGGCCCGCCCCAGTTCAGCAGATCGGTTGGTGGGAATAAAATGGCGATGGCCTGCACCCTTGATGAAACCCTGTCAACAGGATCAGGAGCTGACGCATTGATCTTATCATCAGCTGTGGCGACTGCCAATGATAAATGTCCTCCTGCCGAAGCTCCGGTGATACCGATACGGTCGGGGTCAATGTTGAATTTAGCAGCATTGTAGCGAATATACCTGACAGCTCTTTTTATATCATTCACCGCATCAGGAATGGCATATCGGGGTTGTGAGCCATGCACCACTCCAAAAACGGTATATCCTTTTGCCAGGTATTGTTCTGCTGTTGTTGTTGACATTTCGATTCCGTTGTAAGAGGAGAACCAACTTCCGCTGACCACAGATATTATTGCTTTCCCATTGGGCTTTACTTTAGGTTTTATGCAGACCAATGTGAGTGCGATGCCATCCTTTCGTCCATAAATAAATTCTTCCTGAGGATAGCCATTGGTTTCAGCCTGCTTTTGAATCTTACTGAGCACAGGCTGCCAGCGGCTGTCGTTTTTCACCGGGAGAAAGTCCGTATCAAATTCAATATTTCTTGCATTGACCTTGGTTACTTTATCTGACTGAGAAATTAAAGTAAGATAATGGAATGCACTGTCGGCTTCTCCTGACATTGCCCAGCGGGATGCCAGGGCTGAATACCGGTTGATGGCGGCGGATTTTCCTTCCTGCCTTATTCCGCCAGCATAGGCAGTTGCTGCATTCTTATACTCTTTTAATTTGTAAAGGGAATCTCCTTTTTTATAAAGTTCATTGGCGGTTTGCGCAAATAAAGAATGTGCAGACAAAAGGATGAGAAGAAGAAAGCCGGTTTTTTTCATACCATTTTTTTTGTCGGTTAAAGGTCTGGAAAATATGGTTAAATTGTTAAGCAGGGATTAGGCGTTCAGTAATAAATTTTTTTCACTAGTACCTGATTTACCAATACCAAATTACCTAATTCCCGGCTATTGGCGATTTAGCCTCCAGCACTTCAATTTCAAATACCAAAATGCTGTTGGGTGGAATTTTTGCCGCCCTTGTGCGGATTGAATATGCAAGATCGGAGGGGATGACTAATTTTATTTTGCCACCCACCTTGCAAAGCGGTACGCCGATCTGCCAGCCTTTTATTAATCGTTTTAGTGGGAAGGTTGCCGGCTTTTCCCTTGTCTGATCAAATACAGAATCGTTGACAAAAAGATAGCCTTTGTAAAAAGCAGTTACTGTATCATCCACAGAAACGGATCTTCCTGTTCCTTCTTTCATTATTGAGTAATAAACGCCATGTTCATTATTCTTTACATCTGTTTTGCCCGAGGCAATGGCATCTTCAATGATCTTTATATCTATTTGCCTTTGCTGAACGCTATCAATATGACCAAATAAATTAATTGTTGGATTGGGCAGCGTTTCGTTCTTCAGGTTTTTCCAGGAGCCGTTGCTTCGCTGTATCCAAACCTGTGAGGTGTTTATTTGAATTGTGTCCCTGAATGAAGAAATAAAAGCAGCTGGTTCCCGAATTGTATTCCTGTGTTCACTAATCCGGCAGGTGCCTATCAATTTCCATTTTTTTTCTTTTGGAAGAAAAACATACCCAGAGTTAAGAGAGAAATTTTCGGCGGAATCCGATGCAGAGGATATCAGGAAACGGCAAGTGTCATCGTAATCCCATAAATAGTCAAATGTAAAAACAAATGGTAGTGACTGCAGAACATTTGCGCCTTTTTCCACTGGTTGAGCTGTATTGGGGAATTGAAATACAAATCTTGATGTTTCCTGAACAGGCATGATACTAAGCCATACCTGGTCTGTTTTAATCCCGGCTACGAAGTTTGATTTTTTAATCTTCTTCACACTTATCTCCGCCATGAACTGCACCGCCTTTACACTGTCAGGAAGATTGTAGTAAATAGTAGAGTCTTTTTCAGCTGCATTTACAGAAAGAAATAAAATAAAACAGAAGAACAGCAACAAATACTTCTTCATACAATGGTTTGTTCGTATAAATCTACAATTAATGTTCAAATGTTGAGCAAAGTCCCAAAGAGTTCATAAAAGCTGCGAACTATTAAAATAAATCAATCCACTACGGTTTATTAAACGTACCTTACAGGTCAACATCGTTCTATATTATCAGTCCCCAGTTCTTTTAATGTCCATAATACTTGTGTTTTTTTTGTGTCACTGGTACCTGGCGATTTTTTCTCAGACATTTCTCCAACACCGTTACGCATCTCATGCTGCCTTCAGTATGAGCAAATTTTGGGAACGTTTTTTTTACATAGTTGCCTGGATAGGGCAGGGTTCCTCGTATTTAAGTCCGAGAGTGTATGCCATCATGCACCGCATGCATCATGCTTATACGGATACGGAAAAAGACCCGCATTCACCCAAATACGATGATAATGTATTTGCCATGATGTGGCGCAGCCGCACTTTTACGGCAGGTGTGTTCAACAATAAGATTGAGATAGAGGAAAGATTTTTAAAAAACCTTCCGGACTGGAAAGCATTTGATCGGGTTGCCAATAACTGGATTTCCCGTGTTATCTGGATATGTTTTTATATTACATTTTATATAATTTTTGCTCCTTCGGCATGGTGGTTCTTATTATTGCCGATCCATATTACGATGGTGGCTTTTCATGGCGCTGTGATCAATTGGTTTGCCCATAAATATGGAACCGTCAATTTTAAAATGAAGAACACTTCCCGCAATTTATATCCGATGGATGTATTTTTATTGGGGGAGGCGTATCACAATAACCATCATAAAACGCCTTCTGCCGTCAACTTTGGCAGAAAATGGTACCAGGTTGACCTTCTCTACCCGATCTTGGTTTTCTTAAATTGGTTGCGTATCATCCGCATCAATAAGATCAATAAGCACAGTAATGTGGAACTGGAATATTAGGGCATTTAAAATATTGCCGGGAAGGTGATAAGACGGTAAGTAATTAGTCGCAGTAGTCAACACTTCCCGCCTTTCCGTCTTACCGGCTACTGATCGTCAGAAAGACCGTTTCCGCAAGTCCATAATTATCCATAGCACTACAAAACTCAGCATAGCAGCAAAAAAGCACCATACCGAAACCACAAAGCTGTTGTAAAAGATTACGGCAAAGAGATAAGAGGCCAGAAAAACAATTCCCAGCCATTTCATTTTCCTGATACTGGAAACAAACGGTGTAAGGATCGTTGCCATAATATAAAGCACCGTGAACGTTCCGATAAGGCCCTTTGCGACAGGAGGGAAAGTAAATTCATAATGCAGGTGATTGCGGATATCCGGCGTTGAAGATAAAGGACAGGTGAGGCATAATGGCGTCATTACTTCTACAGGATAAAGGAACAGGACAAAGCCAACCGTGATGGCAACTGTAGCGCCAATGGCTACCAGTACATTCATTATTTTTTTTCGCCTTGCATCTTTCTCCATCAGGCGGACGGTGAATGCTATCCAGAATGGCCAGACAGCCATGGCAAATACAAGAAAGATATAGGTAAGTGATGTTTTCCAGGAAGCCATGTCCGCATTTTTCAGCGATAACCAGAGAAGTCCTTCGCTTACCTGTTGCACTGCGAATATGAGCGGAATGGTAGCGAATACCCTCTGAGGATTTGTTTTTGCTTTTGCAATAGCAATTATACCAACAGTGCCCAATATGGCACCGGCTCCAAAACTTGCAGTGGCAGAAAAACACATTCAGTTGGCTTTTGTTTGAGCGGGTAAGATAAGCATGTATTACTATTCAGGGAAATCATGTACTTTACTAAAAAATAAAAGACATGAAAACATATTACATCAATCGTTTTTTTCTTGCATTGAGTTTCTCCTTTGTAAGTATGATAGCAATGGCCCAGGCTACCCGTACCTGGGTATCCGGCGTGGGGGATGATGCAAATCCCTGCAGCCGCACAGCACCTTGCAAAACATTGGCTGGCGCCATCAGTAAAACTGCAACCGGTGGAGAGATCAACGTTCTTGACCCGGGAGGATTTGGCGCTGTCACCATTACCAAATCAATTACGATAGATGGCGGCGGTGTGATAGGCTCCATACTTTCAAGTGGAACAAATGGCATCATCGTTAATGCTCCGACAGGGCTGGTAACTATCCGCAATTTTTCTATTAATGGGACCGGAACCACATTAGGCACAAATGGCATCCGTGTTATTGCAGTTAAGAAACTAAATGTTGAAAACTGTACGTTGTCCAATTTCTCAGCCAATGGAATTGATGTCAATACAACTGCCGCGGCTGATGTAACGGTCAGTAATGTAACCATTCACAATACAAATAATGGAGTAAGCTTTGTAGGCCCTTCAGGTTCTACAGGCTCTGTAGGGTTTATTTCATTAAATGGTTGTCATATCCAGGGGATAACGACTACAGGTATTAATATTGGCAGCGGAACAGCAACTATCAGCAATTCTGTTATTTCAGGTTGCAGTGCAGGAGTGAAGTCTAATACCGGAGCAACAGCTCATCTGTCAGGAAATATTGTAACGAATAATGCAACGGCTTTCCAGGGACCTGGTACGATCACTTCAGCTAAAAATAATTCGGTGACAGGGAATGCTGCGCAGGGAGCGGTACCGACGGTGGTGCAGCAGCAGTGAGACTTAAATTATTTTGGAAAAACCTTCTATATGACTATTGATATAACAGATAACCTTTCCAATGAGCAGTTAGAAGAACTGAAACAACTTGCTGGGGAACCGGACGATAAAGACACTATGACGTTGGATGAGTTTAATAAGATAACGGACAAATGGCGAAGCAACAAATGGAAGGATAAACAATTTGTCGCAGAACTTGACAGCCGCAATGAAGCAATGGAAACTGGAAAGGATAAAGGATTTACTGTAGAACAATTAGAAGCATCAATTACAAAACTCCGCAAGAATAAGTATGGCAGGTAATACCGGCTATCTTACCATTTTTCCGGCCGGGCGCAAAAGGAAATAACCAAGTCATGGGAATGGTGTGAGGAAAGACAGCCTGGATTAGGCGATAGGTTTGTAAAAGAAGTATTGGCTAAAATAAAGTTGATAGAACAACATCCTGAAAGATATCCTACCAGGCTCAAGTCTTACAAAGAAACCCCGATAGCCGTTTTTCCTTTTCTTATTATTTACAGGCTGAATACAAGAAAAAAGATAATTCGGATTGTTTCAATTTTTCATACTTCCTTGAATCCGAAGAAGAAATAAGGATGCTTGTTTGTAGGCGATTCTCTCTGCGATGGTGGCATTTAAACGAAGTAAATGTTTTCAACCATGAGTTGCAAATTGCAAATACAGACATTTATCGTCTGTACTCATGACAACTACCCTAAGGTTTTTATTTTTCTTACTGGTTACAAACTACCGATAACGGGAGAGCAAGGCCGGCAGGCAGGCATTCGTCTTTTTTTTATTTATTCAACATTCTACGGACAACCGGGGGCGGAAAAGAATTTTTTCAGGCTGCCAGTTCTCAGAAAAGAGTTAATTCAGATTCGGGATATTCTTTTTCTTCCATTTCACCATTTTCATTTTTCCACCAACAAATGACAGTGTCTGATAGTTTATATTTAGGTTTAGCTTTCTTATATTGAGGTAAACGATTTTTTGGTAGTTTTTCAAAAACCTCTATCATTTTATATTTTTTAACTCTAATCTCTGTATTGTTATTGTCAGGATGTTTAACTCTATCCCCAACATTAAATTTTGCCATAAAATTAAATTTAAAATTGTCAAGAAAAACATTTACAGCACTATAAAGCTGTCTTGGCATAAGGGGCGAATGATTTCAAATTTGGCATAACTCATTTTTAGGATTTTTTACTTACTCATTCTTCAGTAGTATATTTTGCTCTTGCAATTGATGCTTCTTTATACGTATTAAACACAAAGCATTGTCTATTTTTAACACTCTCCATATTTAGTGCAATTGCACTATTTTTTAAATTGTTTTGCACATCATCAATAAATTTATATTTAATGTCTTCATTGAAGTTATTAAATGTTTGAATTTTAGAGGTTACACTATAGTTTTCGAACCTATAACCCTTCTCTGGAACTTCCTTGCCCGTGGTTCTCTCCATTTCTAAATCCATATTTAATTGCTCTCTATTAAACTCTTTTTTAACAATAGATAATAAAACAAAGGCATATTTTTTATTTGTGGTTATTCCGTTGTCTGAAAAATCATTTGAACTACTATTTGAGTTAGATGAGTTTTGCGTTGAATTAATTTCTGACTGAGTTTGTGTTGATTTAATGTCTTTAATCGATTCTTTATCTTTTTCTATCTTAGATATCTTATCATTAAGTTTTTTATTCTCACTTAATAAAGAGTCTAGTTTAGTAGATACATCATTAGTTTTTTGCCTGTCCACATTTTGACATGACACTATGAAAATAAGTATAAGGCTGTGCAAAATTGAATATTTCATTTTGTTTGCTTATTTGTAATTACCATCAATGTATAAATTTATGATATAATATGTAATCGAACAA
>CAYHPA010000014.1:0-29687 GCA_964358155.1 uncultured Chitinophaga sp.
GCGCTGTACGGCCGAGCCACTGCCATTGCGAAACAGGATTGCAATTCTCAAAATAGTTTCTCCGGCTGGTACTCAAGAAAAATTTCTGATATTATTAATGCTGTATTGCCATTTATTGTTGCCCAAAGATGTGGCCTGCGCAGCTGGCGGCGTGGTGCCCCAGGTAAATGGTGCGTATAGCCAATTTGTGGGACTTGTACTGAGATTGGTGATCACTCCTATATGAACATAAACATCTGATGTAGGCGTATAATTAAGCAACCCCTGATTCCCTTTAGTAGCATCAACAGTTATAGTAATATTGTCATTGTCTTTGGCAAAGTCAGGTGTCCAGGTAAGCAACTGTGCAGACACAACCGATGTAATTGCAGTAACCGCAGCAATCAGTGCGATAGTTTTTTTCATAGCAAGCTCTCTTTAATTTCAAACCGGATTCCGAAGATAGTGAATATGTACTTACGACACATTACTTTTTTAGGCTGAAAATTTTTACCGGGAGAAACTAACTTTACTGCCATGTATTCAAACCAGGCAACCCGTGAGCTTCAAAAGTTTACGGCAGAATTGATTAAGAAACAATCGTCCGGCTCCATCAGCAAAAAAGAAATTGAACAGCTGAGGGATGTGCTCCGCTTCCATGAATACCGATATTATATATTAAACGACCCCTTGCTTTCGGATTACGAGTACGATCAGCTTTATAAATCGCTTGAGAAACTTGAAAAGGAAAACCCCGGAATTATTACCAGCGACTCTCCTACCCAACGGGTGGCAAAAGGATTGACAAAGGATTTCCCAACCGTACAGCATCTTGTACCCATGTTGTCTCTTGATAATTCTTATAACAGTGATGATCTTACCGATTTTGACAGAAAGGCAAGAGAGCTTGCCGGATTAAAAGAAATTGAATATTGCGTGGAGCCAAAATTTGACGGAGGAAGCATTTCTATTATCTATGAAAACGACCTGCTGGTTCGTGGCGCTACAAGAGGCGATGGCGTAGAAGGCGATGAAGTGACAGCGAATATTAAACAAATACGATCCATTCCCTTATCTGCAAAATTTTCCAATTATGGATTACAACAGGTGGAGATAAGGGGTGAAGTGCTGATCAATAAAAGCAATTTCAAAAAATATAATGAGAAAATAATGGAGGAGGGATTGCCGCCATTGGCTAACCCAAGAAATGCGGCCGCTGGTACGTTGCGGATAAAAGATTCATCTGAAGTGGCTAAAAGAAACCTCGAAGCATTTGTTTATCATGTCAGTTATTTTTCCTTGATAAAAGGAAAGAAAACGCCCAAGGAATTAACAAACCACTCCGAATCTTTAAAAATGCTTTGGGAACTCGGCTTTCGCAGTCCGGAAAACGAAAAGAAAATCTTCAAAGGCATTGATGCGGTGATAAAATATTGTAACGGCTTTGAAGCAAAGCGGGATGACCTGCCTTATGAGATAGATGGAATGGTGATTAAAGTAAATGATTTTGCATTGCAGGACAAATTAGGCATGACATCTCATCACCCCCGGTGGGCCATTGCCTATAAATTCAAAGCAAGGCAGGGAACAAGTAAATTATTGGGTGTGGAATTCCAGGTAGGAAGAACGGGCGCAGTAACTCCTGTAGCAAAATTAGAACCCGTAGCCGTTGGTGGAGTTACTGTCAGCAGCATTTCCATACACAATGAAGACTACATCAAAGAAAAGGACCTGCGCATTGGGGATGCAGTGCTGATTGAAAGGGCCGGAGATGTAATTCCGCAAATTGTAAAATCATTGACCGATGCAAGAACAGGAAAGGAAAGGAAAATCATTTTTCCAAAGACCTGCCCGGTTTGCAACAGTAAATTATTTAAAGAAGAGGAAGAAGCTGTGTGGCGCTGCATCAATATTGACTGCCCGGCACAGGTGGTGGAACGCATCATCCATTTTGTAAGCAAGGATGCCATGGATATCCGTGGCTTCGGCGATGCCAATGTGAGAAAGTTTTATGAACTGGTGTTTTTAACTGATATACCCGGTATTTATACACTTGATTTTAAAAAGATCAGTGAGATGGAAGGATTTGGTCAGAAATCAATTGACAACCTGCAGCTCGCTATCAATAATTCAAAGAAGCAGCCGCTTCACCGTTTGATATATGCACTGGGTATCCGTTTCGTTGGAGAAACCACTGCCAAAACATTGGCGCAGGCCGTTAGTCATCTTCTGGATTTTAAAAAATTCTCCCTGGAAGAGTTGCAGAACCTGGAAGATGTGGGCCCTAAAGTCGCCGGCAGCATCCATCACTTCTTCAGCAATAAAGACAATATCAAACTGCTGGAGCAGCTTGAAAAACTGGGATTGCAGTTAAAGAATGAAAAAAAGGATATGAGCTCTTCGGGCAATTTAAAAGGGCAAACATTTTTATTTACAGGCACATTGCCTACTTTAAAAAGAAGCGAAGCTGAAGCTATGGCCGAGCAAAACGGCGGACAGATACTGAGCGGTGTCAGCGCCAAACTCAACTATCTTGTTGTGGGAGAAGACGCTGGCAGCAAATTAGACAAAGCCAAAAAACTAAATACTGTGAAGATTATTTCCGAAGATGAGTTCCTTAAACTACTCGGGAAAAAATAATATTGTCAATACTTTTATTTCTTTTTAACTTAGAACAGTTCATTCACCTGCTCTGATAACCTCATCGTACCGCCGTTATTAACTGCAACCGCTCCCTGGCTAAAATCTTTTGTTATGATCAAAAAATTAGCCGGTGAAGTCTGGAAGCCGCTTGTTTTTTCCGGATGGAGGCATCTCCGCAACCGATACGCTGTGTCCAGCCTGGGACGCATTGCCAGTTACAAACAAAAAGTGCTGGATGATGGTAAACTGCTGAGTGGCTCATTGACTACGGGGTACCGAACATTAAATTTGCACCGCCCGAATGACAAAGGCACCTTGTACATTCACCGTGAGATGGCAAAGCTTTTTTTAAAAAGACCTGCTGCCAGCTACAGATATGTCATCCATAAAAATCACAATAAACTTGATAATAATATCAGGAACCTTCGCTGGGCCACGCTGGAGCAAATGATCGGCCATCAGCAGGGCAGCCCAGCCAAAATTGCTTACAAGGAAAAACAAGCCAACCGTACCGAAGGTTTAAAACTGACCGCCACGCAGGTAAAAAAGATAAAAGCTATCCTCAATAATAAGAACCGAAACATTACTATCAGGAAACTCGCTGAAAGCTATGGTGTAAGCGAGATGACCATGTACCGCATTAAAAGCGGAGAAAATTGGGCAAGGATATAGAACCACGATTCATTGGATTTTGATGGATTATGAGGAAAGCTTCACTAATTTTATTTCCTCACAATCTTTATTTAATCCTAAAAATCGTAGTTCTATATGTTGCAGCCTGCTACTCTTAAGTTCCTGAAAGACTTAAAGAAGAATAATAACAAACCCTGGTTTGACAAGAACAGGAAAGTATATGAAGCTGCGAAGGCTGATTTTGCCGCCTTTATTCAGAAAGTGATTGACCTGCATGCCAGGAAAGACAGTTCTATAAAAAACCTTACAGCAAAAGACTGCCTGTTCCGCATCAACCGGGATATCCGGTTTGCAAAAGACAAGTCACCGTACAAAACAAATTTCGGCGCCAGCATCAATGCCAAAGGCAAAAGTGCCTGGGACAGCGCCGGTTATTATTTTCATTTGGAACCCGGCGGTTGTTTTACCGGCGGCGGCATCTATATGCCCCCGCCAGATGCACTCAAAAAAATCCGGCAGGAAATTGATTACAACTTTGCTGATTTTAAGAAATTAATTTCCTCAAAAAAATTCAAATCTGTATATGGCGATCTTGATAAAAGCAAAGAGTTTTTGCTGAGCCGTGTTCCAAAAGGGTATGACCCTGACAATCCTGCTGCTGAATATCTCCGGCTTAAAAGTTATATCGCCATGATCAAAATAAGTGACAAAGACCTGACTTCAAAAGATCTTGTAAAAAAAACGGTTGTCGCTTTTGAAGCGCTGCAACCGATGATTGAATTTATTAATAAATCTATCCAATAATGACAGGGCTAAAACCCTGAACAGTTTAACCCAATAAATTATTCGCCAGCAAATACTCTGCAATCTGCACGGCATTTGTTGCTGCACCCTTTCTAAGGTTATCCGAAACCACCCACATGTTAAGCGTATTGGGTTGTGATTCATCTCTCCGTAATCTTCCCACAAACACTTCATCCTTTTCGTGTGCATCCATCGGCATGGGATATTGTTGGTTTGCTATATCATCAACAACAATAATACCCGGGGCAGATTGGAGAATTGATCTTACTTCGTTCAAATCAAAATCTTTTTCAAACTCCACATTCACCGCTTCGCTATGCCCGCCCATTACAGGTATGCGGACTGTAGTGGCAGTTACTTTAATAGTATCATCCCGCATGATCTTGCAGGTCTCTTTTACCATTTTCATTTCTTCTTTGGTGTAGCCATTCTCTAAAAACACATCAATCTGCGGAATCACATTCAGGTCAATGGGATATCTATAAGCCCTCTCGCCTTCTATTCCCTGCCGTTCGTTCATCAGTTGTGTTACTGCTTTTACACCGGTGCCAGTTACACTTTGATAAGTTGAAACAACAATTCTTCTGATACCATATTTTTTATGCAGGGGATTTAATACCACTACCATTTGAATGGTAGAGCAGTTTGGGTTGGCAATGATTTTATCCTTTGTGGTTAAAACATCAGCATTTATTTCAGGAACAACCAATGGCTTCGTGGGATCCATCCTCCATGCTGATGAATTGTCAATAACGGTAATGCCCGCTTCGGCAAATTTTGGCGCCCACTCCAGCGAAGTGCTGCCGCCTGCCGAGAATATAGCTACCGCAGGTTTGGCCGCAATCGCATCTGCCATGCTCACTACCTTATATTTTTTCCCTTTAAATTCCACTTCTTTACCTACCGATCTTTCAGAAGCAACCGGAATCAGTTCCGTAACCGGAAAATTTCTTTCTGCTAATACCTGGAGCATTTTGGAGCCAACTAATCCTGTGGCGCCCACGACTGCAACTTTCATTTACTATTTGTTTTATCACTCCCTCTCCACTCCGTGGAGAGGGTTGTGGTGAGGTTAAAAAAAAGACCCTCCGGTTAAGGAAGGCTGCTAAACTTTTATGCTGATACATACATAACGCTGCAAACCTCCTTCAGGAACGTTTCTTATTGCGTTTTGTATGTTTTATTAGTATCATCGAGGCAAATGTAAGGCGATAAAAAATATGGCACAATTTTATTTAACAGCCTTCCCGGTAAATGAAACCACAGAAAAGACGCTGTCAATATTGCTCTTGATGACTACCTTTTTATTAAAAAACCCAGTATCAACTGGCTTGTACATAACGGTGAGGAATGTTGAATCCCCGGGCAAGACACTTTTTTTGTCAATAACCGGAACAGTACAGTCACAGGAAGAAGATGCTGTGTCAATTAAGAGGGCTTTATTCCCTGTATTCACTAAGGAATAAGAGATGGTATATGTTGAATCAAACTTTATCTCATTAAGATTAATGACTTTACGGGCAATAAACAGACCTGGCTTCTTATTCTCATCTTTGCAACCAAAGGCCAAGAAAGAACACAAAAAAAACATAAATATGCCTTTACTCATTTTTAAGTTTATTGATAATTTTTTTGGCATTTCCGATAAACAGATTCCATCCTGTATTTAATTGCCCTGCATACTGGCATTTGAAATTTTTATCCATAATCAATATAAGCGGGACGGGTTCATCTGAAAATTTTTCATATTCCATTTCATTCAGAAAAAACATCTTTTCAAAGGAATAGTTATCTGTGAATTTGGTTGGGCGAATTCCATTATCTTTTCTTATCGGGAAATTCAATGAAACAATATTAACCGAGCTGTCTGATTTGTAATAATCATAAAGCTTTTGTAGTTCCGGAAATTCTTTAATACACCAATAACAGGCGCTATGCCAGATATCGAACAAAACAACTTTCCCTTTTAAGTCACTTAGTGCGACTTCCTTTTCGTTTGCATGAACAATTTTTGTGCCTGATAGGTCATATTTTTCAGTATTATGCTTCATTGTGTGATAAGAAAAATAATTCGGATATACAATCAAATACTCAAAAAAACAAACAGAAGCAAGTATTGTCAACCCGTAAACTGACCTGACTCTTAGTTTCAGGAGCCATATTGCCAGTAATGATACTGCTATTCCGCAAAGCCAAACGGGGTAATTCAGTGGATTCTTAACACTGATACTTAACGCTACATATAACAAGAAAAAGGGAACAACAACCAAACCGGCAATAGCTATCTTCTTTACAATTTTATAATAAGCAATCCATATACATATTGCGCTTACAGCAGAAACGATAACAGTTTGCCAGTTCCAACCTATTGCCCCCGCAAAAATACTTACAACCAAATGCAATATGCCCAAAAAGACAAGTTTCCATATCCATTTTATTTGCATAAAACACTCCTTATTAGATATTAATTATCTGCTTTCTTTCTAATACTGGCAATGATTACCATCGCAACTCCAGAGCCAAAGACGCCCACATCCATAATCAGATTCTTTACAATATGCATTTGTCCGTTCGCAAGTTCCAAAAGTAATACTTGGAGGAATAGTGATCACAAGTTTCGTACACGATAAGCCAGAAGTTCCCGCATGACAAAAGCATTTTGGGCTCGGGCCTCCTCCTGGTTCACCGCCAATTTCTGGAGGAGCCGTTCTATAACCAATTGTATCTTCGGTTGGATCGTAAGTTAAATCAAACAATTCCATTGCCGAAAAAGTAGTGTCAGCTTTTGACTGCCATGTGGGGAGAAAATAATTCTCAAAAATACTATTAGCTGTGGAAGTGTTATCAAATACTGATACCGATATTGCCGCTAATAATTCCTCAATCAATGCCACTTTTTTAGATTCGTTAGTATTGGTAAACTGATTTTTTGCATTTTGCAAATGACCATCCCAAAGGGAATATCTCTCACTTGGTGCCATCAGGTTAAAAATTTGCTTTTGGACTTCAAAATCAGAGGCGGTTGAAAGCCTTTCCAGCTGAATATTTGGCTTTTCCGAAGACTTTCTTTCAAGAGTATTATTTTTTTGGCAGCCAAGAAGTGCTGTCACAATTGCAAATAAGCATAAGGTTATTTTTTTCATATAAATTAGTTTTTATAAATATAGTGAAAGATTTTAAAAAATAGAACATGTATGTTCATTTTTATTTTACCAGATTTTGCTGCCTTGCAGTGTGCAAAATGTAAAGGATAAAAAATTTCTTACTTCGTTGGGGGTCAATATTAAACGGCTTAGAAAGCTCAGAAAAATAACGCAGCTAGACCTTGCCGTAAGAATGGATAATCACCCGGAACAAATAAGCCGCATCGAGAGAGGAATGCATAATGTAACTGTTTGCACTCTTAAAAAAATTGCAGAAGTGCTTGAAGTCTCCGTTTCAGATTTAATTCCAAAGAATTAATAAGAAAGAGTTTTATTATCTTTTCGTGATGAAATTATTGGCGTTATTGCTTCTTCTTTCTTTTAACCTCTCAGCCCAAAACAGGTATGATGTGGTAATTGATGAGATAATGGCCGACCCTACACCACAGATTGGTTTACCAAATAACGAATGGCTTGAGTTAAAGAATACCACAACCGCTCCTATCAACCTGCAAAACTGGCGGCTAAGTGATGCGACCGGGCAAAGTGGCCCTATGCCCAATTTTATTTTGCAGCCAGACAGTTTCGTTATTGTTTGCACCGGCAGCGCCGTAGCTGCCATGTCTGCATTCGGAACAACTATTTCTGTCACCAGTTTTCCATCGTTGGATAATGCAGGTGATCAGCTGTCACTTAGAGCTGCCAATGGAAAAACAATTCATGCTGTTTTTTATGCCGATACCTGGTACCAGAATGAACTAAAGAAAGATGGTGGCTGGACATTGGAAATGATTGATCCCAAAAGCCCCTGTGCCGGCAGCAGCAACTGGAAAGCCAGTATAAGTATAACAGGAGGAACTCCCGGAAAGAAAAATTCCATTGATGCAGTAAATAATGATGTGGCTGCACCGCAGCTAAAGAGAGCTTATACTACTGATAATGTAACGATCATATTAGTGTATGATGAACCGGTTGACAGTTTATTGGGGGCAACATTGGCTAATTACACTATTGATGGCGGGTTAATACTGACCAGCGCAACATCACTTGCGCCATTGTTTAATCTTGTTCAGCTAAAAGTCAGCACGCCAATGCTGCTAAATACTGTTTATACCATCACAGCCAGCAATATCAAAGATTGCAAAGGCAACAGCATTGGATCTGCCAATAGGGCAAAGGTTGGCCTGCCGGTCGACGCAGCTGCCGGAGAGTGGATCATCAATGAAATATTATTTAATCCGAGAACTAATGCATTTGATTTTGTTGAGTTTTACAACAACAGCAATAAAATATTTGACGCCTCTAAACTTTATATCGCTAACCGCAATACGAGCGGCGTTGTCAGTTCTATCAAAGCATTAAGCGCCGTTCCATTTTATGTTTTCCCCGGCGATTATATCGTAGAAACAGAAGATGCAGATAATCTGGCGCTGCAATACTTAGTAAAAAATCCGGACAATGTTCTGGTCATTTCATCGCCCCCCTCTTTTTCAGATGATGAAGGTGATGTGATAGCCCTCAACTTCCAGGGAATTGTTATTGATGAAGTGAAATATAAAGACGACTGGCATTTTAAACTGATAGATAATGATGAAGGCGTTTCATTAGAAAGAATAGACCCGGTCGGCGCATCGCAGGACGAAAACAACTGGCATAGCGCCGCTTCTACTGCGGGATATGGAACACCCACTTACAAGAATTCGCAATACAAACTTTTGAACAGCATCAATGCCACGGTTGAAATTGTTCCCAAAGTTTTTTCTCCTGATAATGACGGGCATGATGATATTGCCACAATACAATATGCCGTTACTGAACCCGGTTATCTTGCCAACATTACCATTTTTGATGCAGCAGGAAGACCCATTCGCAATCTTGTCCGCAATGGAACATTGGGACTAAAGGGCTACTGGAATTGGGATGGGCTGGATGACAAAGGGTTGAAATTACCCGTAGGCACTTATGTTATTTATACTGAGATATTCAATCTGCAGGGCAAGAAGAAGGATTTTAAAAATGCAGTGGTGCTTGCAAGGAAATTAAATTAAGATGTCAATCAAAATGAAACAAAAGCCACAAACAATCAAAGCTTTAGTCATCGCTGTAATTATTGCAGGCATTTTAGGTTCGATAACTATATTAGCTATTGATAGTCTCGGCGTTGAAGGCATTAAAGTATTAGGTATCTGCCTATCGCTAATAATTTATGGAATATGCGGAGCCGTTTGCATGGTGGTATCTGAAAAACCAGCTTACAAAACATTGGGTGGGGCTGGGATGATCATTGCAGTCTTTGCATTTGTTTTAACTGCTGTTGTCATAATAGCTGAAATTGGCGATGCTGGCTTTCTTCAATTTTTATCCAGTCTTTTTATCATCCTGCTGGGGTTATCGCATATTTGCCTGCTTCATCATTTTAATCTGCAAAATAAATATGCCTCCTATGCCCGGATAACCGCCACGGTCGCTATTGCACTATTCACTCTTTTATCTGTTGTTCGCACCTTCGATTCATTTCTGTTTTATGAATCATTTTTTTATAATCAAGCCACCTACAAGATCATTTTCGTAGCGTTTGTTGTCGATATTGCTGCCACATTATTAGTTCCGCTTTGCAACAGATTGCAGGTTCCTGAAAAAGCAGAGCTGAATTTTGAAGAATCTCCTTCAGCCGATCTATCCGAAAAAGAAAGTCCGGCTGTCTAGTTTTTACAAATAGTATTATACAAGTTCTATTTCGAAAGAAACAAGGTCTTTAAACTGCTGTATCCGGGAATCAATATCCGACTTGGTAACTTCCTTCAACCTTGTCGGCCCGAATTTCTCCACGCAAAAACTTGCCATAGCCGAGCCAACAATGATTCCCCGTTTCATATTCTCAAAAGAAATGTCGCCGGTCTTTGCCAGGTGACCCATAAAGCCACCGGCAAATGTGTCTCCCGCACCCGTGGGGTCAAATACATCTTCCAATGGAAGCGCCGGAGCAAAGAACACATCATTTCCATGAAACAATAAGGCCCCGTGCTCTCCTTTTTTAATGATCAGGTATTTAGGTCCCATTTGCATAATGGCTTTGGCAGCTTTAACCAGTGAAAACAGGCCGGTCAGCTGCCTTGCCTCGGCATCATTCACAATCAGCATGTCCACATATTTCAACACTATCCTCAGCTCACTCATGGCAGATTCCATCCAGAAATTCATTGTGTCCATCGCTATTAGCTTTGGCCGTTGCTTCAACTCCTGTATCACATTCAGCTGTGTTTTTGGGTGCAGGTTGCCCAACATTAAAAATTCAGCTCCTTGGTAGCTGTCCGGCACTTTGGGATCAAAATCAGCCAGTACATTCAGATCGGTGATCAATGTATCCCGTGTATTCATATCCTCATGATAACGGCCGCTCCAGAAAAAGGATTTTTTATCAGGTACAATTTCTACACCATCCAGGTGCACTCCCCTGCTTCTCAGCTCATCCATTTCTTCTTTCGGAAAATCAAACCCTACAATGGATATCTGCTGAACAGGCCGTACAAAATTGCTGGCTGCATAGGCCACATAGGTGGCAGACCCGCCCACTATTTTATTTGTTTTCCCAAATGGCGTTTCAATTGCATCAAAGGCCATAGTGCCAACGGTGATGAGGGACATATGTTTTATAATTGAAGTTTGTTTATAATTCAAGTCGTGAGTCAGGGCTAAAAACTACTGACTGCCTCAAGGCGTGCAAACGTACAAGAATTTTGCTGACCTGAGAAAACCAACAGGTGTTTTGTAGCTTTGACAACTAATCGTCCGTAACATGATCAAACGGTTTTTCCTGCTAATCTTCTTTTCGTTGTCTGTTTCACTGGCATATTCACAGTTTGACACCTCTTTTGCAAAGGCCAGTATCCGCAGCTGCGCCGATAGCATGTGTATTGGCTTTAAAACAAAGAACTGGGAGCTCTTTACCCGTTACAGCTACCCGGCATTGATTGGTTCAATCGGGGGCACAGCCGAGTTCAGACAATACATGGAAATGATGTATTTACCCATACCTGCAGAGGCCTGGAAACAATATGAAACGGGTAAGATCTTACAGGTAATTAAAACCCCCGGCGACCTGCAGGCGGTTATTGAGCTAAAATCGGTATTAGAATTCCAGGGGCAGCGCATTACCACTGTTTCTCATCTCATCGGCGAGTCATGGGACGGTGGTTTATTCTGGACTTTTTTTGACTCGGAAGGCGACCGGGAAAAAGCAAAGCTTATTAAGCCCGACCTGGCTGATCCAATCATCATACCTCAAAAAAGGGAAACAACCGAACCGCTTTCCCCAGCACCAAAAACAAAGAATAACCGGTAGCCACATCATCTTTCTTTAAAGCATGGTTCATTATCTTTGGGCATGGCCGCATCCAAGAGAAAAAAAGCATCCAAAAAGGACCTGATTACCCGCAAGGCATCTGCCATGTTCCGGGAAAAAGGTTTTCCCGCCACTTCTATGCGTGACCTTGCCGATGAAGTGGGACTGGAAGCAGCCAGCCTGTACAATCATATCAAATCCAAATCGGAGATTTTGCAGGAGATCATTTACAATACGGCCAATGATTGCAATGTGCACCTGGAAACTCTTGAAAACAACGACATGTCCGGTATCAAAAAAATTGAATCGCTGATACGTTTTCATGTGCAGATGATGCTGAACCGCTTTGATGATTATTGTGTGATGATCAATGAATGGATACACCTGCCCGAGCCTTATCTCACCAACTTTACTACGCAACGACGTAACTATGTACAAAAGATGGAATCCATTATTGAAGAAGGCTTCTGCAACAAAGAAATGAAACCGGTGATGCCGTATGTAGCTATGCTCACCATTCTTTCTTCGGTAAGGGGATTGGAATTCTGGCATCGCAGTTCCAAAAAAATAGCACCGCAGGTAATGGAAGACAATATGGTAAACCACCTGATCAATGGCCTGAAAAAATAGAAATCATTTTATGTCCATTCATTTTCATTCCCTCAGGATTAAGAACATAAAAAAAGAAACGGCTGACTGCGTTTCTGTGCAATTTGAAATACCAGCCGGTCTGAAAGAAAATTTTTCTTTTACACAAGGCCAGAGCCTGACGATGCGGGCCATCATCAACGGGGAAGAAGTACGCAGAACATATTCCCTGTGCAGCAGCCCGCTGGATAATGAATGGAAAGTGGCCATCAAAAAAGTGGACGGCGGTTTATTCTCCTCCTTTGCCAACGACAGTTTGAAAAAAGGTGATGTGCTGGAAGTGATGGAACCTGTCGGAAAATTTTACACGGACTTACATCCCGGTAATAAAAAAAACTATCTCGCATTTGCAGCCGGCAGTGGCATCACACCAGTGCTTTCCATCATTAAAACTGTGCTGCGAACGGAACCACATAGCAGCTTTACCCTTGTGTACAGTAACCGCAGCCGCTCCTCTGTTATTTTTTTTGAAGAACTGGAAGGGCTGAAAAACAAGTTTCTTGAACGTTTCAATTTCATTAATATCCTGAGCCGGGAGAGAACAGAAGCCTCTCTTAATTTCGGAAGAATAAATACGGACAAGCTGAAAGAGTTGGAGAAGTTGATTGATTATTCCCTGGTTGATGAAACGTTTATCTGCGGCCCTGAAGAAATGATCTTTTGTGTGAAAGATTTTTTATTGCAAAAAGGTATCAGCGAAAAGAAAATTCACTTTGAATTATTTACTACATCCGGGCAGAAAAAGAAGTCAGAGGTCAGAAATCAGAAATCGGAAGCTGCCGGGCCTGCAAGTAAGATTTCAGTGAAAGTGGATGGAAGAAGTTTTGATTTTGATCTTGCATTGAACAGCGAAACAACAATCCTTGATGCTGCCTTAAAGCAGGGCGCCGACCTCCCTTATGCCTGCAAAGGAGGCATGTGCTGCACCTGCAAGGCCAAACTACTGGAAGGCGAAGTGGAAATGGATGTGCATTGGGGGCTGGAGCAGGAAGAAATTGAAAAGGGTTTTATCCTTACCTGCCAGAGCCATCCAAAAACAGAAAAGCTGGTGGTGGATTTTGATATTAAGTAAATCTCATCAATAAACTTACAGATATGAAAAAGTTAGTGTCCCTTTTTCTTTTCTGGCTGCCATTTATTGTGGCCGCACAAACCGAAACAAGCATCCGCAGCCATTATACAGAAGTGAATAACAGAATCGCCGAATCCATTGAGCATGGATTTGAGGGCCCTTTGTATAACAATCATTGGGAAACCAATAAGAATGGAAAAAGCTGGCCTGCAGTTGGTAATTACACTGAGGTTACTGATTTCTGGTATGATGATGACCCCAACCATTTACCTGCAAGTGAACGAAACCCCAAAAATGTACTGTTGAAAGTGACTGTTACCCGTCATTCATCTCATTTGCTCACCAACGAAGAATATTTATACAAAGACGGAAAGCTGATTTTCTTTTTTTCAAGCCAGGCAGAAGAAGGCAACGGATGGGAAACCCGTGTTTATTTTAATGCCAAAGGCATTGCGTTTAAAACAAGTGTGAAAGCCAATGATAAAGAGCTGACTGCAAAGGAGCTTTTAACAGAGGAATACAGGGATTTTAAACCCAATCCTGTTACCATACTGGCAAACGGAAAAAAATACCAGGACTTGTTTGTGAAAAGCATGTAAACTGGTTCCTTCCTGATTTTTATCATAAACAACTCCTCCGTTCAGGCCTTAGTTTTAATTACATTTGTGATTCAAATTCCCAATCATGCCAGTTCAGGATTTAGAACAGATATTTCAGCAAAAAATAAGCGATGAGGTTAAAATTGAACCTAAGGACTGGATGCCGGATGCCTATCGCAAAACAAATCTCCGGCAGATAAGCCAGCATGCACACAGCGAGGTGGTGGGCATGCTGCCGGAAGGTAACTGGATTTCAAGGGCGCCTTCTTTAAAACGTAAAGCTATTCTGCTGGCTAAAGTGCAGGATGAAGCGGGGCATGGTTTGTATTTATACAGTGCTGCTGAAACACTCGGACAAGGCCGTGATGAAATGATAAACGACCTGCACAGCGGTAAAGCCAAATATTCTTCCATATTTAATTATCCCACACTTACCTGGGCTGATATCGGCGCTATCGGCTGGCTGGTGGATGGCGCTGCCATTATGAACCAGGTGATGCTTACAAGAACTTCTTATGGCCCTTACGCAAGGGCGATGGTCAGAATATGTAAAGAAGAAAGTTTTCACCAGCGCCAGGGATTTGAATCGCTGCTTGTTTTATCCAGAGGTACAAAAGAGCAAAAGGAAATGTGCCAGGATGCCATCAACCGTTGGTGGTGGCCTTCACTGATGATGTTCGGGCCCCGTGATTCGGAGAGCACCAACAGCGACCAGAGCATGAAGTGGAAAATAAAAAGAAAAACAAATGATGAGTTGCGGCAGAATTTTGTGGACATGATTGCCGAACAGATAAAAACACTCGGTATGAAGCTGCCGGACGACAGGCTGAAATGGAACGAGGAAAGAAAACATTATGATTTTGGTGAAATAAACTGGGATGAATTCTGGAATGTGGTAAAAGGCAACGGCCCCTGCAACAAGCAACGGCTCGATGCACGCCGGAAAGCACATGGGGACGGACAATGGGTGAGAGAGGCAGCATTGGCCTATTCGGAAAAAAAGAAAGCAAAAGAAAAAAGTAAAGCAGCCTGATGAAAAAAATCTTACTGGCGGTTGTAATCATTGGAATAGTTGCCGCCTGCAGCAATTCAAAGAAAAAAGATAATCCAACAAAAGATAATCGGATTTACTTGCGGGCTGACACATTGAATATTGCAAAGATTACAGATACCCTGGTTATCTCTGAAAATGTTTGCCGCGGCTGCACCTATGAGGAATCAACAAAGTTCAGTATTGCAGACAGCCTGGGGGTGGTAGCGCTTGATCATATGGAAACCCATGACAATAGTTCTCCGGATATGGATGGGGGCAGCATCAGTAAAAGTTTGATCATCGTACCGAAAAAGACAGGAACTACAACTATCCGGCTGTATAAATTCTGGGAAGAACCGGTAACAGCTGAGGATTCAGCAAGGTTCACGACTTTTAACATAGAAATAAAAAATTGATTTGCCATGAATACAATGTTCATCAAAAAATTTTACTACGGCGATATACCGGAAGATAAGGGCGGTAGCAGTAATTATGAAGCAAAAAAAGATTCATCCTCCTGGCCGCTTTGGGAAGTCTTTATCCGCAGCAAACAGGGTCTTGATCATAAACATTGCGGCAGCCTGCATGCGGCCGATGCACAAATGGCTATTGAAAATGCCCGTGATGTGTATACAAGAAGAATGGAAGGAGTAAGCATTTGGGTGGTGGAAAGCAAATACATTACCGCTTCCAATCCGGAAGAAGCAGGCGAATTGTTTGAACCTGCTGTTGATAAGATATACCGGCACCCGACTTTTTATAATCTTCCTGATGAAGTAAACCATATGTGACCGCAGATTTAGCTGATTAAAATGATTGTAATGATGAGATCTCAATTAATAGATTATATTTTACACTTAGCGGATAATTCACTAATACTTGGTCAGCGCAACGGCGAATGGTGCGGACATGGTCCTATACTGGAACAGGATATCGCTATTACCAATATTACCCTTGACCTGGTCGGGCAGGCAAGAAGCTTTTATCAATATGCCGCACAGCTAAAAGCAGATGGATCAACAGAAGATGCTTTGGCTTATTTAAGAACAGAACGGGAGTTTAATAACTGTTTACTTGTTGAACAACCTAATGGGGACTGGGCCCAAACACTGCTCCGGCAATTTTTATTCAGCGCTTACCAATATTATCTGTATCAATACCTGCAAAATATTAGTGACAGCACCATTGCTGCCATTGCAGAAAAATCTTTGAAAGAAGTAAGCTATCATGTACGCTGGAGCAGCGAATGGGTAATCCGGATGGGAGATGGAACAGAGGAAAGTCATAACCGTATGCAGAAGGCAGTTGATGAATTGTGGAGGTACACTGGTGAAATGTTTATCCCCGCCCCGTATGAAAAAGAACTGGATATTGATGTAGCATCGCTGAAGTATGACTGGTCAAAAAAAGTAAAAGAAGTAATGGATGAAGCTGTACTGACCATCCCTTCCGGTGTATGGATGCAGGAAGGAGGAAAAAAGGGCATTCATACCGAACATCTTGGTTTTATACTTTCTGAGTTGCAATACCTGCAAAGGGCATATCCCAATGCAGCATGGTAAATGAATACAACCGTCATTGATAAAAAAACTCTTTTAGCCTTCCTGGAAGAAATAAAAGATCCGGAAGTGCCTGTATTGTCCATTATTGACCTGGGTATTGTAAGGGATATAAAACTGAATGATGATGAACTGGAAGTTGTCATCACATCAACCTATACCGGCTGTCCGGCCATGGATATGATTGCTGCGGAAATAAGAGTGGAGCTGGCTACACTGGGTTTTAAAAAAATTAAAATCACTTCGGCTCATGCCCCGGCCTGGACCACTGACTGGATGAGTGAAGAAGGGAAGAGAAAATTACAGGAGTACGGAATTGCGCCGCCAGATAAAAGATTCTCAATTCCCAAAGATGGTGTAGAATGTCCGCTTTGTCATTCAGCAAATACAAGACTCATAAGTGAATTTGGCAGCACTGCCTGCAAAGCTTTGTATCAATGCAACGACTGCAAGGAGCCGTTTGATTATTTTAAATGCCATTAACTTATGTACTAGTTACATACTAATCATTCATTCAGGTATTCAAACCTGAATTTAGTTCCCGTTGATCTTCCATTATTTTCCCCTCTCACTTTTACAGCCACAACCCAACCATGGATATTTTTTGAATAGGAATCAGCCAAAGAGGCACCCCCATTTCCATCAAAAATCCTGTTTGTTTTATGAACCATATTCCTGTTCCCTTCCATCACATACCATATGAAATCCCTGTATCCTAAATAAATTTGATTATACACATCCGGCAAAAAACTGGAGGGGTCTCTGAATTGATAAAAATCCACATTCTCCGATTTCTGTAATCCTGCTTTGGATAATAGTACATTTTGACCATCTGCTGCCATTACAAACCATTCTTCAGATGTAGTTCTTGTAGTTTCACTTGTACTTGTTACAATAATACTATCACCCGAATACCTGAATGTTCGTCTTCCGGTACGCTGGTTCGTTGTATTAAAGGTTGAAACCGACATTACTTTTGAACCGGCGACAGTATAACTGATGATTGTAAAACTACTCCTTGGATCTTCGTTTGTCCGGGAATTCCCTGTTTCGTTTGCTATTAGATAAAGCCGGTTTTGTGAATCATAAAAAAGGTTTTGCGTAAACACCCTGCCATTATTGGAATACCGGTATTCCACTTTATTAAGTCTTTTTCTTTCATCATAATTGAAAAAAATAACTACAGTTTTATCAATATCTTCTATGGTAATCTTTCCCAGCTGAGGAGTTTTAGCTATCGCAACAGGTTTTAAAACATCCTGTTTACCCCCTTTCATTTTTACAGTATCCTCCGGAGTAAGATAGTAGGGAGTTGGCTTTTGAGCAAACGCCAACAAAGGGCTGAAGAAAAAAATCAGAAAAAAATTCTTTTTTTTCATTCTAAAAAACTTATATGTTAAATGAACCTGTTTTATTCTATCCCGTACTACATTTTTACCACCGATACTGCGTCCACATAAAACTCCGCATCGGCATCTTTTGAATACAGTGTGACCTGATTGCAGGCTTCGCTGCCACTTTTGACCATTTCCAGTTTTTCCCATTTGCATTTTGTGGTGGAATAAGTTCTTACCACCCCGCTGCCGGTGGGGCCATATGCAAAATCCACTTTGCCTTTAATAACATATACCCAACAAGTGACTTTTACTTTAGCTGTACCTGCCGGAATATCTGAATTGACAATTCCGCTGCCTCCGAGAGTAGTTTTTACATGCATCATATTCCCCATAACATAGTTGGGCCACGGGGGCACACAATTGGAAGCTGCTTTCACTGTTTCCGTCATTACTCCGGCTGCATTGGTGATGCCTCCCAGCCATATTGTCCAGTTTTGACATTGTGTATAACGGAAAAGGTTTTCCAAACACCCTTTCTGATACTTTTCCATCTGGGGGTTTTGGTAACTGTATTCAGCTGATGAAGGCCGTGCAAGCTCAAACTGAGGGTTTGGTATAAGTTGGGCAGAAAGAGTTAATCCTGCCAGTAATATGCAAATGGTCATTGAAATTTGCTTTTTCATAATTATTCTTTTTGTGATAAAAAATATCAAGCCTGTTTTTTCCGCTAATTGCTTTTAAATTCTTCTTGTTGAAATCCGCACTTTGTTGAACTCAATACTCCTGATTTTTGTGTCGCAGCGGCAACTTGTTCCCGGGGCTGCCACATCATTTCCACCTGTGTCGCCCACCCACAAAATTCTTTTGATAAGTCCTCCCGGATTTGCTGCTGCTCCTACACCCTCACTGCAAATTCCAAATTCAGGACCCGCATCAGACCCTACGAAATCTATAATGGAGGAGGAAAAATTTGCAGGCTTTATGCCAGTAATTTTAATTCCGGCCGGCGCTGTATACACCCTTAGCCTGAATTCCCCAGTTACCCAGGTAGCAAGGCTTCTTCCATCGCCTCTTTCCCATGCACTGAATTTAATTACAGCGATCAATCCGCTGCTGTCGGGTGATATTTCCAGCTTTGCAGTTATCGTAACTTTTGGTGCCCCGCCAAATTCCCGGTCACCCTGCCGGAGGTTAGTAGGACAAAGCTCACTGGTAATATTAGTCAGCGTTACCAGGGACTCCCCCGTTGCCGGGGCTATCATAAACTGGTTGGTATTGATGGTGTTTTGGCCTGCCAAAGGGCCTGTGGCGATCATGAAAAATACAGCAATGATGATTTTCTTTTTCATATTGAGTTTTTATGCTTTGTGGTGACAGTTTTTAGTGTGATATTCTTTGTTCAACATAGCCAGTCGGAAAAGCCTATGTCTATAAGTTGAAATGGTAATTATATTTTCCTTTAACGAAGTTGAGCATTCTTCAAAATGCTCACAATCCCATAAAAGGGTTAAGTAAAAGGGAAAAATCAATGAAACTTATACCGCTGCGCCTTATACACAGCTTCTGTAGCGCTGCTGGCATGAAGTTTTTTGTATATTTTCTTGATGTGGCTGCGGACTGTTTCGATTCCTACATTCAGTTCAGATGCAATCATTTTATAACTGTACCCTTTTACCAGCCATTGCAATATTTCGGCCTCCCTTTTTGTTAGAGAGTCCGGCGAATCTGCCTGGCTGGATTGTGTTTTTGTGAAAAGCTGCAATACTTTCCGGGCCACTGAACTGGTCATAGGTGCACCACCGCCCAGCACATCTTTGATAGCAGGCAGCACCTGGTCCACATCTTTTTTCAGCAGATAGCCGTTGGCACCGGCACAAATGGAGTTGACAATATTGTCGTTGTCTTCAAACACAGTGAGCATGATCACCGGCAGATCGGGAAATTTGCTCCGTAAATTTTTTACTGCCTCCACGCCATTGGATGGGCGCATATCAATATCCATCAGTATCACATCCGGTTTAAATGTTTCAATGTCTGCCACGACAGTCAGTGCATCAGGCATGCCGGCGACCACTTCAAATTCGTCATTCATCTGAAAAAGTGTACTGATGCTTTTCAGCAACGCCGGGTTATCTTCGTATATGAGCACTTTTACGGGCATTATAGTTTTCTCCATGTGAAAGTAAAGTAAGCATATCACTGTCTTTTTCCCTCTCCCCAATTTATGGGAGCGGAGCCAGTAGTTGTACCGTTGTGCCGCTATCGCCATGCTCAAGGTTCAGTTCCCCTCCCATCGTTTTCGCTCTTTGCAGCATGCTTTGCAATCCTGTTCCGGATGTTGTTCCATTTCCCTTCCAGCGGCCATTGTCTTTTATTGTCATTACAAAAAGCTGCGCCTGCCGTCTTATATTGATATCCACTCCTGTGGCGCCGGCATGTTTTGCAATATTGTTGATAGCTTCCTTATACAGGAGTAAAACTTCTTTCCGGTAAGCCAGCGGTAATGTTTTGTTCAACAGGTTTTCTTCAATAGCGATCGCCGTTCTGATATGTAATGGCTCCAGAGTTTGCGCTGCATATTCCCTCATCCGCACCAGCAGGTTTTCCAGTTTTTCATTGTCCGGCCGGATAGCCCACACGATATCACTCATGTTTTGCTGCACTGTTTTGCTTTGTGTTGCTATCTGCTGCAGCATTTCCTTTGCCTTGTCCGGTTCTTTTTCAAACAATTGTTTCGACACATTGCTTAAGATAGTAATACTGGTCAGTGTGCTTCCAACCTCATCGTGCAGGTCGGCGGCAATTTTTGTGCGGAGCCTGTATCTTTCTTTGATACGGCTGATACGCAACTGAATTAAATAGTAACCCAACCCGATAATGACCAACGCACAGGCTGCAATGAACCACCACCTGCGCCAGAAAGGTGGGCTGATGATAAAAACAAGTTGAGTGGTTTTGCCAGATGCAAGTTCTGCACTATTTAATGTTCTTACTTCAAACACATATTTCCCTTCCCGCAGGTTGGCATAGCTTACTACATTGTTGCGGGTCTTTATCCAGTCATTATCCACCCCGGAAAGTTTATAGGCATACGAAATATTGTTAGGGCTCCGGTAGCCGGGCCATACAAACTCCACAGCAATCATGTTTTGCCTGTAAGTAAGGTTTATCGCTTCACGGCCTGTAATTTTTTCTTCCTGCAACGGGTAATAAACATTCTTGATCTTTACTTCACTGACAAGCGGGGCACCGGCCGGTGGTGGTTGTTGTAAACCGTTTGCTGAAATAATATCAACTCCCGCCCATGAGGTCACAATCATATCATCGTTGATGCCTTTATGCAGATAGAAGATAATATCCCTGCTTAGTCCATCTTCCCTGTAATAGTTTGAAAAAAAATTCCTGGCCGGATCATAGATCGATAATCCAAAAGCTGTACCGCACCAGATCCTCCCGGCCTTGTCGGCCAACACCGTAAAAACTCTTTCAGATGACAGCCCATCCTCCATGGTAAAGCGGCGAAAGGAGGGTTTCCCGGTAACTGATCGCCAGCTTATCAGCCCGGTTGCTGATGCACACCACACCATATCATTTTTATCAATTTCAATATCCGACAGTTGATCGTATGCCGGCAATGAAGAAGTATCGGCTGGATCATATACAAACAAGTTGATCTCATTGCTACCTGGCAATATCCTCCCTACACATGGTTTTATGTTTCGAATGGGAGCAGGCAGGCACCAGATAATGCCTTTCTTATCCTGCTTAAGAAAACGGAAACTATATGAGCCCGTTTGTTGCGTGTTTTTTTCCGGGGTTGTGATCCCTATTGTTTTTCCCGTTGTTTTATCGTATCTCCGTATTCCCATTTTTTGCGACACCCACACATACCTGCTTTCGTTTATCATTCCCAGCACACTAGTGAAAATATCTGTATTGAATTTTTTGTTCCAGCTGACAGCTTTTCCCTGAACCGGGTCCCATTCTATCACTCCCACATCCTGGCTGATAAAAAGCACTAATCCATCTTTTGCCTGCTCCACTCTTTCTATTTGAGAATCCGGTGAAAGCCATGGTAACAGCTCTGCCGGAGCTGGCATTTTTTTACCGGCATATGTATCGTAAAAAAAATAGCCCCCATCTATCAATGATACAAATAATAAGGCTGGTCTTTTTAAAATGAAAGAAGCATTAACTATCTCTTTTTTTTCAACTCCTCCAAGCAAATGTTCGAAAGAAACAAAGCGGATATCGTTTTTCTTTATATTCAGCAGGTAAATACCATTGCCGGTACCGATCCATAAACCATCGGTCTCATTATACAGAACAACATTGACACCAGCCTTATCCTGTTGCTGAAGAAAGGGACCGGCACTGATATAGGAAGTTGTTTTTTCCAATGAAGCGTCCAGCAGGTAAATTCCTTTTGTATTACCTGCAAGAAAGAAGAGGTTATTGCCTGCATCAGAAAACGAAGTGAAGGAGCCCGGTTCCGGTATTTTTTTTACCAGTCCCTCACCGGTATTTACATGAAATATGCCGTGTAAAAAAGTACTGACCCAGATGTTTCCATCAGGAGCAATGAAAAAAGCCTCGATTGATACTGATGATTTTTTTTCTCCATCTCCATGGAGTGTATACATCTCTGCCTCCGCACTACCTGCCTGACGAACATATATCTTATTCCCTGTGGCTAAAAAAAGATTTCCTTTTTTGTCGAATGCTGCCTGGCGGATAACAGATTGCAGGGCTTGGTTATTTTTTACAGGGATCTTTATTTCTTTCAATCCTGGCGGTGAAACCTCAAAGAGTCCCAGGTTGGTGGCTGCCCATATATGCCCGTTCGGGTCTTTTGTCAGGCTATTTACCAGCAAGACCTCGTTGTCATTTATTCTTTTTTCAGGAAGCACCCTTTTAATTACAAGGGAAAACGGATCAATCACGCAGACACCATTACGGGTGCCGATCCAGATATTACCTTCTTTATCATCCAACAAAGCTGTTACCCAGTTATTGCTTAGAGCTTGGGTATCCTGCGGATGATGCCGAAAAATTTTTATCTGCTTCCCGTCAAACCTGTTCAGGCCCCCGGATGTGGCTATCCACAAAAAACCCCGTTTGTCTTTTAGTAATCCGTTTATTCCATTATTGCTGAGGCCGTTTTTTGCCGAAACATGTTGCAGCACTACAGCCCCTTGTTGTGCAAACGCCAAAATGGAAAGCAGGGAAAATTTTAAGGCTAAAACAAACTGGCGCATATTCTAAATTACTAATTCATTGAAATATCTATCTTACATATAAATATTTTCCATGCCTTCCATCCATTTTGAAATAAAAGATGCCATCGGTTTCATCACCCTGAACCGGCCTGACAAACTCAACTCTTTTAACCGGGAAATGGCCCTTTTGATGCAGGATGCCCTGGATCTTTGCAAAGACAAAAAAGTTCGCTGTGTCTATATCACTGGTGAAGGAAAGGCTTTCAGCGCCGGGCAGGACCTGGCGGAAGTGGTGGACCCACACGGACCGGGCATGAAAAAAATACTACGGGAACATTATAATCCGATCATCACAAGAATAAGAGGATTGGAGAAACCGGTAGTGGCAGCAGTAAACGGTGTGGCGGCCGGGGCCGGGGCCAATATTGCCCTGTGTTGCGATGTGGTGGTTGCATCGGACGAAGCTTCCTTCCTGCAGGCTTTCAGTAAAATTGGTTTGATACCCGACAGCAGCGGAACATTTTTTTTACCAAGATTGATCGGCTGGCAAAAGGCCAGTGCGTTGATGATGCTGGGAGAAAAGGTGCCTGCATCAGACGCAGAAAAAATGGGCATGATCTATAAAGTGTTTTCTGCAGATAGTTTTGCAGAAGAAAGTAAAAAGATAGCTGTTGCCCTGTCTCACATGCCCACCAAAGGGCTTGCCTATACCAAACATGCCCTAAATCTCTCCTTCTGTAGTTCTTTGGCTGAACAATTACAGTTAGAGGACGAGTATCAGCAAAAAGCAGCCGCTACCCATGACTATAAGGAGGGGGTGGAAGCCTTCCTGGAAAAAAGAAAACCTGTTTTCAAGGGAGAGTAGTAAGTATATAAAGTAATTACAGTTATGAGTACAGAAAAAGATTTACTCGCCGGTAAAGTTGTTAGCCATATGATGGAGCATGATTTGTTTTCTCAATGGTTGGGTGTAACAGTATTGGAAATAAAAGAAGGATACAGCCGGATAAAAATGACAGTGCGGGAAGAAATGATCAATGGGTTTGGAATTGTTCATGGGGGCATTCCATTTTCATTAGCTGATTCTGCATTTGCATTTGCATGTAACAACCACAATGTTTTATCTGTGGCATTGGATACTTCTATCAACTTTACCAAACCGGTGCATGTGGGTGATGTGTTAACCGCTGAAGCGAAAGAGCTGCATAATGGGAGGTCAACAGGCTTGTATCATATTAATATTACCAATCAGAAAGATCACCTGGTGGCGCAGTTTAAGGGGCTTTGTTACCGCACCGATAAAAAGTTGATAAGTATATAGGGTATCTTGGGTAAATAAAGTTCCTTAAAGACAAACTTGTATTACTATGCCGGAAAACAATCATTTTGGGTTTGAAGAGCTTGAATTATGGAAAAAAGTGAGGGAATTTAAAAAAGAAGTTAGCAATGAGGCCAGAGGATTCCCTCCTGAAGAAAAATTCAGACTTACTGATCAAACAATTCGCAGTTCCCGATCCATTAATGCCCTTATATCAGAAGGACACGGAAGGTTTACCTATCCAGATCAGATTCACTACTGCATTCAGGCAAGAGGATCATTAACCGAAACAATTAATCATCTGATTGATGCTTTTGATGATGGGTATATTACAATGGAAAAGCTGGATTATTATAAACTCAAAGGAAAAGAAATTGAAAGGCTGCTAAATGGCTATTTATCCTTTCTCCGAAAAAAAAGAGACGAACAAAAGCAAAAGGGAAACTCCGACCTCTGATAACTTTAGATACTTTATTTACCATATATACTCTTCCAAGATGATTTATCAGTTCCAAGACTATACTCCCGTCATTCACCCATCTTCATTCATTCATCCGCAGGCGGCGGTTACTGGTAATGTCATCATCGGTAAAGACTGCTACATCGGTCCGGGCGCAGCGCTCCGCGGCGATTGGGGCCAGATTATTTTGGAAGACGGATGTAATGTGCAGGAAAATTGCATCATCCACATGTTTCCGGGTATAACGGTATTATTAAAAGAAGGCTCGCATATTGGTCATGGAGCCGTTATTCATGGTGCTGCCATCGGCAAAAACTGTTTGGTAGGAATGAATGCAGTACTGATGGACAATGTGCAACTGGGCGATGAAAGTATTGTTGGCGCATTGACCCTTGTAAAAGAGGGTGAGATCGTACCACCCCGCAGCTTGATTGTGGGCAACCCCGGAAAGGTCATTAAACAGGTAACCGATGAAATGCTGGCGTGGAAAACAGAAGGGACCTCGCTTTATCAACAGCTTCCGGCAGACTGTTTTGAAACACTGCGGCCCTGCGAACCTTTACGGACTGTTCCGGCAGACCTGCCATTGCAATCTGCTTCGTACAAACCCCGGAAAGGCTGACATTCAGACCATTTATAAAAATTTCTTTTCCGTACTGGCAAATAGTCGTAATTTAATCCTGTTCTTTATTCATTGTAAATTCAAAAAAGTTAGTCTATGAGAAAAGGTCTACTCTCTGCAACGCTTCTTTCAGGAGCTACATTACTTACTACCATTTTAAGCGCCCAGCAAACCGATAAGTTTGCTTATGCAATGACCGATGTGCCACAGGAAAATGGCCGTTGGGTGTACCTGCGTATCCTGAATATTGAAACCGGCATCTTCAGCGGTTCCCTTATCAATGGTATGGCCGACAAGCAGGTGGCATTTGATGCGTATACAAAAAAACAGATCACCGATCTTGGCACCAACAAAATAGGCTTCCCAGAGCAACCGGCCTTTAGTTCCGGTGTGGCAGCCATCGCATACGATAGCAGGCATGCCCGTGTATATTATACTCCTATGTTCATTGACCAGTTGCGGTATTTTGATGTAAAAACACAGCAGGTATATTATGTAACCGTACCGCTCACCAATAAACCGGTAAAATCATCTGACCAGGGTAATATCGTTACCCGCATGGCCATTGCATCGGATGGTAATGGTTATGCCATGACAAATGATGCCACACAGCTCATACGTTTCACTACTGGCAATAAACCAAAAGTCAATGACTTGGGTGCCATCGTGGATGACCCGGCCAATAAAGGCATGTCCATTCACAGTTCCTGCAGCAGCTTTGGTGGTGATATGATTGCTGATGACGATGGTAATCTCTATGTTTTTTCTGCCCGCAACCAGGTATTCAAAGTAAATATTGAAAGCCGTGTAGCTACGCATCTTGGCGCTGTTTCAGGTTTGCCACAGGGTTTCACTATTAATGGGGCAGCAGTAAATGCAAACAACCAGGTAGTAATTGGCAGCGCCATGGAATCAGCTTCTCTTTTTGTAGTTGATATAAAAACATTGGCCGCCACTCCGCTCAAAATAAACGGAACGGTATCACATACATCTGATCTTGCTAATGGCAACCTGCTTGTTTCCGGCAATAAACCAAAAGCAACGAGTGTTGACCTTATTTCAAAAGGAACCGAAACGGGCGACAGCAGGATAAGCATTTTCCCCAATCCCGTTACTGCCAATCAATTCAACATTCAATTTACTGAAGCAGCAGCCGGCAGCTATACAGTGCAGGTTACAGATATGATGGGCCGCCAGCTGATGCAGCAAATTGTAGCAGTAAGCGGCGACAACCAGGTGCAGCAGATAAAACTGAAATCATCTGTATCCAAAGGGGTTTACCTGGTGAAGGTGACTGATGCTAGCAGCAAATCAATATTCAGTACAAAGATTGTGGTTCAATAAACAATGTCCCTGATGTAAGAGAACAACCCCGCTCCTGAATAAGGGCGGGTTTGTTTTTTTATGGATCTTTCTTTTCCCATATCAGAGTTACCCACCGTGCGGCTGTGGAGAAATCTTCACATTTATGATCTCCGCCTCCTTCCATTCCACCGCTGGGTGCGCAGACAGGGTTGCAGTCTTCATCATAGGCCACATTAAACTGATCGCAGCAATCAGCTGTGTACAGGAATACTCTTTTACCATTGTAAAAATATTCGTCGATCTGTACAGGAGCATTTGTTTCCTTTCCTTTTTCCAGCGCCTTTATTGTTTCCTGCAGGCAGGCAGGTACCGAACTGTTCAATGGTTTGTCCTTTGCGGTTTTGTTGGTACAGCCTGTGATCATTACCCATACCAGAAGAAATAACAAGAGCTTTTTCATATAAAAAAGTTTGCGTGATGGATAGAGTATATTTGCGCCACACAGTAAAAATACAGTTTTGGAGAAAAGCAATTTTGTTGACCAAATAAGAATATTCTGCCGCAGTGGGCATGGCGGCGCCGGTAATAAACATTTTCAGCGAAATAAGTTCACGGCTATGGGCGGGCCCGATGGTGGTGATGGTGGCCGCGGAGCCCATATTATTTTAAAGGGAAATTCAAATCTCTGGACCTTATTACATCTCCGCTATTACAAAAACGTATTGGCTGAGGATGGAGAAAAAGGCGGGGGCAATAACTGCCATGGCCGTGACGGGAAAGACATTATCATAGAAGTACCACTGGGTACTATTGCCAGGGATGAAGAAACGGGAAAGCAGGAAGTGGAGATACTGGAAGACGGCCAGGAAGTGATATGGATATCCGGGGGACGAGGTGGACTTGGTAATTCCCATTTTGCAACAGCTACCAACCAGGCGCCCGAACATGCACAACCGGGTGAAGCAGGAAGTGAAGGTTGGAAAGTCCTGGAACTAAAAGTGCTGGCCGATGTGGGGCTTGTTGGTTTTCCCAATGCAGGTAAATCAACATTGCTTTCTGTTATTACTTCCGCCAAACCAAAAATTGCAGATTATGCTTTTACCACCATCACCCCCAACC
Organism: uncultured Chitinophaga sp.; assembly: GCA_964358155.1. GTDB lineage: Bacteria > Bacteroidota > Bacteroidia > Chitinophagales > Chitinophagaceae > JJ008. Next base: position 27,836 of record CAYHPA010000014.1, read on the forward strand.
TGGGTATGGTGGAATACCGTGACGGAAAAAGTTTTTGCATCGCAGACCTGCCCGGCATTATTGAAGGCGCTGCGGAGGGAAAAGGGCTGGGTCATCGTTTTCTCCGGCATATTGAACGAAATCCTGTGCTTCTTTTTTTAATCCCTGCCGACAGCAATGATCATAAAAAAGAATTTGAGATACTGGTAAATGAACTGGAGCAATACAATCCGGAGTTGTTGCACAAACAATTCATCATCGCCATCAGCAAAAGCGATATGCTGGATGATGAATTAAAGGCAGCTGTTGAAAAAGAATTGCCCAAAAACATCCCTCATCTTTTTATTTCCTCTGTTACAAACAAGGGATTGACGGAATTAAAAGACCTGCTTTGGAAAACACTGAATGAACCGGCAGGTTAACTATGCCGGGCTGACCGTTCTTAATATTTGGGATGATGTTTTGTTTTTCTTCCACGCTTTGCTATTTTTAGCCAACCAACCAATGCCACTGTCAAAAGAAAATAAACGGCTGCTGAAGCTGGGAGAATTTTTTGTCGTTCATACATGGCACTATCTCCTCAGAACATTATGGCTGTTTTTTCCTCCCATACTTTTCTTACTGCTGGCCTATTTCACTTTCTGGCATGTTACGCAAGGCAAAGACCTGATGGTGATCACCCTGGAAAATCCGAAAGGAAAAACAACCGTCGTTGAATTCTTATGTTTCATTGTTGCACTCGTCTTCTGGGTGTATGTTACCTGGTATTCCACCCGTATCGTGGGCAGGGCCAAACATTTTCAAAGCCCTGATGATGACCCCACCTGGGAAATCTTCCGGGTGCAAACGCCCCGCATCCTTGCTTTTTCCTGTATCACCATTATCCTGCTGGCTTTTTTCCGGCTGGAAAACTATGGTTATCCCAAGCTAAGCAGCAGCGAGTGCCATATCATTTTGCTGTTCAGCTATGGCTGGTATTTTCTATTGTATGAACTCTGGACATTGTACCTGCGGGAAGGAACGAGGAATAAAAAGCAATGGATAATTTTTTTAAAAAGGACCCGGCTTACCACTTTCTGGCTGCTGGTATGCTTTAGCATATTGATGATGTGGTTAAAAAGTTTCTGGAGTGTTATTGCCTTGTTGCTCGCATTACAGATCGGGCTGGTATTATTGCTGATAGTACGAAGAGAGCTGGACGAAGCATCGGAGGAAGGAGAAATGAAAGGCCTTGGAAATATAACTCCTAAAAGCGGGTTGTGGAAACGGATGAAATATATCGTCTGGCATGATGAGAACAGGAAATATGTGCAGGTCTTTATGATCATGTGCTTTGTTGCACTTTGCGTTTACCTTGCTTCCATCATTTATGTCCGCTTTGCTGTTTTTATCGGCCCCTTCCCTTTTATACTGCTTGCATTCGGCGTGTTGCTTGGTTTTGGAAATATCCTCAGTTTCATTTCTGTACTGAAAAAAATAAACCTTCATTTCATCCTCTTCATAGCAGCGCTGATTTTTGGAAGATATTTTGATTCACATAAACTAAATCTGCCTTCCAAAGAAAAAAATCAGCCGCTTTTCAGTGAACGACAAACTTTGAAAGACTATTTCAGCAATTGGGTCAGTGATCCTGAACGAAAAGCAATACTGGACGACAGTACGAAACCAAAGTACCCGGTGTATTTTGTTATGGCCAATGGAGGTGCTTCCCGGTCTGGCTACTGGACAGCTCAGATCTTAAGCGGCTTACAGGATACTTCCGGCGGAAAATTTTCCAATCATCTCTTTTGCCTCTCGGGTGCATCAGGAGGAAGTGTGGGTAATGCCACCTTTTTTAGCCTGCTGAGGGGAAAAGAAATCCTTGCTGAACAAG
>CAYHPA010000015.1:0-28324 GCA_964358155.1 uncultured Chitinophaga sp.
TTGTACGTCCGGGAATCCTATTCAACAATATTAACCACATAGACACATAGTACACAATAGAAAGAAGCACATAGAAATCTATGTGAAAATCTATGTTTCTATGTGCCTATGTGGTAAAAAAAATAATAGTATGCTTAAAAAAGCCAAATACCAATTGCAGAACTTTAATCAAGCATCCGGGCTGGAATATTTAGAAACAAACGGCCTTGGCGGCTGGAGCGGTTCCTCCATTACCGGTGCTCATACAAGACGGTATCATGGTTTGTTTGTTGCAGCCATCAACCCGCCAACAGACAGAATGGTACTGTTATCCAAACTGGATGAAACAATCGTTGTCGGCGAACAAAGATTTGAATTAAGCTGTAATCTTTACGGCGGCGATGTGCTGCACCCAAATGGCAACCAGTACCTGGAAAGTTTCACCAAAGATTTTTTTCCTGAATGGAATTACTATGCCGGAGCTGTTCAGTTAAAGAAAACCATCTGCATGATTCACGGAGAAAATACGGTTGTGATAAAATATGAAGTACTGAAAGCCGATTCATCATTTGCCTTAGAGTTACTGCCGTTAATGGCAGCAAGAGGTTATCATGAACTCAGACATGCTTCACCACGAATGCACTGGGATGCAGATTTCACCAACGGAATTTTTCATAACCAGCCTGATGGAATAAATAATGTTTATATCTCCGTTCCCGGTTCCATTTACGAGCACACCCCAAGATGGTTTAATAATTTTAAATACAGTGTAGAACAATACCGGGGATTGGATTTTACTGAAGATTTATTTAATCATGGAACTTTTTCGGTTCAGTTAGAAGAAGGTGACGAACTAAACATAGTTATCTCCACTGAAAACCCGGATGGAAGAGATGCAAAAGGGTTAATCAAAAAAGAATTAAAAAGAAGAAAGGCATTATTGAAAGGTCAGCCCGAAGATGAAACGCTGCGGCAATTGATTCTTGCCGCCGACCAGTTCATTGTTAAGCGAAGCGAAAATCTCAAAACAATAATAGCCGGCTATCATTGGTTCACCGATTGGGGAAGGGATACCATGATTTCTTTACCTGGTCTCACCTTAAGCACCAGCCGTTATGATGATGCTAAGAAAATTCTTTCCGCTTTTGCACAAAGTGTAAGCATGGGCATGCTGCCCAATCGTTTCCAGGAAAAAGAACCGCCGGAGTACAACAATGTGGATGGCACTCTGTGGTATTTTATTGCCGTGTATAAATATTTACAGGCAACTGATGATAAAACATTTGTGCTGAATGAACTTCTTCCTGTACTAAAAGATATTATTGACTGGCATTTTAAGGGAACCAGATACAATATCCATGTGGCTGAAGATGGTTTGCTCTATGCAGGTGAAGTTGGTCAGCAACTCACCTGGATGGATGCAAGAATCGGTACATGGGTGGTAACGCCAAGAATGGGCAAGCCGGTGGAAATACAGGCCCTTTGGTATAATGTATTAAAAATATTTGCAGCATTGCTGCGGTTAAACAACCAAAAGAAAGACGCAGCAGCAGTGGAAGGCAGCGCAGCAAAAGCAAAAGAAAGTTTTGACAAGCTGTTCTGGTTTGCTGAAGGAAAATATTTATACGATGTAATTGATGAGAATGGTAAACCGGATGTTACACTTCGCCCCAACCAGCTATTTGCAATAAGCCTGCCCTTTGCCCTGGTGGAAGGTGAAAAAGCTGAAGCAGTATTGAAAATCATTGAAGAAAAATTATATACCCCGGTTGGGTTGCGCAGCTTACCCATGGAGGATTCTCATTATGTGCATCATTACGGGGGCGACCAGTGGCATCGTGATTCATCCTATCATGAAGGAACAGTGTGGAGCTGGCTGCTGGGGGCTTATGTGGATGCGATGATGAGGCCTCTCCTAAATCCTCCCCCAAAGGGAGGACCTGGCGAAGACTCCTCTAAATTGAAAGCTGAAAAAGTGATTGAGGATTTTAAATATCATTTGAACGAGGCCTGTATTGGACAGGTATCAGAAATTTTTGATGCAGATGCGCCGCATCATTCCCGTGGTTGTGTGGCACAGGCATGGGGAGTGGCGGAAGTGCTGCGGGTGATAAAAGATTACGAATTCTATCTGGAAAAAAACGGAATGAAAATGCTCAAAAAAAGAATGGAAAAAATCGTTTAAGATAGCAGTAAAAGATACGGTTAGTTAACTAATAAAAAGGATATGGCAAAACAGGCAATTGGCAGTAAAAAATATGCATGTTATTCTTCAGATATTTTATTGAAAGCATATAAAAAAGGCCCGCAAAGAATCAGAAAATCTATTGAAGGGCTTACAGGTGAAGAGTTAAAAATGCATGTAATCCCGGGTAAATGGAGTATTGCAGAAATTTTAATTCACCTGGCAGATGCGGATATTATCGGCGCCTGCAGGATAAGACAGGCTTTTACTGTACATCCCGGCCCCTTTCCATATTACTTAGAAGCGGATTGGGCTGTTAAATTAAATTATCAGCAACAGCTTGTTGAGTATATAAACTCCAATCTTGATTTATTTGAGTTGCTGAGAAAAACAACTTCGGTAATATTTGACAATTGCTCTTCGGATGACTGGAGCAAAACCGGCATCCACCCCGAAAGAGGTGAAATGAGTTTACGGGAAGTATTGGAGTTATATGCCGACCACAGTGAACGCCACCTTGAACAAATACTGGAAAGAAGGATCATACTGGGCAAACCATTGCCAATGGAAATTATTTTGCCATACAGGCTGTATTGAGAATATATTAAAATAAAAAAGTGATTAAGCTCCCTCAAATATTATTCATGCGACACTTGCATTGGCCAGATATCAGAAATTTTTGATGCAGATGCACCGCATCACCCAAGAGGCTGTGTGGCGCAGGCATGGGGTGTTGCTGAAGTACTGCGGGTGATAAAAGAGTATGGAATGTATGACAGTAAAATTAAAAAGGCAAAAGTGAAGAAAGAAATTGCTGAGGTTTGATTGTATTCTTCCTGAATAGTAAAAATGCGTTTTTCGTCAGAAGATTTATTTTTTTTTGATAACACTTTACGCAAACACGACCCAATACACCCACATCCCAAAACTAAGAGCAAGGGCAGCCCAAGGGTTTATAAATGCCACGCTGAGTATAATGGCATTGCAGATTAGCCCGATATTTTCGTTGCGGGTGGTTTGCCTAATTTGTTTTGCTGTAATATCATGCACCAATAAATCTTTTTTGCGGGCTGCGGCAAACCAAAGTAAACGAAAGGCAAGACTGATCAATACAAAATAAGCAGTATAAAAGATAACCGCTGCTTTAAAAGCATCGGTCGTTAAAAATTTTCCAAGTGTTTTTGTCGGAAAAGGAACAAGCGCCACCAGCATCAGCAGCAAACCATTTGTGATCATGATGGCGTTATCAGTCTTGTGCAGCATTTTAAATAAGCCGTGATGGCCCATCCATGCCAGTAATACATTTGCAAAGCTGATGACATAGGCCAGGTAGATCGGCCACTCAGCAAGCAGTTCATTCATAAGCGATTGGTTGCTGATATCATCCTTCAATTTCACTCCCACTTCAAGCGACAGCAGCGTAACTGCAATGCAAAACACCCCATCACTGAAAGTTTCAAGGCGGAGGGTTTCCTTCTGCTGTTGTATTTCGGTCTGCGGATTTATCATATTTATTTGTACTTATCAATCTCCGCCTGCAGCTTTTCTTTTATATCATCTGCATATCCGATAAAGACCTGCCTGACGATTCCTGCTTTATCAATGATAATATGCGTGGGAAAGTTCTCAATGCCCAATGCGGTAATATATTCCAGCGAGGAGGGAATGATATTGTAATCAAAATTATATTTCCTTAAAAACTTTTTTATTTGAAGCTCTTCTTCGGGGGCCGGGGCGATAAACACGACCGGGCTGGTTTTATTGTCCTCCACCAGCTTATTCAAATGTGGCATTTCCAGTATGCATGGCTTGCAGACAGTAAACCAGAAGTTAATAACAATAACCTTTCCTTTGAGTTCAGTGGAATTCCATTTTGATCCGTCCTGCGCAACAAAAGAAAATTTTTTGACCGGTTGATTCTTTAGCGACTTAACGAATTCTTCCTGACTGTTATCCTGCCTGGTTGCCTGCCCCAAAGCAATTGTTGTGTATAACGAAAAAGCAAAAAAAAGTTGCAAATATTTATTCATGACTTACTCCTTGTCTTTTATCTGTGGCCAATAACTATCTGCCTTCTGAATTCTCTCCCGCCTGTTTTTATCCCAGTCGCTTCTTACAGAAAGGCTATAGTTTAAATACAATTTCCCGTTGTCAATCGTCCAGGCCTCAGGAACCGTTGATGCTTTATAGCCACGGGATAATCCATAGGCACAATAACCACCATATTGCGGCGCATATTTTCCCGGATTGCCTTTAAACAGATCAAGGTGCTGCTTTGAAGAAAAATACCAGTTGGCATTACTCCAGTTATAAACAAATTCTTCTTTGCCTTCTACTGGTTTTCCATCGGTAAAATATGCTACAGGGTCATAGCCTCTTATCGCTTTATCCGACTTCACAAACACCGCTGATTTTTGTGCATACACTGAAAGAGTCGTGAACAAAATGCCTGTTACAATTAAAACTATTTTTTTCATTTTTTAAACTTTTGTCAAAGATGACTGAACGCTAAATAATGTTCTGTCTGTTATATGACAGCAATGTAGTTTCTCATGAACATTTTTGTTAAAAAACATCTTCCGTCGCAGGGCTGACAGATTTATTTTCCTTCAAAATTTCTCTTTGCAGTCCAAATACAATTATGATGAATAAACTACAGATTATTGCCACTGCACTTGTCTCCGCTATTTTAATTGTTGGCTGTACAAAAGGAAAATTGATCAATGAAGAAGGAAATTTAGTACCTAAAACAGTTGAGCATGATCCCTCATTGCCTTCCATCTCCGTCAATGGGACTTTATTGCATTCCGAAGCATTTGGAAATCCCGACAGCGCAATGATCATCGTATTGCACGGAGGACCCGGCGCTGATTACAGGTCATTGTTAAACTGTAAAGAATTTTCCAACCAGGGTTACCGGGTTATTTTATACGACCAGCGGGGTTCCGGCTTATCAAAACGTCATCCAAAAAACTCTTATTCATTGCAGTTGATGTATGATGATCTGGGTGCGGTTATAAATTATTACAGAAAATCACCAACACAAAAAATTTTTCTGTTAGGGCATTCCTGGGGCGCCATTTTAGCAACGGGTTATATTAATAAGTATCCTGCGGCCATCAGCGGTGTTATTCTTGCAGAACCCGGTGGTTTGGTTTATGATGATATACAGGATTATTTAAAACGGGCAAAAAATGTAAACCCGGCAAGTGAACTTTTCAACGATGTATCCTACCCTGACCAGTTTATTACCGGTAAAGAAGATGAACATGCTATTGTTGATTATAAATATGCATTGGCTGCCGTGGCTGATGGTGCAAAAGACAATCCAACAGGAAATGAAGCAACACCACCCTTCTGGAGATTTGGGAAAGTTGTTGCTGATGCATTAACAGAAATTGGCGACCGGGAGAAACCAAATTTTATTTCTAATATTCATCAGTTTACTACCAAAGTTCTTTTTGTTTACAGCGAAAATAATAAAGCGTATGGACAGCAATATGCTCAAAAAGTTTCATCCGCCTTCACCAATGCGCAGCTTTTTAAAGTAAATGGCGCCGGTCATGATCTGCTGGCTTTTCAAACCGGCTGGAATAATTTATATCCTGTGGCATTAACTTATTTTAATTCCTTAAAATAATCTCAGCATGAAAAAAATAATTATCATCATTGCAATTTTATTATACAGACCAGATATTGGAATGTCGCAGAATTTAAATTGGAAAAACTTAAAAAAAGATCAGAAACATATTTTCAATATCAATACAGGTGTTGAACATGGAGTGATATTTGGCGTTGGTTATGGTTATCAGCTAAAATCCAGATTACCCATTGTACTTAATGCAGAATATTCTTTTCCCGGTGGAGAAAAATTGTTTGATGATCTCAAAACTAAAATTGGCGGGCAGATAAGATTCTATAAAACCGGTAATATCAATTTCAGTGCAAAATTTTACGGAGTATTCAGGCGGTATGAAAGTGATTTTACCCGTTTATTAAATTTCGGAACTGATCTATCAGCAACTGCTGGTTATTACAAACCAAAATGGTTTGTAGCCGGAGAAGCAGGTTTTGATAAAGCGATCGTTACTCATTTCAAACATACACAAAGTTATAAAGCCCTTTACCCATTAGCAAAAGATGGCTGGTATGAGCCATCAACCGGAGGAAATTTTTATTATGGTTTGCAAACTGGCTACTCTTTTAAGAAAACAGATATTTACCTGAAAGCAGGAAAAATAATAAATCAGGATCTTCAAACTAACCCGCTGATACCTTTCTCGGTACAATTGGGTTTTAACTGGAAGATCACCCGGTAAACCTCAGGTCACGAATTGCCTGCATTAGTCAATCACACGACAACATCCCCGCCTGGTATTGGTTCACTTTGTATAAGAAATTTTAAACATGAACAATCACTACGACATCATCATCATCGGCACCGGCAGCGGTGGCAGTACTATTGCTTATAAACTGGCCCCGACAGGAAAAAAAATATTGATACTGGAACGTGGCGGTTTTATCCCCAAAGAAAAAGAAAACTGGGACCCGCATGAAGTGGTAACCAATGGCCGCTACCGGCCGAAAGAGGATTGGTATGACAAAGATGACAAACCATTCAGACCATTTATACATTATAATGTGGGCGGCAACAGTAAAATGTATGGCGCTGCCCTGTTCCGTTTTCGTGAATCAGATTTTGAGGAAGTAAAACATTATGGCGGTGTATCACCGGAATGGCCATTGAAATATGATGCTTATGAAAATTATTATGAGCAGGCGGAAAAAATATACAGTGTACATGGTAAACGAGGAGTGGACCCCAGTGAACCTCCCGCCAGGGCGGAGTATCCGTTGCCACCTCTGACATATGAACCATTGATACAAGACCTTGAAACAAAGATGAGGCAGATTGGTTTGCGTCCTTTTCCATTGCCAATGGGTGTAAAGTTGCCGCAGGATTATACTGCAACGGAAGCCCCTGTGGTGCTGGAAAATTTTGATGGCTTTCCTGATTTAACGGATAGCAAGGCTGATGGAGAAGTGATGTGCCTTCGCCCAGCACTAAAGAATAAGAATGTGACATTGCTGACGCATGCTTATGCTGAAAAACTAATTACCGGTGCAGATGGTGAGAAAGTAAAAGAAGTGCTGGTACTAATTAATGGTGAGAAAATAAGATTCAGCGCTGATATTTTTATTGTTGCTTGTGGCGCTGTAAATTCTGCAGCATTGTTTTTACGCAGCGCCAATGAAAATCATCCAACAGGGTTAGCCAATTCATTAGGCCAGGTGGGAAGAAACCTGATGCTGCATCACAATGGCTGCCTGGTGGCCTTTACAAAAAAGAAAAATGATTGTGTATTCCAGAAAAGCTTAGGCATTGCTGATTTTTACCATGGCACTGAAGACAGTGAGCATCCGCTCGGAGAAATTCAGCTGATGGGCCGCAATGATCCGGATACTATTAACTGGATGGGTGAAACCCTATTTCCGGGAAAATCATACAATGAACTGAAAGAAATGAGTATTGATTTCTGGCTAACGGCTGAGGATCTGCCTTCTCCTGATAACCGGGTTACACTTCGCAATGACGGTACAATAAAAGTGAATTACACAAGAACCAATTATACAGCTTTTGAAAAATTAAAAAGCAAGCTGAAAGATGTGTTTGAAAAACTGGGCGAATTGGATGCTGATTACAAGGATGTGAAGTGGGGTGGTTATGATCTGGATGTAAGTGGCATGAGCCACCAGAACGGGACTTTGAGATTCGGAAAAAGTCCGGAAACATCAGTGCTGGACCTGAATTGCAAAACGCATGATCTGGATAATGTGTATGTAGCGGATGCCAGTTTCTTCCCAAGTTGTGGCGCATTTAACCCGGCATTGACAATTGCAGCCAACGCATTAAGAGTTGGCGATCACCTCATCAAAGAAGTATTACAGGAAAAGACAGTCTCCATAAAACGAACCGCCAATGTATAATGTCTCTCCTAAACTCTTTCTCATAAGCAGTTGGTTTTGGTTAACAGGGCTCCTGTTCTCAGGAGCCTTCTTTCAAAAATAATTTTGGAAGAAATAGCAAAAAATATAACCATTCATATCAGTCATGGCCTGGAGATTATTGCTGCTGCTGTGATTGCTGCTGCATTATTACGATTGCTGATAGAATATTTTCAATCAGTGACAAAATTGAAAAGCGGGTTATCGGCCATGGAAGCAAGAGTGCAGTTCGGAAGCGCCGTGGCGGTAGCTCTTGAATTATTATTAGGTGCCGATGTATTAGCCACGGCTGTGGCACCCACCTGGGATGAGATTGGGAAACTGGCGGCAATAGCCACCATAAGAACCGTGTTAAATATTTTCCTGGAAAGGGAATTAAAACATTCAAAATCTTCGGCCTGAAGTCACCCAGGCGACAGTCAACTCTTCCATCATTTCTTCTATTTGTGTTATGAGAGCAATGCCCATAAGAATAGTCTCCGGAAAAAAAGGCTGGGAGCAGATGAAAACTTCTTTTAACAGGAACTGGAAGCATAATCTCCGGGAAGCATTGGGCCTTGCCATTTTTATGATTGCCGCATGTTTTTTCAGCGCAATGCTTTTCTCTGAAAAAAGTTCATGGCACCAGGCAATACCCAATGGTCTTCTTAAAAATATTCTGATGGGTATTGCCATGGGAGTAACCGCATTATTTATTTTTTATTCTCCCTGGACGGCGCCAAGCGGTTCGCAGATCAACCCGGCTGTTACATTATCTTTTTTGCGATTGGATAAAATGTGCAGATACGATGCAATCTTCTTTATCATCTTTCAATTCATTGGAGGGACAGCTGCGGTATTTGTTATGCAATTATTGATGGGGAATATTTTAACAGATGCACCAGTACATTCTGCTGCAACAGTACCTGGCAAGTTTGGATTTATAGGTTCATTGATCACAGAATTACTCATTGCATTTATCACAATGAGTACAGTACTGTTTACATCCAATAATAACAGGCTGAAAAAATTTACCAGAATTTTTGCCGGATGTCTTGTCTGTACATGGGTCCTGGTAGCAGCTCCCATGTCAGGCTTTGGCATGAACCCTGCCCGTTCATTCGCCAGCGCATTTCCGTCAGGTGTCTGGACAGATTTCTGGATCTACATTTTTGTTCCAATAACCGGGATGTTGCTGGCAACTGAATTTTATTTATTTGTTGACAGAAAAAAAGTAAATAATCATTATCCAAAGGGAAAACTGGAGACAGTTAAAAAGAAATTTATTGAACCCCTGGAATTTATGTTATAAAAATATTTATGAAAAAGAAAATAAGAGCAGCGGGAATAATATTGGTTTTATCCCTCCTCCTGCACAGTTATTCATTTTCCCAGGTAATCAAAGTGGATGCGATCGGCTTTACCGTAAAGGAAATGAACCGGTCCTTACAATTTTATACAGAAGTTCTTGGATTTAAAAAAATAAGCGATCAGGAATACTCAGGAACTGAATTTGAAAAGCTGCAGGGGGTCTTTGGCTTAAATATGAGAGTGGTTCGCCTGCAATTAGGCGATGAATTCATTGAGCTCACAGATTATTTAACCACGGGCGGCCGCAGTATCCCGGAAGACCAGAAAAGCAATGACCTGTCGTTTCAGCATATTGCCATTGTCGTAAGCGATATGGACAAGGCTTATCAGCAGGTGAAAAAATACAATGTGGAGCATGTATCTACTTCACCGCAAACACTGCCCAAATCCATCCCGGCTGCAGAGGGTATTAAAGCATTTTATTTTCATGACCCGGATAATCATAATCTCGAACTGATTTATTTTCCCAAAGGAAAAGGGCAGGCGAAATGGCAAAACAGTAAAGAAGAGCTATTCTTAGGTATTGATCACACAGCTATCGGAGTTAACAGTACTGAAAACAGCCATAAATTTTATATGGATCTGCTGGGTATAGAGAGAAAAGGTGATAGCCGGAATAAAGGAACGGAGCAGGAACATCTGAATAATGTGGAAGGTGCATCCCTTCATATCACCGGTTATCGGGCAGCCAATGGGCCCGGCATTGAATTTTTGCAATATCTTAACCCCGGCCCGGGCAAACCTTATCCCCGGGATTCACGATCGGATGATATCTGGCATTGGCAAACAATATTGATTGTGGACGACGCTGAATCGATTTTCAACAAACTGAAAACAGCAGGATATATATTGGTTTCAAAAGAACTGGTACATCAGAATATAAATGCTGTGCATACCAAATCCTTTATTGTCCGTGACCCTGATGGCCATGCCATGCTTGTAAAGGAAATATCAAACTAAAAATTCAAAAATGAAAAATATGGTGAAAACAGTTAGTGTAGTTGCAATAGCAACATTAATTTTAGTGAAAAAATCCTCTGCGCAGGGCTGCAGCGATGCCGGTGTGTGCACCCTTCATTCTATCAAAAATGCAGCAGAGGCCCATGAATCAAAAAAGGGAAATAAGAATGACCTGAATATTGGTTTTGGCTATGGCATTGGTGAACGGTCAACCAACAACTATACCGCTTACCTTGAGTACACGAGGAGTCTTTCTTCACGGACTTCACTTACCGGTAAACTGAGTTACAATGCCATCAGCGGAGAACTGGCCAATACCAGTGGGTTGGGCGATTTGTTTCTTTCCCTCAATCATGCTTTTGATGTTAAGCGAAAATGGCAAAAATCGTTTGTGGTGGGGATAAAACTTCCTTTTGACGGCGCGGATATAGCCGAAAACAGCATTCATTTGCCCATGCCTTATCAAACCAGCCTTGGAACGGTGGACCTGGTGCTGGGATTAAATTATTCCAGAAAATCATTCGGGGCTACACTGGCATTGCAGCAACCCCTGAAAGCAAGAAACGAAAATAAGTTTTTACCCGGCGATTACCCGTCTGTGCCTTTGACTTTAAAATACTGGCCTACAAATAAGTTTGAAAGAAAAGGCGATTTGGTCGGCAGGGTGTCTTATAGTTTCAAAACAGGAAACCGGTTTTCCATCCGTCCGGGTTTCTTAGCTATTTATCATCTTGCCAACGATACTTATGAAGATGATAATAAAATGAGGAGGCCTGTTTATAATTCAACCGGGCTTACATTGAATGCAAATGTTTTTGTTGACTATAAATTGAAGAAAGGGAACGGGTTTGAACTCTCCCTCGGCACACCCTTTATAGTAAGGGACCAGCGGCCGGATGGACTCACAAGAAAGTTTGTGGCTACGATTGCCTATCAGCTCAGCTTTTAAGCCGCTTCGTCAACCGGTTGACAATACTCCATCCCAATAGTTGCTTCCTTTGTAATAATGAATCAGCCGGTAAATATCATTTGTCCTCTTTGCGGCGATAAGGTTGACAAACTCCTGTATCGTTACCATATCGATAATGAAAAAGTTGTGGTCGAAAAAATAAAACAGCATAACCCTGCCTGGACAGAAAACGATGGTATTTGCGGCCGCTGTGTGGATTATTATCACACAGAGGTAGTAATGCAGCAAAGGATGCTGCCGGAGATCGGACCGTATTTTCCGGTAAAAAGCCATGACGATTTTATTATTCTGCCGACCGGCCTCAGGTTAGACGCCGATGCCCGATACACCGGAAAAGGAGTAACTATTTGTTTTATTGACAGCGGGTTTTACCTGCACCCGGATTTGATCACCTATCAAAACCGGGTAAAGAAAGTGGTAGATATTACTGCTCCGGAAAGAACAGAGAGTTATTTCACCGAATCGCATATGGAGGCATGGCATGGTACTATGACCTCGGTTGTTTGCGCAGGCGATGGCTACCTAAGTAATGGTTTATACAAAGGAATAGCCAGCGATGCTGAGTTGGTATTACTGAAAGTACAGAATGAGGCAGGCAGGATTACTACGGAAAATATTTCCAAGGCACTGGAGTGGGTGCTTCAAAACCATAAAAAGTATAACATACGTATTGTAAATATGAGTTTGGGTGATGATGAAGCCATCTCTTACAAACAAAGTGAAGTTGACCGGCTGACAGAGGAATTGATAAAAAGGGATATTGTTATAGTTGCTGCTGTAGGTAATGATGAAACCGGCGCTATTAAACCTCCGGCCAATTCTCCCTGTGTAATCGCTGTCGGTGGAGTGGATGATGATAACCGGCTTGAGGAATCAAGGAAACTGTATCATTCATCCTATGGCCAGACAGTTGATGCTTTGATGAAGCCGGAGTTGCTGGCCCATGCCATCTGGATTGCAGCCCCCATTCTGCCCGGAACCAAAGAGCAGGCAGAAGCGGCCACTCTTCATAGTTTATTGAAGAAAGAAGATAACAAGCTGCAGGATGAACTATCAAAAGCTGGCCGAATAGTACAACTGGATGATGCTGTATTCCGGTCAAATGATGCAGCTTTTATACGGGAAGCCATCATCAACCGTATCCGTGCCTGTAAATACATTTCGCCTTATTATATGCATGTTGATGGCACTTCCTTCGCTGCGCCTATCGTAAGTTCAGTCATTGCCCAAATGTTTGAAGCAAACCCCCAACTTACTCCGTCCATGATCCGTGAAGTTCTTTTCAGTTCAGCAAAAAGAATAAACGATTTTCCGGCCGAAAGGCAGGGCTTTGGTGTTATCCGGCCGAGAAAAGCATTATTAAAAATATTAAAAAGAGAAATGATCATGAAGCCACATTCTTCACCGCACATCAATGGTAAAAAGAAATCAATTGAATTTTATGTGCAGCATGATTGTGCTTCACAAATTTCGCTATCAGGTTCCTTTAATCATTGGGCGCAGGATGTACTGCTGATGGAGCCTGGCAAAAATGGTTTGTGGAAGATAGAGATACCCTTGTTGCCGGCAGGTAAATACCAGTATAAATTTTTTGTAGACGATAAAGTATGGCTGGAAGATGTGAACAATCCATACCGGGAACCGGATGGGTTTCACGGGTTCAATAGTATTCTTTTGATTGAAAATTAGTAAAGACAATGATTGTAAACATAATATTAATCGCCGTTGCAGTTTACCTGGCTGCAGGTCTCATTTTCGCCATTCCTTTTGTAATCAAAGGAGTAAGCAAAGTGGACGAGGGAGCACATGGTGGAAGCCTTGGCTTTCGTATTATCATTATTCCGGGTACGATGCTGTTCTGGCCTTTTTTACTAAAAAGATGGATGAAAGCGTTAAAACAAAAAGTTAATGATTAAGTCACTGCGAAAAAGACATCGTTTGATTTGGATAGCCTGGGCTGTGCTGCTCCCGGTGGGAATTGTTTTGGCCTGGCTGGTTATTCCTGATCAGTCTTCAGTAAAGTTACTAAAGCCATCTTTACCGGAATTGTTGCCCGTAATACTAAAATCAAAAGACGCAAAAGATTACAGCATAAATATCAGGAGTAACAAAGAAAATACCGTATGGCAATTAGAATGGAGGAATAAAACAGTTCTCATGGTTCCTTCCGCTGTCATTTATAATGCCTCATTAAGCCCCTCCAACGCCGGGACTTCAGATGCCTTTAACCCAGAACAGTCTTTTCTTATTGGAAGAATTGAAACAAAGGGTGATTATGTTTTTCCATTGAAATCAGACTCTGCAGATTTACAACATTTACGATTCATTCTTTATGATTTCATACATGACAAAATTATTGAAACTATTAACCTTTAAATTTTTCGCCTGAGGCGAAATGCAACAACCATGAGTGCTTCTTACACAGCTGTTGGCTGGAACAGGCAGAAAAAGATTTATGATGGGCTGATCGCAGCGTTCTGTCTCGGCTACCTTGGCCTTTTTATTTCATTGACTCTTTTTTTTAATCCCGGGGTTACGTTTGAAACATTGCTGATTCGAAGTACTTCCACACTTGCATTATTGTTGCTTCATGTTATTCTTGCTATCGGCCCGCTTTGCCGGCTCAATAATAAATTTCTCCCTTTATTATACAACCGCAGGCACCTCGGTGTCACTATGTTTACACTGGCCCTGGCGCATGGCGCTTTCAGCATTTATCATTTTCATGCAAAAGGTAATATCAATCCGTTAGTTTCACTGTTTACTTCTAATACTAACTTCGGTTCTTTTCAGGCATTTCCGTTTCAGTCATTGGGGTTTCTTGCGTTACTTATTTTTTTCCTCATGGCTGTTACCAGTCATGATTTCTGGCTGCACAATCTTTCTCCCAGGATATGGAAGACGTTGCACATGTTTGTTTACCTGGCTTATATGCTGGTGGTCATGCATGTAATGCTGGGAGTGATCCAGTATGAGACAAATCCCGTCTTTATCATTTTACTTTTTTCCGGATCAGCTACGCTGGTTACTCTTCATCTGTTTGCAGCAATGAAAGAAAAGAAAATTGACAAAATGAAATTCTCTATTCAACAGGAAGGTTTTGTATATGTGTGTGAGGTGAAAGATATTGAAAACAGCCGTGCAAAAATATTTTGCATAGACCACGAAAGAATTGCAGTGTACAGACATGAAAGCAGGTTATTTGCCGTGCATAATGTATGTAAGCACCAGGGCGGGCCATTGGGGGAAGGAAAAATCATTGATGGCTGCATTACCTGTCCCTGGCATGGATACCAGTATTTGCCAAACAACGGGCAATCACCCCCGCCATTCAAAGAGAGGGTAAGTACTTATGATGTAAAAATAATTGATAACAAAGTCTGGTTGAACCCGGTTCCGTTTGCAGAAGGAACAGAAAGACCAGGGGCAACAATCAATAACTAATAATTGAATAATGGATAAGCAGGAATTTTATATTGGCTGGCAACCCAAATCACCTCAAAGTTTTACAAAGCATGTCCGGAAAGTTATATTGGCTTTGGCCATCTTTGTGATTGGAGCAGGCTTCCTGTTAGCAAGACAGCAAAAGAAATTTTCAACAGCCAGTTTTGAATTTGGTCAGCTGACAGAGGTAAAAGGCATTTATCAGCAATTCCCTGTTCCATCCGTTAAGGTGGCGACAATGCGGGATGCCTTTGGGAATTCATCTTATATCACTATTCCCCTGGTAGGATATGGAAAATCCGGCGCAGAAGGAACGATAGCTGCTTTGGAAAAAGAAAAAAATACTCATCTTGATAAAAAGGAAATAACAATAAAAGGAACATTGTTATACAGTGATGGCAAAACATTATTACAGATTGATAAAAATGATGATCCCCTTGTATCAGTAGGTAATGCGGCTTCGTTACAATTACCTTCCAATACTATAAAAGATCTTGGCATGGTAGATCTGACAGGTGAAGTGATTGATCCCAAATGCTATTTTGGGGTGATGAAACCCGGGCATGGTAAACCCCACAGGGATTGTGCTATCCGGTGTATTGCAGGAGGAATGAGCCCGGTGTTTTATGTGAGAAACGAAAAAGGTGAACATGGTTATTATCTTATCCTGGATGAGAACGGGGAAAAAATGAATAATGCCCTTAAAAATTATGTAGCAGAGCCGGTATCACTGAAAGCAAAAGCAGTTCAATATGATGACTGGGTGGTATTATATGTAAACAAAAATACCATCAAACGTACCGGGGGATTGAGTTGGTTTAAAACGGATGATATCTCCTGCAGACCGGCTAAGTAAATAATTACCTGTACATCATCTCATATACTTCGGTGCTTTCTTCCATCCTTTGCAGTTCCTGCAGGAATAATGAGTTTTCAATTTCATAAACAATATCTTCCGCCACTTCTTTTTTGCTCTTCAGCGGATAGTTTGTTTGGGAAAAGTCGTTTTTAATAATGGTTATTTTATTGGTATCGTATCCGAAAGCTGCCTGCGCATCCTTCATGGAATTCAGTATCACCATATCAAAGTTTTTTTTGCTCAACTTGCCAATAGCATGCTTCAATTCATCATTTGTTTCCAAGGCAAAACCAACAGAGAGCTGGTTTGCTTTTTTTACCTGCCCAAACTCCCAGGCAATATCCACATTCTTCACCATACGGATATTAAAGGCAGATTCATTTTTCTTTATTTTCTGTTCCGCCACTTGTTCTGGCCGGTAATCAGCCACAGCCGCGGCAAATACTGCAATGTCCACTTCTTCAAAAACCCGGCGACAAGCCATGTACATTTCCGAAGCAGAATTTACTTTCACTGTTTTCAACCGGAGATGTTTTAGTTCCATGCAAACCGGACCAGAAACCACGAACACTTCTGCTCCCTGCTTCAAACATTCTTCAGCAATGGCATAACCCATTTTGCCTGATGAGTGATTGCTGATATAACGGACGGGGTCAATGGCCTCCCGGGTAGGCCCGGCGGTAATCAGAATTTTTTTGTTTTTGAGTTGTGTGGTTGTCATAACATGAGTTTTTATTGCTAATGATAACCAAACTTATTCTTCCTCCTGATTTTTGACTGTAAGCCAGTTTACAATCAGGAAAAAAAATTGACAGCTGCAACTAATAAGTAAGATCCTTTCTGCTAATTATAACTTCAATGCCGTATAAACCCCTCCCTGGAGCGGAACTCTGCTCCTGCAATTGATAAAAGAGAAGGGAATAGTCTGGCAGGGAGCCTTGGTGCAATAACCGGTAACATCCACATGCAAATGCGGCTCTGTACTTAAACCTGAGTTACCACTCAAAGCAATGGTATCTCCTGCATTTACATATTGCCCTCTTTCCACCAGCGCCCCGTTTTGCGTGATATGCAGGTAGCGGGAGGCCGAGGAATCGTTATGTAAAATGATAATAAAATTTAATGAATCGTTGGTATTGCTTCCATCTTTGAACTGCTCCCGCACATTCACCACTTTTCCCGATCGCATCGCTATAATAAACGTTCCGACCGGCATGCTGAAATCATAAGCAAAGGCATCGTTACCGAAATGACTGTGTTTCCCGCAGTTTCCCTGCAGCAGGTAATAGCTGCTGGCAGCCGGAAAAGGTAATAGGTATTGTGGCCTTGATTTATTGCTACAGCCGGTATTTGTCAGTCTTACCTGTAACCTTGACGAACAGGAATGCAGCAGAAACAAAAAAATAACAACCGGGAATTTCATACTGAAATTTTTTGAATTGACTGTCTTCTGTTATTGAGGTGAATCATTATTGAATATGATATCAGCAGCCCATTGGGGGTTATCTTTTTCAAAATGTAACTGCTGGGCTGCATAATAAAATACCTGGTAGTCTTGAACCAGTTTTTCTGCGGAAAGACTTTCCACATTTCTTTTTATCGCCCTTTTTAAACCGGTTTCAAAAGAACAGTCAATCCAGATTTTATAATCATAATGGGGCAGATATTTTTTTTTGAAAAGCAGTATCCCTTCTACCAGCAAAATGTCAATGTTCCGGTAATCATAGATCATAGGATAATAAATATCGGCATCAGAACGGATCCCTTTAGCTTCCAGATAAATGCTTTTATTTTTCTGCAGGGGAAACAGCAATTGTTCAAAGAAATCATTCCAGCGAAAAATATTTTCATATACATTTTCAGCAGCATTTTCTTTTCTCAATCTTACTGATAATGGATTCTGCCAGGGGTCAATATTGATATTGGCGATTTTGCTTCCTTCCTTTTCCAGTTGTTCCTGCAACAATTTACCAACATATCCTTTACCAGCTGCATCAATGCCGCTGATGGCAACCGTAAATAATCTTTGCCCGCAATATTTTTCTTTATGTTGTAAAATACGTTTACAAAGCTGCTCAGTCTTTTCATATTTATGAATTGCCATATACCTTAATTACCGGTTCACGCAGTATTGCATGACTTTCGCTGCAATGCATGTAAATAACCTCAGCAAGGGTTTCGGGCTTTACCCAATCACTAAAATTTGCATCCGGCATAGCCATCCTGTTTTGCGGTGTGTCAATTGTTCCTGGCACCACAACAGATGTCATCACGTCATGATCGCCGGCTTCATCATTCATCAACTCGGCCAGGCGAAACAGGAGCGACTTACCCAGCCCATATGCCACCATTCCCTTGCTGTACCTTGCTTCAAGTCCGGGTTTAGACCCAATGATAAATATCCTGCCATGATTCTGTTTCATCATCTGTGTAAAAACCGGTCTGGCTATGTTGTAAGCTGTCTCAAAATTTAGTTTATACTGTTTTTGTATATCTGCTGTTTTTGTAGCTGCGATATTTCCCATCGAAAATCCACCAACGGTTAATACTGCTGCATCCACTTTCCCATACTTTGAAACTACCGAATCAATAAATTGCTCTGACTCCTCATCGCTGGTTACATCAACCACTATTTTCTCAAAACTATCTGCAGGAAAATTCAATAATCCGGGGTCTGCAGGATTTACAGTTCCGATTACCTTATACCCCTCTTCAATAAATTTTGTTATTACAGCTTTTCCAAGATTACCTGATGAACCGGTTACAATTGCTATTTTCATTTTTATATTTTATTGCCAGCTGAATTTTCCTCCTGTAGTCACTCTTATTTTATACAAACTGCTATGTGCCGTCATGTATAATGTTTTTCCATCATCACCCCAGGCCATATTGGCCGGTCGCTCAGGAGTTACAATCTTTCCCAATAGTTTAGCCTCAGCTGAAATAATCCATATACCACCCGGTGCACTTACAAATAAATTGCCCTCCCTGTCCACCTTTATCCCGTCAATCGCTTCATCATCTTCGGTGAGGTTCCAGTTGAAAAAAACTTTTCCATTTTTTAATGTGCCATCGGGCTGCACTTCATATTGCCAGACCGTTTTTGTATTATGTATATCACGGATGTCCCAGTTACCCACATACAGATATTTTTCATCTGGGGAAAAAGCAATTCCGTTCGGTCCACCTAAATCAGTTGCAAGCAAAATTGTTTTCCCTTCTTTCACCATATACACTCCCTGCTGTGCTGTTTCCTTTTTCGGATCATTAAATAAACCAGGCAGTCCGTACGGAGGATCTGTAAAATAAACAGTACCGTCTGATTTCAGCACCACGTCATTCGGGCTGTTCAGTCTTTTGTTATCATGTCTGTCTGATAAAACAGTAACCGGCCCTTTCTTTTCATGCCGGATCACCCTGCGGTTGCCATGTTGCGCTACTATCAGCCTTCCCTCTTTATCAACCGCTAATCCGTTTGAGCCGGGTTGCCGGTAATCGCCGATATCAGCGCCGGTATATCCGCTATGGCTCATGTAAACAGTTACATTGTGGTTTGCCGGATTGTAGCGATAGATTGTATTTGTGTTCGGATCGCTGAATAATAAATAACCATCCGGATGCCAGACAGGACCTTCAGTAAAAGAAAAACCATCAGCCACTTTTTCTACTTGTGCCCCGGGAGCAATAATGCTGTTGAGGTTTTCATCAATTACATAAATTTTCCCGATATTTTTCCATGTTGTATTTGTTGGAAAACCATCTTTATAAAAATCAACCACCGCATTTCTTATCCAGATATAATTATCCGGAAGTTTGCCAACGGTTCCGTTGATCCCAAGAATGGCAATTGAAAATTTATCGCCTGGCTTTGCATTATTGGTAAGAATAACCCGGTTTCTGGTATTGTATCCCGCAATCACCCCATTGCCGCTTTGTCCAAACCCCTGGATTTGTTTCCCGTTCACCCATATTTCGCTGTAATCATCTACCACAATCTCAAACACTGCCGTTACTCCTGTCATATTTAATTTGCCTATAGTTGACGGAATGGTTAACTCTGTTTTATACCAGACAAAGGAAAATAATCCTGTCCCTTGCCTGTTTTCCAGTTCAGTTGGCTTTATTTCTGCAAAGCCGTCATTAAAATCTGCATCAGTAATCTGCGGATGCAAAGTGTGTGTTTTAATTGCTGCACCGGTAGGATAGAGTGACAACGCATCGCCAGCACCTTTTTGAGGACCGGGGAGATTGAAATCTTTCTCATGCACATGGGCCGGTTGCACATACCATTTTGCCTTTAGCAAAGCTGCCCCTTCATTCGTTTTTAAATCTGCAATAGCCTGTGGTTTATCAACGGCCAGTTGCCTTGTTTCCTGGGCAAATACAATAATGCCAACAAGTATGGCTATAAGCAGCAAACAATAATATTTCAATATTGCGTATGTTCTGATCATAAAATGATTTTTTCATTTAAAAATTTTGCCGGTTACTTTATACCAGCTTTGCTGCCGGCAATGGCTATTTCCTCATCCTGTGCGGCGCTGGCAGCTCCGCTTACTCCAATTGCGCCAATCACCTGCCCGTTGTACATAATAGGGATGCCTCCCTGTAAAAATGTTCTGCCAACAGTTATCAAAGCGCTTCGTCCGTTGTTGACAGCATCCTCTAATTTTTTTGACGGTGCTTTAAACTGAGCCGCCGTCCTGGCTTTTTGTATGGCCACATCGGCTGATGCAGCAAATGTGTTATCCAGTCTTTCGAGATACAACAAATTTCCACCGTTGTCTACAATGGCAATGGAACCACCTGGTGAATTATTTGCCTTTGCATAGGCCACCGCATCTGCTGCTACTTTTTTGGCTGCTTCCAGGGTAATATTTTTTTGATCTGCCACCTGTGCTTTCAGTGTAGTAGCAGTAATCATCATGGCGCTTACTGCAATCATGGCAGCAATTTTTGAAGTACTCATACTTGTTTATTTAAAGGTTTACAATTATTTTGAACCAACAGTGCTTACTGCCATATCATATTCAATTTTTTTGCCGGCGTATTTTTCAACCAGTTCCGGCCAGTTTGCATTTGCTTTTGCGATATTTCCCGCAAGGTCTTTATGAAATTCATCATCTTCCTGCTGAGAGTGCTGAAAGATCAGATGGCCATCCACCACATCAAAAATTTCTGGGTTGACAGGTAAAAGCTTACCAAGGCTCATTCCATATCCGCTGAAGCCGCCATATTGGGGTGCAAACATTTCCGGATGATCCTTAAACATGGTTTGGTTTTGCTCCGTAGAAAACCAGTAAGTGGCGCCATTATATCTTGCAAAATATTTTGCATCCCCCTTTACTGCTTTCATCTGCCTAAAATAATCCACGGCATCATTACCTTGCAGGATGACACCGTTGTCGTCCACATTATTTACAAATTGCTTTTCAGCATCGGTGGTTATTTGGGCGCCTTTCTTTCCTGAAACAGCCGGCCAGTATTTATCTGCGAGCACAATATTTCCGGGCACATCCTTGTTCCATCCTTTCACAGCCCGTTGATTATGCTGAATAAAAAGCCGGTTATTTACGATGGAAAAAGTATTCACATCTATGGGTGCTACTCTGCCCAAAGAAACCGCATAAGCACACCAGGCGCCATACTGCGGTTTGTATTTTTCAGGATTGCCTTTAAACAAATCCAGGTGTTCTTTTGAAGCAAAATGATAAACAGCTTCGTCGTATGTGTACTGAAACTTTTCATCTCCCTTTACAGGCTTATTGTCTGTAAAAAAAGCAACGGGGTCATAGCCGTCAAGAATGACACCGTTTTTGTCCACGTTATTAAATGCTTTGCCGGCCTGCGGCTTTGGGCCATTGTTACAAGCGGTGATACAAAAGATGAACAGCATTATCAAACTGTTCCAAATAATTCCGTTGTTAAAATTTCTGATAACTGACTTCATAGTTTTATTTTTTGAAAAACAAAGAAACAAGCGATAAGACGCTGCGGCTGTCCGTTACTTTACAAACAAAAAGTCTGAGTACTAAAAAAGCCCGGCAATTGTCGGGCTGTTTACAAATGAAACCTGTACGCTTAACCTTTAATTGGAAGATACTGCAGGAGAAGCAGGTTTATCATACTGTACCGGTTTGCCCACATGGCTTGCTACTATTCCCGGCCAGTATTTGTCTGCTTTTGTAGTGTTGCCTTTCAGGTCCTTATTAAAAAGCCTGTAAGCTTCCTGTGTGTGCTGCAGGATGAGACGGCCATCTTCAATCTGGTAAATAACCGGGTCCACAGGCCTTAATTTACCAAGGCTCATGGCATATCCGCAAAATGCCCCGTATTGCGGAGCATATTTCTTTGGCTCTTTCCTAAAAAGGTCGGCATGTTCTGCTGAAGCGAACCAGTATGTAGCACCTTCAAATTCTGCTTTAAACTGTTCAGTGCCCTGCACTGCTTTATTATCAGTGAAGTAAGCTACAGGATCATACCCTTCAATGATAACACCTTTCTTGTTTACATTAACCAGAAAGCCATTGGTAGCTTTGAAAGTGGGCTCCTTAAAAAAAAGAAACCAGGCAGCAACACCAAGAATTGCTGCTGATGTGGTGATTAAAATAATTTTTTTCATGATTTTTTTGCTGACAAAGTAACCATGCAGGGAGAACAAGCATTGTCAGCGACTTTACAGAAAGAAAAAATTGCCGTAAGACTGGCGGATATCAGATAAACTTACCCGGTGATTTGCCCCCGGTCAACGCCTGGCCTGCCCCAGCAGCATGTAGTATATCTATTTTGCAATTCCCAATGGTGAGAAATAAATAAATACCGATACGATGATTACTACAACAATCAAAGAAAGGATAACATCCCATTTATTCCAGCTGGCCCTGCTGGCTGCCCGGTCTTCTGCAACGGTGGTAGCAAATGTCAATCCCTTTATTTGCTCCGGCGAAGGTTTCGGTGTGAGTACACTGACCACCACCATTACTGCAACAGCAAAAAGAAAAAGATAGATACAGAAGTACAGGAAGTTGATCGTAGCAAACTGGTGCAATAAACCACCCTGGGGCAGCTCATCCTGAAATATCTGGAGACCAAGTTTTGACAATCCTACGATGAAACCGGCCACCATTGCAGAATAAGCCCCTTTTGCATTCAGGCGTTTAAAGAACACTCCAAATAAAAATACAGCAGCAATCGGCGGTGCCAGATAGGATTGAACGCTTTGAAGATAATCATACAAACTGCTCTTTGAAAGCTTTTCCATTAATGGTATCCACGCCATGCCCAATATTACAATTACAGCGGTAGCGATGCGGCCGACATTCACCAGTTTTTTTTCGCTGGCTTCCGGATGTTGCTTTTTATAAATGTCAATAGTGTATAATGTAGAACATGCATTATATACAGAAGCAAGTGAACTCATCAATGCTGCGAGTAGCCCCCCGGCGAGCAATCCCCTTAAACCAACCGGCATGATCTGCTTCACCATTTCTGGAAAAGCAGCATTAGTGTCGGTTAAATGCAGTTTGCCCTGGGAATGTAATGCCAGTGCGATCAAACCCGGTATAAGAAAAATAAAGAAGGGCAATAATTTTAAGTACGCAGCGAATATTGTTCCTCTTCTTGCCTGCTTTTCATCTCTTGCTGCAAGGCATCGCTGCACGATATGCTGGTCGGTGCACCAATACCATATCCCCACAATTGGCGAGGCTATCAGGATTCCAAGCCAGGGGTATTCGGGGTCATTCATACCACGAAACATATTTAGTTTTTCCGCCGGCACGGATTTCATCAATGCATCCCAGCCGCCTACTTCCCGCAAACCAAAGAAAAGCAATACCGCAGAACCAGCTAACAATACAATAGCCTGAATTGCCTCTGTATACATCACAGCATGTAAACCTCCTAAAACGGTGTACACACCCGTTATCACAACAAGTATGATGGCTCCTGTCCAGAAATCAACTCCCATAAACTGATTAAACACCAATGCACCTGCAAAAATGGTGACGGATGCTTTGGCAATAACATAACTGAATAGTTGTATGACAGATAATAAACGTCTTGATTGCGGATTAAACCTTTTTTCCAAAAACTCCGGCATAGTGTACACCATGCTTCGCATATAAAATGGAACAAACACCCAGCCCAGTATCAATACAATATAGGAATGCAGTTCGTAATGTCCCAGTACGGTTCCGGATTTTGCTGCCGAACCTGCCAGGCCAACGATATGCTCAGACCCGACATTAGATGCCAGTATAGATGCCCCAATAACGAACCAGCCGAGGTTGCGGTTAGCTAAAAAATAATCAGACGTCGTATTTTTTGTTTTGCGGATGCTCCATACAGAAACACCGGCAATCACTACTAAATAAAGAATAACAAATATCCAGTCCGTGGTTCCAAGAAAATGCATACAGTATGTTTGATTTTACTTAATCAGATGTTTACCTCTATTATATAAACCGGTTGATGATATTTTCCAGGTATTCCTGTTTGCCGCTTTTAACTGCAGGTTCACCGCTCTCAATGGCATGGTTGCGTAAATCCTCCAATGACAATTTTCCTTCTTCAAATTCTTTCCCTTTGCCTGCATCAAAACTCGCATATCGCTCTGTGCGGATTTTTTTATACTCAGATCTTTGTAAAACATTGTCAGCAATGATCAATGCCCTTGCAAAAGCATCCATGCCGCCAATATGTGCATAAAAGAGATCTTCAAAGTCTGTTGAGTTGCGGCGAACCTTAGCATCAAAGTTGATACCCCCACCTTTGAAGCCGCCTGCCTCAATGATTATCAGCATGGCTTCCACCAGTTCAGTAATATTATTGGGGAATTGATCAGTGTCCCATCCATTCTGGTAATCGCCGCGGTTGGCATCCATACTTCCAAGCAAACCTGCATCAGCAGCCACCTGCAGCTCATGCTGAAAAGTATGGCCGGCCAATGTTGCATGGTTCACCTCAATATTGAGGCTGAAATCGTCCAGCAGATCATACTGCCGCAAAAATCCGATTAC
Organism: uncultured Chitinophaga sp.; assembly: GCA_964358155.1. Classification (GTDB taxonomy): domain Bacteria; phylum Bacteroidota; class Bacteroidia; order Chitinophagales; family Chitinophagaceae; genus JJ008. Next base: position 24,774 of record CAYHPA010000015.1, read on the forward strand.
TGTTTCGCAATCATAATCATACTGGTGTTTGCTGGGTTCGCAAGGCTTGGGTTCAATAAAGAATTTTCCTTTGAAACCATGCGCCCTCGCATAATCTTTTGCAGTATGTAAGAATTTTGCCAGATGTTCTTTTTCCCTTTTCATGTTTGTATTCAACAAACTCATGTACCCTTCTCTTCCGCCCCAAAACACATAATTCTCACCACCCAGTGCAATGGTGGCATCCAACGCCGATTTTACCTGTGCCGCTGCATGCGTCAATACATGAAAATCCGGATTGGTGGCAGCACCATTCATATATTTCCTGCTGGAAAAAAGGTTGGCCGTACCCCATAATAGCTTCACGCCGCTTGCTTTTTGCTTTTCACTGAAATAAACAGTTATTGCGTGCAAACGTTTATCATTTTCTTTGATGTCACTGGAGTAATCCACCGCATCTACATCATGAAAGCAGTAATATGGCAAACCAAGCTTAGTCATGAACTCAAAAGCAGCGTCCGCTTTATCTTTTGCCCTTTCCACTGCATCTTTCTTTTCATTCCAGGGGAACAGATGGGTAGGTTCACCAAATGGATCGGCGCCGCTGCCACAGAACGAGTGCCAGTAGGCGCAGGCAAACCGGAGCCACTCTTTCATGGGCTTGCCAGCCACTTTTTTATTTTCATCATACCAGCGAAATGCAAATGGGTTATCCGATTCCCGTCCCTCATAACCAATTTTACCGATGCCCTTAAAATATTCTTTCTGCCCTGTTACGATTGCCATATTTCACTTGTTTTATTGACTATTTTCAATAATGTCTCTTTCCATGAATCGTATAGTTCATGGTACATCCTGGACTGTTTTGGTTCAATGATCTTTGTTGGCCTGTGCATGGAAAAAGCCTCAGCAGCATTTTTAAAAACCCCTGCGCCAATGCCTGCACCAATTGCAGCGCCTATGCTTCCGTCACACTCATGCAGTTCAACCGGTATATCAGTAGCATCGACAAATGCCTGCGCAAAAACAGCGCTCAAAAACATATTGGTATTGCCTGCCCTTATGACGGCAGGAAAAATATTGTTTTCCCGCATAATATCTATTCCGTATCTGAAGGCAAAGGCAATCCCTTCCTGCGTTGCCCTGAATAAATGTGGCTGTGAGTGAATACTGTTATCCAAATTATGAAAATGTGTTCCTATCATTTTATTACCCAGCATTCTTTCTGCGCCATTGCCAAAGGGAATGATCTGCAAGCCATTGCTGCCAGCCTTTACGGTTGCTGCCGCATCATTCATTTGCTGATAATTCAAAGCAGTACCGGTGCTTTGCCTCATCCATTTATTGGTAGCGCCACAGCCGTTGATGCACAATAATACGCCGATGCTGTTTTGAGAATCCGTATGGTTGACATGGACAAAACTGTTTACCCTTGACTCCTTATCATAAGTTAGTTCGTCGCTGACAGCATACACCACTCCTGAAGTACCAGCCGTAGCAGCAATTTCGCCGGGTCTCAGCACATTCAACGATAAAGCATTGTTGGGTTGATCGCCTGCTTTGTAAGAAACAGGTATACCCGACTTTAACGATAACCTGGAAGCAACCGCTTCTTTCATATATCCATGCGGAGCAAACAAGGTTTTAATTTCTGGGAACAAGGAATGGTTGAATTCAAAATATTCTATCACATCATCCGAAATCCTGTTCTCTTTAAAATCCCAAAAGATCCCTTCGGAAAGGGCAGCTGAAGTAGTGCTGATCTCACCGGTCATTTTCATGGCAATGAAATCTCCGGGCAGCATGAACTTATCAATGCTCTCATAAATACCGGGCTCGTTTGCTTTTACCCATGCCAGTTTGGAAGCGGTAAAATTTCCCGGTGAATTAAGAAGCTGTGACAAGCACTGATCCTCTCCTATTTCAGTAAATGCTTTATTACCTATTTCAACCGCCCTGCCGTCACTCCATATTATAGCATTGCGGAGCACTTGTTGTTGTTTATCCACCACTACCAGGCCATGCATCTGGTAAGCGATTCCGACAGCGGCAATATCAGCCGGATCATATAATCCGGATGAATGGCATTTGAGTATTGCTTGTTTTACATCGTCCCACCATTGGTCCGGGCTTTGTTCGGCCCAACCGGGACGAGGACACAGAACGGCAGCCTCTGTTTCAGGATACTTAGCAGAAGCAACACAGCTTTGTTCCGCAGCATCCACTACCGAAACCTTTATAAAAGAAGTACCTATATCTATTCCAAGCAGCAGCATGCTTATTTTTTTATGAAATTAAGATACTGATAAATGTCTAAGAAGAAAGAAAGAATTCACAACGCTGCGGTTGTTTATCTGAAAACTCCTTGCCCCAGGTGTTGCTAAATATATATCCCGTATTGTATTACCCTGAATAATACTGGCAACCCCATCGGATTTTAATCCTTTCATTTTGCTATTTTATCGGCAAAACTGCAACCCTGCCGCGATGGACTCCGTCATACCCCTGTTTTTAAAATACAGCATTCATTTCATTTCCCCATAGCCGGTTTTCATTAACTTTCAAAAAAAATATCATGAAGTCATTGCTTCTTGCCTTCGCTGTATCACTTATTCTTTTTTCATGCAAAAAGGATACATCTTCCGACAATCCACCACCTCCTTCTCTCCCTGAAAAAACTGAATTGAATGTAGCCTATGGAACAGATGCCCAGCAAAAAATGGACATCTACCTACCAAAAGACAGGAGTACAGCTACTACAAAGGTTATTATCCTGGTGCACGGCGGCGGTTGGTCTCAGGGCGATAAAGCAGATTTCAGCACCTATGTTGACACGCTGAAGAAACGTATACCCGGTTATGCCATCTTTAATATCAACTACCGGCTGGCAACAGGTGCTGCCAATTTCTTTCCCACCCAAGAAATGGATGTAAAAGCTGCCGTAGAATTTATTTATGGAAAAAGGGCGGAGTACCTGATCAGCGACAAATTTGTGATGCTTGGCGCAAGCGCCGGTGGGCACCTTGCCTGCCTGCATTCGTACAAATACACTGCGCCGGTAAAAATAAAAGCAGTGGTTGATTTCTTTGGGCCAACAGATTTGGTTGATATGTATAATAACCCGGCTAATCCTTTAATACCCCTTCAGCTAATACAGGTAACCGGAGGTACACCTGCAACTGCACCGACAGTTTATTCACAGGCTAACCCACTTAATTATATCAATGCGCAAAGCCCGCCCACTATCATTCTTCATGGCGGGGTAGATATTGTAGTTTCATTTACACAGTCTGTATTGCTAAGAAACAGGCTGCAGACATTTGGCGTAGTAAACCAGTATGTTTTTTACCCGACAGAAAATCATGGGTGGACAGGCCCCAACCTGGTGGATTCATTTGACAAGATCACTGCATTCCTGAATGCGAATGTGAATTAGTGACTGACATATCCTCTCAGTTTTTGTTACTTTCACCCCATGAATGCCCATGTGCCGCTGGCTGAACGCATCCGCCCCAATTCGCTGGATGAATTATTAGGACAGGAACATCTTGTTGGCAAAGGAAGCATTCTCC
>CAYHPA010000016.1:0-27881 GCA_964358155.1 uncultured Chitinophaga sp.
ATTCTTCAGATCAAGAAACAACTTGGCCGCCTTACCGAACTTATACTCGCCATATACATCCACCGTAAAATAGGCTTTCATCATTTCAGGCTTTGCGCCATAAATGAATTCTTCCCGCTTGCTGACAGAATGCAATGCAATACTATAAAAAATAGTTTTGGTAGTTTGCACCCCTACATTGATGTTGAAAGCGTTTTTGGGAATGCGGTACAGGTTGAAATAAGTAGTGTCTTTACCAATGGGTGTGCCGGTTCCATCGAAAGAGGCCGTTGTCTTGCCACCGGTGTAAGTATAGTTGCCGGTTGCTGTCACTTTTCCTGCAGTGTATTTTACTTCCAGTTCTGCGCCATAGTTCGTTTGTTTTGCTGCGTTTAAATAAAGGCTTGAAAAATTAGAAGGATTGAATGTGTATATGATCGCATCTTTCGTATTGCGATAAAACATAGTTAATCTTGCCCAGCAATTTTTTACCAAAAATATTTCTGCGCCCAGTTCAGCTATCAGGCCTTTTTCGGGACTTAGGCCCTTGTTGCCGGCTGATGGATCAAACAGTTGATAAAGCGTTGGCGTTTTAAAAGCAGAATACAGGTTGCCATAGATCTTTGCTTTCGTTTCAATCAGGTAAAACGGATTGAACGTGAAAGTAAAATTGCTTCCGTATTCCGAATGTTTGTTCCACCTGCCGCCAAGCTCTGCATTAAATCCATTTTCATTTTTATATAATACAGAAGCATAGGGGCTCAGTTGGTTCATTTCTGCATGCAGCACCGGTGGGGCATAGGGGCCGAAGGGACCGGTGGAAAAATAATCTTGCTCGGTATTGCTCAGGCGATAATCAATGCCTGCGAGTAATTCCATTTGTTTGGTCTTCCAGTTGCCATATAGTTCTGCGAAATGTGAGCGGCCGGTATAATTGCTTCTGGAGTAATCAACATAAGGGCTGCTTTTGTGAATAGAATCGTCCAGGTAATTTCTTTCCGTCCGGTTAAAAAGATAATTAAGCTTGATTACCCCTTTGCTGAGTGAATAAGTCAACCCGGCCCCTGCCTGTTTGTTGTTGTTCTTTACGGTATAATCTTTTTCATCGGTAAATGCAGCAGCATCCAGATCGGTTTTGTAATAACTATAGGTTCCGGAAAGGCCGGCCTTTAGTTTTTTTGTGATGTTGAAAAGAAGCCCGGCATTTATAGCATGTTGATCCAGGCCGTCCTTATCGAAGGTGCCTGTTTTGTTTTTATCATAAGCCGCAGAAAAACCATCCGATGACAGGTGCGTATAATTCAATGTAAAGCCGGCTTTGTTGCCATACTTGCCCATACCAACAGATTGTTTCAATGTGTTGTAACTGCCTGCTGTAAAATTGCCATTAACTCTCATCGTTTTTTCTATTGCTCTTGTGATGATGTTAACGACAGCACTAACGGCATCTGAACCGTACAATGTTGACTGGCCTCCTTTCAGTATCTCAATACGTTCTATCTGATCAACGCTGAAAAAATTCAGATCAAAGTAATTAGTGATGACGGAAGGGTCATTCAATGGAATGCCATTTATAAGAATAAGTACATTGCCGGCAGAAGATCCCCGGATGCTCACTGTTTGGTTTGTGCCCGGTACATTATTGCTGCCAATAATGGTGGTGCCCACGGTGGTATTTAATATCTCACCAAGGGTTTTGCCGGGGCTTTTTTCCAGCTGCTGCCGGCTGATGATGGTAAGTACTTTGCCCGTTTCCGTTTGTTTTTGAGAATTCTTGCTGGCGGTCATCACCACTTCATCCAGAAACCTGGAAGTACTGTCCTGGGCCTGTAACTGACTGCCGATAATAACTGCAGCCAGCACAAAAAAAATCTTTTTCATTTTGCAATGAGTTTTTGTGTGACTGCTTCCGGAAACAAAAAGAGATAGAAATATAAACGTCGTCTGACTTTTACATTTCAGCTTTTCACCCGAAAGCAAAATAAATGTTGGTGATGTGGCAGGTCTTCTGGCTCAAAGCATTGTTGAAACCTTCCCATTCGGATGAGCCGAAACAGTGGTAACTCTTCAACAATTTTGCTCTCATTAAGCCCCTCCTCGGGAGGGGTTTGGGGAGGCTTCTTACAGCTACGGGGATAGCGCCGGACTTACACCGGACTTCCCTTTTAATCCCGGTTATTATGCCGGAAACCAAATCGCTGCAAATGTAAGCAGCATAGCTTTCCCGGCAAGAAGAGTTTTCAACATGTATTTCATCTGTACATTCTGGCTTGTTACCGGCACATTGAAACCTTTAGCTTTTATGTAACTTCCTTTGTGAATGATGAGGACTAAACCAGTTGATATTATCAGTCATGTAGCCGGCTGGCTGTTTTTTTTCAGCCTGGTGGCGGGCTTTATGGCCAATTCGCCAAACAGTCCGGCTATTACATCACAACTGCTTTCGACTCCGTTTCTCATCTTTTATGCCGTTTTCCTGTTTCTTTTTTATTTCAATATGGGGGTGCTGATTCCGCAATTGTATCTCAGGAAAAAATACCTGGTTTATTTTTTTATCATCGGGGTATTATTTATTGGGGTTTATTTCATAAGGCCATTTGACGGGTTGATGAAACTAAATCCGCCACCCGGTGACATGAACAGGATACCGCCTCCGGGCGATGGACCCAAAGGACCCGGCGGACCCGGTAAAGGAATCGATATCACCAGTATCATTTTATTTGTTACGGTATGGTCGCTGAGCACTGCCATTTGCATCATCAGACAGTGGAGGGTAACCGAACAAAGGGCACTGCAGGCAGAAACTGATAAGGTGAACGCTGAGTTGTCTTTTTTAAAATCTCAGGTAAACCCTCATTTTTTATTCAATACACTTAACAATATCTATTCGCTGGCTATTACCAGCAATGAGAATACGGCACCCAGCATTATGAAGCTTTCCAACATAATGCGGTATGTAACAGACGAGGCCGGGCGGAACTTTGTGCCATTGGACAGTGAGGTGGATTGCATGAAGGATTATATTGACCTGCAGCAGATGCGACTTGGTTCAACGATGAATGTGAGCTTGTCGGTAAAAGGAAATACAATTGATAAAGAGATAGCCCCGTTGCTGCTGATGACTTTTGTGGAGAATGTTTTTAAATACGGTATCAGTAGTCATGAGCCCTCAGATATTACTATCAAACTTTCGGCAGATGAGCACAATATCACTTTCTTCTGCCAGAACAGATTGTTTGAAACAAAAAGAAATACGGAACGTACCGGCATTGGTATACCGAATGCCAGGAAAAGGTTACTTCATCTTTATCCTAATAAACATTTTCTGGATATAGACACGGGAAATGGTTTGTTTACCGTACAATTAACCTTACAGGCTTAACTTAGTAGCGTATGCCGATCAGGTGTGTTGCCATAGATGATGAGCCGCCAGCATTGATGCTGATACGGGAGTATGCAGTCAGATGCCCCGAACTTCAGTTGCTGCACAGTTTTGATGATGCTATCAGCGGCGGGGAGTTTTTGCGGCAAAACACAATTGACCTGCTCTTTATTGATATCAATATGCCCGATATTACCGGCCTTGACCTGGTGCGATCGCTGGAGGAAAAACCCATGATCATTTTTACTACGGCGCATAAAAAATTTGCTATTGATGGCTTTGAGCTGGATGCGGTGGATTATTTACTGAAGCCCATCAGTTTTGAGCGATTTTCAAAAGCAGTAAGAAAAGCTGCGGAATTTTTTGAATACCGGAAAAAACCGGCGACTGAAGAAATTGAAAACCTCTTTGTCTATTCTGAATACCGGATGATAAAGATTCCGCTAACCGACATTGAGTACATTGAAAGCCTGGAAGATTATATCCGTATCAATTTGACAACAGGTAAGCCCATCATGACATTGATGACAATGAAAAAAGTGCTGGAAAAACTTTCCGCTTCAAAATTCAAAAGGATACACCGCAGCTATATCGTAGCAGCCGATAAAGTAAAGTCCATTCAAAACAGGAAGGCCAGGCTTTCTTCTTCTGTTGAACTCCCCATCAGCGACAGCTATCTTGATTTTATTGATGAATGGAAAAAGGTTTAATCACACACTGTCATTTTTTATACAATTATTTATTGCAGCATTTCTTTAACACAACCCGGAAAAATGTATTAGCTGTTTCTGCGTTAGGCATTTAATTACATCTCTGTATTTAATCGCCAACAAGCCATGCCGCTTCTGCCCGGAGATTTTCTAACAATTAAAGAAATGTCCGATGAAGCGTACAAAAAAACAGGCAATAGTAATTGCCATTGCTGCATTTTGCACAGGAACCGCTTATTCACAGGCGGATAATCCGAAATATGAGTTTGGTGTAAACCTCGGTTTCCTCGTTTACCAGGGAGACCTTACACCAGAAAAACTCGGATCGTTTAAAACGAAAAAACTCTCTATGGGCTTTCATGCCAGCAGGATACTGGGCCCCTCATTTTCACTGAAAGCAAATCTTGTTATTGGTAAACTGAAAGGTGATGATGCGGTTTACAACAACCCGGAGTACCGGCAATTGAGGAATTTCAATTTTTCTTCACCTGTTACGGAACTGTCAGCGCAACTGGTTTGGAATGTAACCGGTAAAAACTATACGGACAGAGGGTTCTCGCCTTATCTGTTTGCAGGCGCCGGGCTGGCCATGCTGAAAATAAGGAGGGACTGGAGCAATATCAATACCAGTTATTTTGACCGGGAATCATCGGAGATATGGACAGGTCTGGCAATTGATTCTGCTCAACGTTTGCCACGCATCATGCCCGTTATTCCTGTTGGTGCGGGGATAAAATATTTTTTTACTCCCCGATGGGCTGTAAATGCCGAAACATCTTACCGCTTTATTTTCTCTGATTACCTGGACGGCTTCAGTGAAGCGGCCAATCCGCAAAAAGGCGACCATTATCTCAACTATTCTGTTGGATTGATTTACCGGACTGGAAAAAAGAACAGACTGGGTTGCCCGGTGTTAAAGTATTAGCGGGATTTCATCGGCACAACCCGCCTGTTTGTCTTTACCTTTTTTACTTCATGCAACTATTTCTGTCAGACAAATTGCGACATGGATTTAAATACAGATTGAGAATTTGTCGGGCAGTTAGATGTAAAACGGGTTCCCGGTTGAAACCGGGAGCCCTCTTTTCAAAAACCAATTAGTCGGTACAATTGACCGGCTTGTCCATTATAATTGGCCGCATGGCCGGGAAAACCAAATTTTAAACTTCAAAAATCAACGATTATGGAACAGTCCAGAAAAAAATTTCTGAAAAACTTTTTGATTGGTGCTACATCTGTGCCGCTTATTATTCAGGCCTGCAAAAAAGATACTTCAACCGGCAGTGATTCAGGATCGGGGTCTGGCAGTGGCAGTGGTTCAGGTTCTTGTACGGTATCACCAACTGAAACAGCAGGGCCTTTCCCAACGCTATCTCCTTCTTCTTATGTAAGATCCGATATTCGTGACAGCCGGACAGGAGTATTGATGACCATGAACATAACTGTTAAAAACAAGAATAACAGTTGTGCTGCGCTGGCCGGGGCGCTGGTGGATGTATGGCATTGCGATAAGGATGGATATTACTCTGAGTATGGCGGTACCAGTATGCAGACAATTGATTATACTGCTGTGCACTTTCTCAGGGGCAGACAGGTTACGGATTCAAACGGGCTGGTAACATTTACCTCCATATTTCCTGGATGGTACACCAGCAGGGCCACGCATATACATGTACATATCTACAATGCATCTGGCACATCATTGCTGATAACGCAAATTGCATTTCCCGAAGGCAGCAGCAGTGCGGTGACAACCGTGAACGGTACAGGTGGTGTGGCTTACGGTTACACGAAAGGAATGACAGGCTACACTTATAATGCTTCCGATAATGTTTTCAGCGATGACACAGCAGGTGCCGAGCTGGCATCGGTAACAGGAAGCCTTTCGGGCGGCTATGTGCTTACGCATACAATTTATGTGGCGGCTTGATAGAATCCAATATCAATTTTTCTATTGCTGAGAAGGCGTTAAGCAGGGTGTTAGCGCCTTCCTTTTTCAACTATGCCAACAAAGAAAATCATACGGTTTTGCTACAGGAAAGTAATTGACGCCTCCCTACAGGGTCAGTGGGAGAAGCTTGTGTTTGAGGATAGTTACAAAGAATTTTTATTACAAGCGCAGTATTACAACCAGGAAAAAAAGTATTCCACCTTTGCGGAGCTCGTTGCCAATGTTCCAAATGCTGAAAAGCTGCACTTTCTTGTCAGTGCTGCGGTAGTGGGGTATGTAATGCAACTGGGCGGAAAGATACCCGACATACGAAACAATCTTGACCGGCATTTCCTGAAGTTTAAAGAGTACCGGTTTGAAATCATCAACTCTGACATAAAAAGCAAACCGGCACACAAGGTGGCAGTAAGTTTTTTCAGCGAGCCGCTGATATGGTTTAATTCCATTGGTGAATATATGCTGGTAGCCCCGTCTAAGGCATCCGCAACAGAAGATGGAATGCTGACAGAGCTTGTAAAGATTCAACCTTTCTTAACTATCTATTCATTAAAAGAAGAAGAATGATTAAACAAACTAAGGGAAAAATATTCTTGGCTGCTGAAAGGGGAATCAACGAAACAGCATGGCTATGCAGTTGTAATACATTCAATTTTGGGAAATATCAGCATGAGCACAAACAGCCTGTTGGCGATATGTATGTACTTAATGATGATACACTGGCCGGCAGAAAGTCATTTCATATGCTGATTGAAGAAGATTCTTACGTTATTATATTACCGGTGCACGGAGCTGTAGAAACAAACAATAGCCTTGCTGTGGCAGGACAGGCGCAACTGGTCAATGCGCAGAGAGGAACAAAAATTGGGCTCTGCAACCCCTTTGGCAAAGACCCTGTGAATTTTCTGCAAGTATGGATAAAAAGTGGAGCGGGTAAAATTAATAGTGGAACTCAGACCTTTACTTATCCTGATGTGAATGATAATATCAACCGCTTGGTTCCTGTGTTCAGCGATACTGAAGGACAATTGCCTTTTGTTTTTTCTATCGGCAAATTTTCAGGCAGGGGAGAAACGGTTTATCAAAAAAAGCAAAGCAACTCATTTTTGTTTGTATTTGTGCTGGAAGGCGCCTTTGAAGTGGAAGGAAGACTGCTCCATGCAAGAGACGGGCTGACTTTGTATGATGCAGAAGAAGCTGACATGGAAGCACTGAGTGCTGGTGCCATTATCCTGCTGATTGAACAACCACTTACTGGGCTACCGGTTTAATCCATTGAATAGCTACTCCCACATAGTAATTCCTTTCTGCGGCGGCATTATAGAACCGGTTGGCAGCAGCATTAATATCATTTCCTAAACTATATTGCTCGTTCAGCAGGTTATCAGCTCCGGCATAAAAATTGAGTTTATATTTCTTTTCATATGTCTTCCTCCAGCCAAACCGGCATCCCAATAAATTATAGGAGCCCGCCACCGCGGTATTGGCATCATTCAGAAATATTTTGGAAGCGGTATAATAAGTGATATTGGAATATATGCCACGTTTAAATTGAGCGTCTGCAATCAATGAAAAAGTATTGGCAGGAACGGAGGGAACCGTTTTGCCGGAGAAGTCGGTACTGCCCCTTACAAAATTTCCATAGCGGAAGTGATTGTAAGTATACGAAGCGTTAATTTGAAGATAATCGGCAAAATACCCCGCTTTGAAACTCTTGAAGTAGTCAGCCGCAAATTCCAGTCCTTTCTGCCGGATGTCACCCGCATTGATAAAATAATCAGCACCCGAAAGATCCCTTCGTTGAACTAATGCATTGTTCAGTTTAAAATAAAAACCAGTGGCCTCCAGCCGCAGGTAGCGTTTAAATAATGCATAACTGACAGTCATTTCGTAATTCCAGCCATACTCTGCTTCCAGGTCAGTGCTGATGACCCCCGTTGATGGAAGCAGCTCCGCTATAGTCGGAGGAGAGAAACCCCTTGATATGGTCGTTTTCCATGACAAATCTTCGTTTATATTATTCTTAATTGAAATTCTTGGGGCCAATTCATTTCGGTAGGTGCGGGTTTGTGATGCAACAGGGAAACTGGTCCGCCTGGTAAAACTAACTCTTGTTCTGTTCAGGCTAAGACCAGCATTCATAAACCATTTTTCTTTTAGCCTCAAGTCGCCCTGAAAAAAATAACTGTTGGCTTTGTAAGTAATATCATCATCCGTTTGCAGGCTGTCGGGTTTGCCATTTACATTTTTAAACACCGTCGTGGTAAAAAAACCATGCTGGAATTCGCTTCCGGCTACCAACTGCCACCCGATAGTCATCGGGTCGGTTTGATCTTTTTTTTTCTTCAACATAAACACGGTGCGCCCGCCAAGACTGGGTTCAATTCTTTTTTCATAGTTCCGGATGGCGGGATTTTTTATTTCTGCCAGCGAGCCGTAAAAAGTAGTATAGTTGGTAAGGGCAGAAGTAAAATCATATTGATGTGTAAATCCTGACAGGAAATTGGCCTGGTTAATAGCCGCTTGAGCATTCACTGCTGATGGGAATCCGCCAGCAGCAGGTCGTGCCGCTTTTGGATTTGCCATAAACTCGGTCAGCGTTAAAGCGCCGGGTGTCTGGTAGTACATATCGGTGACCAGGAGCGAGACAGCTATTTGCTGACGCTCTGTAATCTTTGATTTTGACACCCATGAAAAATTATCCCTTCTCAGGTGACTCTGCACCCTGTACCCATCTGTTTGGTTATGTGCATAAGATAGCTGGCTTTTATTTTCCTTTCTTCCAAATCTGGCCGAAACAAAAAAATTGTGCAGATCATGACTGCCGGTTACGTATTCAACCGATGCACCGGGTTGCCATCGGTCAAAACAGTTAAGTAATATCAGTCCGCCCGTGCCGGCACCATACATGCTTCCTGCCGGACCTTTAACTATTTCAATGGATGAAAAATTATTCCAGGCAAACTGGTTGAAGTAGGTGTTGCCTCCTGGATCAGTAACTGGAATATCATTCCAGTACACTTTTACATTTCTTACACCAAAGGGCGAACGAAGGGAGCTTCCTCTTATGTTGATGCGGTAACTGCCGGGGCTTCTTTCTTCCATCCGCACACCGGCAATGGTGTTAAATCCATTGACCAGTGAAGTTTTATTATAGCGGTCACCATTGTTGAAGTCGATAATCTTAACTGAAGTACTGGTTGATCTTAATCTGCGGTTCTGTTCAAAAGCCCGTACCGTTACTTCGTCCATTGTTTTGGATGTATCGGCCTCTTCCTGCGAAAAACAGAAAGAACAGGTAAAAAGAAAGAAAGTAAAGAAGACGGTTTGTTTCATAGAAGCAGGAGATGAGCGGTCATAAAGTTAGAATGTTTTCTTTGTATCTTCAAGCCATGACTGCGAAGAATAAACTGGGCCTGTTTGATTTTACAATGATCGTTGTAAGCCTTGTTATTGGTATGGGTATTTTTCGCACACCGGCCAATGTGGCAGCAGCATCTCCAACGCCACTTATTTTCTTTATTGCATGGTTTGCGGGAGGTTTGGTAGCCCTTTGCGGTGCATTAACGTATGCGGAGATTGGTTCAAGACTGCCGGTGATGGGCGGCTATTATAAAGTTTTTTCTTATGCATATCATCCTTCGGTCGCATTTGCCATCAATTGCATCATTCTTGTAAGTAATGCTGCCTCGGGGGCTGCCGTTGCATTAGTTGGGGGTGAATACATCACAGGAGTTCTATTACCTGCATCTAAAGACGCTGTATGGCTGGCGAATCATATTGATTATGTGAGAATGATCCATATCATTATTGCCCTGTCGGCCATTGCCATTTTTTACGGTGTAAATATGCTGGGCCTGCGGTTAAGCGCTAAGACGCAGACGGTATTAACGATCATTAAAATAACGCTGATACTTTTATTAATCACTCCATTATTCTTTGCAGGAAGCGGCGATGTGCCGCATATTGTTACCTCTCCCATCACGGATGATGCAGGTTTCCGGGAATATGTCAAAGCATTTGGTATCGGGTTGGTGGCCGTAAGTTTTACCTATGGAGGTTATCAGCAAACGATCAATTTTGGATCGGAGGTTGACAAACCAAACAGGAATATACCCCGGGGGATATTTACAGGTATATTTATTATTATCACTTTATACCTCGTCATTAATTATGCGTATGTACATGTGATTGGTTTCGAAGAATTAAAGACAAGCAAGAACATTGCTGCAATCATGGCATCGAAGATCTTTGGGGTGAACGCTGAACGCATTCTTTCCATTTTTCTTTTTCTCAGTGTGCTGGCATATATCAATGCGTTACTATTAAGTAACCCGAGAGTGATGGTAGCTATGAGCGAAGACAAGATGTTGCCTGCCATATTTCAAAAAAGGAACAACCGGGGGGCCCTGACGCTGGCCTTGTCCGCTTTTGCTATCGTAGCGGCCTTGTCAGTATTTTGGGCGCAGGAGTTTGACCGGCTGCTGAGTTTTACGATTTTTCTTGATTGTTTCGGGATGGTTCTTTCCGCAGGAAGCATTTTTGTGATCCGAAAAAGAACAAAACACCTGGATGGCACCGGTATTTACAGTATGAAGTTATTCCCATGGCTTACGCTGCTATTCATGGCGGCTTATTCTTTTGTCGCTATCAGCATCGCTCTTGATTATGAAAAAAATCATTATGCAGCTCTTGTGGGATTAGCGGTGCTTGCTTTCTTTATTATCGTGTATTTTGTTGCTCAGGCGCTGAAAAAACAAAGGAAATAAGATGGATCTGTCTCAAATCATCAACGAACTGGGCGAAGACCGGGAGCATTACTTCAATGCCGTGGCCCCGCCCATCATGCAGACCAGCAATTTTGCTTTTAATAAAGTGGAGGATCTGAGAAAAGCTTTTGAAGATGAAATGGGGGGATATTTATATAGCAGGGGATTAAATCCAACCGTTGATATCCTCCGGAAAAAATTAGCAGCATTGGACGGAGCAGAAGACTGTTTAGTCTTCAATAATGGAGCAGCTGCCATCTTTGCCGGCATTTTTGCCAATATAAAATCAGGCGACCATATTGTGTCTGTCGCCAAACCTTACACATGGGCGCAGCGGATGTTTGATGTGATATTGCCCCGTTTTAATATCAGTACTACCTATATTGACGGAACGAAAATGGAGAACTGGAAAAATGCCACACTGGCCAATACCAGTTTCTATTATCTTGAATCACCTAATAGCTGGGATTTTGCTTTGCAACCCATAAAAGACGTAGCGGCCTTTGCGAAATCAAAAGGCATCATCACCTTATTAGATAACAGTTATTGTACACCCCTTTACCAGAACGTAATTGAAATGGGAGTTGATATGGCGATGCAAACAGCTACCAAGTATATCGGCGGACATAGTGATACGCTTGGTGGTGTGCTGTGCGGCACCCATGCTATGATGAAAAAAATATTTGACAGCGAATACCTGAATATCGGCAGCGGCATCCAGCCTTTCAACGCATGGCTGATGATAAGGGGATTAAGAACCCTGCCTGCAAGAATTGAACGAATTACCAGGTCAACAGCGGAAGTAGTAACCTATATGAAGCAACATCACAAAGTTGAATCGGTCATTTTCCCATTTGATGAAAGCTTTCCGCAATATGAACTGGCGAAGGAACAAATGAAAGGGGCTTGCGGCTTATTCACTTTTGTGTTGAAAGCAGACAAGATGGAAAGCATTGTAAAGTTCTGCGAATCGTTGCAGCATATCATGATGGCCGTTAGCTGGGGCGGGCATGAAAGTCTTGTGATTCCCAAATGTGCAGGTATTGCGCCGGGTGATTTTGATCCTGATAATAAAGAGCACCGCTATATCCGCATGTATGTGGGGCTGGAAGAGCCGGAATATCTGATTGGCGACCTGGAACAGGCTTTGAGAAAAATGAGTTGATCTTTTGACAGCAATGAAGAGAAAAGAACCCAATTCATTTAATTTTGCCCCGGCCCCGAATAAATTTTTTAAAGTATGAGTAAGTCAATGAAATGGATAGTGGGAATTATAGTACTGCTGGCAGGAATATTTATTTTCCGGAAAATGGCTGACGGTAAACGGGGCGCAGAGAAAGTGGTAACAGAGAAAGCAGCGAAAAGAACCATTATTGAATCGGTTTCGGCCAATGGTAAAATATATCCCGAGACAGAAGCAAGGATAAGCCCCGATTTTTCAGGACAGGTTACAGAACTAAAAATTGCAGAGGGAGATAATGTAATGAAAGGACAGTTGCTGGCCCGTATTAATAACCGGACAGCGGTGGAAGCGCCGTTTGACGGTACGGTTCTTTCTTTGAAAATAAAGAAAGGAGAGAGTGTGACGGGTAACAGTTTCAGTGTGGGTACAGAAATGATGACCATTGCTGATATGTCCGCATTGGAAGTAAGAGCTGATGTGGGGGAAAACGATATAATTAAGATCAACCTCGGTGATTCAGTAGATGTGTCAGTTGATGCTTACAGCAACAGGAAGTTCAAAGGAGTAATCACCAATATTGCAAACAGTGTAAAGAAGAGCACTTCCTTTGGCAGTGTATCTGGTGACGTAACGGAATACGAAGTGCGTATCAGGCTGGTCAAGGAATCATACAGCGATCTTACCGATAAAAAATTTCCTTTCCGCCCCGGTATGAATGCCACGGTGGATATCAAAACCAGAAAAGCAGACAATGTGCTGGCCGTTCCTATCGGTGCTGTAAATGCAAGGGTGAAGGGAAGCGACAAGAGCATGGCAGATAAAAAGAAAGAGGATGAAAAAAACAAAGACAATGATGTGGCCGATGCGTCAAAAGCTCCTGATGACGACGAACTGGAGGAAGTGGTATTTGTAATGCAAAAAAACGGAACAGTAAGAAAAGTAATTGTAGCGTCCGGCATACAAGACATCAATTACATAGAAATAATGAGCGGATTAAAAGAAGGAGATGAGGTGGTGACCGATCCATATACCGCCGTCAGCAAAACGCTGAAAGACGGGATGAAAGTGAAAGTGGTGACAAAAGATAAATTATTTGAGAAGTAGGAAGAGGAGTTGTGAGCTGTTAGCTACGAACGACCGCATTTAAGTTGTTAAGGACCTTTAAGATTTTAAGCCTCTTAAGTCAAAATTCATAACTCGTAACTCATGCGTTTCGGTATCATAGGCGGAGGCAGTTGGGCAACAGCCCTGGCAAAAATTCTGACAGACAGAAAACATTCCATCAATTGGTGGCTGCGAACCAGTGATGCCATTGAGCATATACAACAGAAAGGATTTAACAGGGGTTATTTAAGTTCTGTAAAATTTGACATCTCTCTTCTTTCTTTATCAGCCAGCGTTTCAGAAGTAGTAAAAAATTCAGATGTACTCATCATCGCTGTTCCATCTGCTTATGTGGAGGAAAGTCTTTCTTCTTTAAAGCCCGAAGACTGGAAGGGGAAAAAAGTTGTATCTGCTATTAAAGGGCTATTGCCGGAGAAAAATATACTGTTAAATTACTATCTGCAGCAGCAGTTCAACATATCGCTTGAAAATTATTTTGCTGTACTGGGCCCCTGTCATGCAGAAGAAGTGGCGTCAGAGAAGCTTTCCTATCTTACTTTTTCGGGAACTGATATTATGGCCGCCTCGGAGATAGCTTCTCATTTCACCACCCATTATATCAGCACCATTACCAATCATGATATATTGGGGGTACAGTATGCTGCCGTTTTGAAAAACATTTATGCCCTCGGTGCCGGTATTGCCCATGGCCTTGATTATGGCGACAATTTTTTAAGCGTTTATATCGCCAATGCCGCTGATGAAATGGCCGGCTTCCTGAAAAAATTCGGTGTTGAACACATTACGGTAGGAGAGCATGATGGCGAAGATCCCGTTACACATCGTAAAACCCCCAACTATGCCGCTTCGGTGTACCTGGGCGACCTGCTGGTAACCTGCTACTCCCTTTACAGCCGCAACCGGACTTTTGGTAAAATGATCGGCCAGGGCAGGTCGGTGAAGCAAGCCCAACTGGAAATGAACATGGTAGCCGAAGGCTATAATGCGGCTAAGTGTATTTGTACTATAAATAAGTCGATAGATGCAGCTATCCCGATAGCCGAAACGGTCTATAAAATACTCTGGGAGGATGTTAAAGCTTCCGAAGGATTTAAACGGATAGAACAGGTATTGGTCTGATAAGCAAAACATACCCTATGCCACTTTCGTACCACGGATTTGCCCCCGCAGCTATATTAATAATGCTGCTTTGCCTGGCCGGAAAACAAGCTTATGATTACTGGAAACATAATCATCAAAAGTTTTAACTTCACGGGTATAAAAAATGACCCATGATAAAGTTTTTCCAGATCCTTTTCTTTTCGGCTGCAGTAGTTTCCATCGTTTTAAATGTGCTTGAATTTAATAAATGGCAGGAAGGCCGAAAAGAAGGCAGTACCAAACCTCACCCTATCCAATGGTTTAGTTTCATTCTTACTTCGTTGGTTGCTGTCGGATGTGTACTAAATATCCTTTTTGCCTGGATCGGATAGAAGAATCAATAAAATAAGGCTGCTGCGATTCCGTCTGCGAGTAATTTCCCTTTTTGTGTCAGCATCATTGACGCAGCTTCTATTTTGATAAGATCATCTTCGGCAAATTTTTTTGCTTTGCCAATTATGTTGTTTCGTTGAATGTCGAATTGTAAGGCCAGTGTTTCAAAACTGATTCCTTCCATCGTACTCAGGGAGGTCATGATGTATTCATTAAGTTTTTGCAAGGGAGTCAGCTCTTCTTTTTCAAAAGGAACAGTGCTGTTATTGATTGATTCAATATAAGTGTTGTTATTAGAGATATTCCACTGACGGCTGTTACCATTAAATGAATGTCCCGAAGGCCCGATCCCTAAATATTTTTTTCCTTGCCAGTAAGATGAATTATGACGGCTTCTGCAACCCGGTTTGGCAAAGTTGGATATCTCGTAGTGCTCATAACCTGCTTCTCCCAGCCATTGCATCAGTAATAAGAATTGTTCTGATTGTTTTTCAGGATTGACATCTTCAGCTTTATGCTGCTGAATCATTTTGTGCAGTAGCGTCTTTGGTTCCACCGTCAATGCATAGCAGGAAAGATGGGGTATATTCAATGCAATGGCAATATCAACATTCTGTTTCCATTTTTCATTGGTCAGTTGCGGGGTTCCATAGATCAGGTCAATAGTAAGGTTATCAAAGTGTTTTATTGCCAACTGCAAACTTTCAACTGCCTGACTGGCATTGTGTGCCCGGTTCATCCATTGCAGGTCTTCGTTAAAGAAACTCTGAATACCGATACTAAGGCGATTGATGCCAGTCTCTTTCCAACTCTGTAGTTTTTCTTCAGTAATGTCATCAGGATTTGCTTCAAGCGTTATTTCTGCCTCTGGCAATACTGAAAAGACAGCTTTGATCTTATTAATGATCATTGCAAGGTCTTCAATGCTCATTAAAGAAGGTGTGCCGCCACCGAAGTAGATGGTTTCAATCTTTTCATGGGCCAAATACTCTTTCTGTAATTCAATTTCCCTGCCCAATGCCTTTGTCATTTCATCTTTATAGTGGAGCGAAGTGGCAAAATGAAAATTGCAATAATGACAAGCTTGCTTGCAAAATGGGATATGAATATAAATTCCGGCCAAGCCGTTTAAGATTTAATGAATAATTTAGTACCACTCTCCCTTCTCCATTAATGGAGAAGGACAGGGAATGAGGTGCAAAAATTCAGGTTACAAATATCGGTGCTTGTTCTCTTGTTGCTGGAGATTCCTTCCTTAGCACAAAAGAAATATGACCTCCATATTAAAGGAGTGGACAAGGATTCTGCCTCTATTGTAGCAAAGGCGGGGTTGCAAACAAGTTTTAATTCCCGCAGCGATTGTGAAGAATATATCGGCAAGCTACCTGCGTATCTCCAGACAAAAGGATATGTGACATCTTCTATAGACAGTCTGCAGTACAATATTGAATCAGCAAGGATTGTATTGTTTATCGGTGAGCTTTATCGCTGGGCGCAGCTGGATGCCAGGTATATCGAACCTCCTTTATTAGATGCCATTGGCTGGAGGGAAAGAATATTTACTGATAAGCCGCTTGATTTTTCGCAGGTGCAATCATTGCAGGAGAAAATGCTGAACCAATTGGAAAATACGGGGTATCCTTTTGCTAAGGTTTACCTGGATAGCCTGGTGCTGGACAAAGACATGGTGTCGGCATTATTGAAAGTAAATAAAGGGCCGCTTTATAAGATTGACAGCATCAGGCTCTATGGCAATGCAAAAATATCGAACCGCTACCTCCAGCGCTATCTTGATATTGCCAACGGCAGTATTTACAGCAAGGGAAAATTACTTCGCATTAATAAAAAAATAAGTGAGCTTGTTTATGTGGAGCAGGAGCAGCCTTTCAATATTACCATGCTTGGCACCGGCTCTGTAGTAAATCTCTACCTGAAGCAAAAGAAAAGCAGTCAGATAAATATTCTTATTGGCTTCTTACCCAACAATGACCAGTTATCATCAAAAAAACTGCTGATTACCGGAGAAGGGAACCTGAACCTGAAAAATGCATTGGGGGGTGGTGAAACAATCGGCCTTAACTTTCAGGCCTTGCAGGTGCAATCGCAAAGGCTTAACCTGCTTTACCAGCATCCTTATATCTTTCAATCGCCTGTGGGTCTTGATTTTTCTTTTGATATGCTTCGGAAAGACAGCAGCTATCTGAATGTAAATTTTCAGTTGGGGGCACAATATGTTTTAAATAATAACCAGGCAGGTAAGCTTTTCCTTCAACGTTTTCAGACCATCGTTAGTGAAGGGGGAATCAATACCGCCCTGCTGCTGCAAACCCGGCGTCTGCCTGATGTGGGGGATGTGAGTTCATGGAATGTGGGGCTGGATTATGAGCTTAATACTACCAATTACCGTTACAATCCCCGGAAAGGACATGAATTCAATATTGTGACAACTGTTGGCAGTAAAAAAATAAAGAAGAACAACCAGGTAACAGAACTAAAAGATCCTAATGACCCCGGTTTCAATTTTGAAAAACTGTACGATACGCTGAAATTGAATACCTACCAGCTACGCATACGGGCATCTGCTGCAAAATATTTTCCATTGGATGCACAAAGGAACACCATTAAGGCGGCCATCAATGCAGGGCTTTTTAAAAGCGGCAATATCTTTCGCAATGAACTGTTCCAGATAGGGGGTTATAAATTGCTCAGGGGCTTTGATGAAGAAAGCCAGTATGTTTCCCAGTTTGCCATTGCTACGGTAGAGTATCGCTACCTGGTTGGTCAGAACTCTTACTTCTATGTGCTGGCGGATGCCGGATGGGGCAGAAACAGCAGCCAGGATATCAAGATCAATCATACTTACTTTGGTACCGGCCTTGGCCTTGCCTTTGAAACCAGGGCCGGGATATTCAACCTTGCCTGGGCCGTAGGGAAAAGAGACGACACCAAATTCAACCTGCGGCAATCCAAAATACATTTTGGATTTATAAACTATTTTTAATTCGTCATATCCTTAATATAACGGGTAAAAATGAGTTTTAACCATCATCGTTTGGGGTTTTAAATAAGCAGGGCTGTACCCGGTTCCTCTCCTTTAGGAGAGGTTAGGTGAGGACACTTCAATATTTTTGCAGCACAAATATTTTTTTTGAGCCGTATTATCACCATTATAATTTTTCATTTATTTTTTGCTGTTACCTTATCTGCCCAAACGGGGGTTGATACAGTTGTAACTCCTGTAGCTGATACATTGCTTCAGAAAGACACAACGGCAAAGGCAGATTCTTTGCAGCAATTGATGATGAAAGATTCTGTTTCCAGGGTACCCCGCAAAGACAATAGCTGGCGGTGGAGTCCTGATATTTCTTTTTCCCTGCAAAACCTCCAATGGCAGCTCATGAAAAGGCATCCCTATTTTGGTTTTGCAAAAGCGCCGGCTACTTATCATTCTGATATAAGGACGGTAAAGGGGAAGGAATATCTGTTTTATCTTCTTGTTTTAATATTACTCGGATATGCCATTTTGAAGAGGGCTTTTCCAAAATACTTCAGTGACCTGTTCCGGCTTTTCTTCCGAACCACACTCAAGCAACGGCAAATAAAAGAACAACTCATGCAAACCCCGCTGCCCTCCATGCTGCTCAATGGTTTTTTTGTGATCACCGGGGGATTATACAGTGTATTTCTTTTGCAGCATTACAGGCTGGAGATTTCCGGCGGATTCTGGGCACAGTTTGCCTGGTGTTGCATCGGGCTTTCTGCTATTTACTTAGTCAAATTCCTGGGTTTGAAGTTCGCCGGCTGGCTTTTTAATATGATGGAGGCGGCCAACAATTACATTTTTATAGTTTTTGTGGTTAATAAAATGTTGGCCCTTCTTTTATTACCGTTTATAATCCTGCTGGCCTTTACCACAGGTTCTGTGTATGACATGGCGTTTATCCTTTCCCTTTGCCTGGCAGGAGGGTTTTTGACCTACCGAATTATTTTAACGTTTGCTGGAATCCGTAATCAAGTCAAAGTCAATCCTTTTCATTTCTTTTTATACCTCTGCGCCTTTGAGATTGCTCCACTTTTGCTGCTATACAAAGGGTTGCTGTTGTTTTTCAAGATTACTGCTTAACTTTGCCGCCAACTTTAGCCGAACAGAAAATGACTAAACCCGGGGTTACGAAGGCCGATGTGCAGGCCAAAGCGATACAAAAAATACTGATTACTCAACCCAGACCGGAAAGTGATAAGTCCCCATACTTTGAACTTTCAAGGAAGTATAATCTGGAAATGGATTTTCACCCTTTTATCCGGTTGGAAGGCATACCTGCCCGGGATTTTCGCAGACAAAAGATAGAGATTCAGCAATACACAGGGGTCATTTTTACCAGCCGGAATGCTATCGACCATTTCTTCCGGATTTGTGAGGAGATGAAGGTGAGTGTTTCGCAGGATACCAAGTATTTCTGCATTACCGAAGCGGTTGCACTTTACCTCCAGAAATTCATTCTCTACCGCAAACGCAAAGTCTTTTATGGGGCCGATGGCACCAATAAAAGTATGTTTGATGTCATCAATAAGCACAAGGGCAACGAGAAATTCCTGTATGTGTGTTCGGAGAACCAGCAGGATAATGAGATAGTCAGCTGGCTAAAAACAAATAGCTGCGAATTCACACTGGCATTCATGTATCGGAGTGTGAGCAGCGATGTAAAAGAAATACTGCTGAAAACAGAATATGATGTCATTTGCTTCTTCACTCCCAGCGGTGTAAAAAGCCTGTTTGACAACCTTCCCAAATACAAACAAAACGGCACCATCATCGGGGCTTTTGGAAACAATACATTCAAAGCCGTAGAAGAAGCCGGCCTGAAGCTGGCCATAAAAGCACCACAGCCCCAGGCGCCCAGCATGGTGGCTGCATTAGAGCATTATCTGTCAGCCAACGGCAAGAAAAAATAATTTATTATTACGCAAGATGAAGGACACTAATACGGTGTCCTTTTCTTTTTTCAGCGAACTTCGCTGGGGTATTTTATTATGGCCAAACACAGCAATCATCTTATTCATGAAACCAGCCCTTATTTGCTTCAGCATGCCCACAATCCGGTGAATTGGTATCCCTGGGGCGATGAAGCGCTGTTGAAGGCAAAGGAGGAGAATAAGCCAATACTCGTCAGCATTGGTTATGCAGCCTGCCACTGGTGCCATGTGATGGAGCGGGAAAGTTTTGAGGATGAAGGTACTGCCAACATCATGAATGAACACTTCATCAATATAAAAATTGACCGGGAAGAAAGGCCCGATCTTGATCATATTTACATGGATGCCGTGCAGGCCATGACAGGCAGCGGCGGTTGGCCACTTAATGTATTTTTAACCCCGGAAGCAAAGCCGTTTTATGGTGGAACCTATTTTCCTCCGCAAAGGGCTTATAACCGTCCCTCATGGCAGGAAACATTGAATGGGGTGATACAGGCTTTCAATGAACGCCGGCATGAAATAGATGCACAGGCGGAAAATCTGACCAGCCATTTATTAAAAGCCAATTCTTTCAGCATCCAAAAATCAGAAAAGGAACAAATTCTTTCTCCAGGAAATGCTAAAGAGATATTTGAGAACATCATGAAATCTGCGGATAAAGAATGGGGCGGATTTGGCAAAGCCCCTAAGTTTCCGCAAACATTTTCCATTCAATATTTGCTCCGGTATTATCACATTACTAAAGAAGAAACGGCTTTGTCGCAGGCTTTGTTGAGCCTGGATAAAATGATTGAAGGAGGCATCTACGATCAGTTAGGCGGGGGTTTTGCCCGTTACTCCACCGATAATGAATGGCTGGCACCTCATTTTGAAAAAATGCTTTATGATAATGCCTTGCTCGTGTCAGTGCTTAGTGAGGCCTACCAGCTTACGAAAACAGAACGATACAAGGAGATGATTGAAGAAACGATGGCGTTTATTCAGCGGGAAATGCTCCACCCGGAAAAAGGATTTTATTCGGCGCTGGATGCGGATAGCGAAGGAGTGGAAGGGAAATTTTATGTGTGGAGCAGGAAAGAAGTTGATGAACTGCTTGGAGAAGACGCTGTTCTTTTTTGCGAATATTATGATGTGACAGAGAAAGGAAACTGGGAAGAAACAAATATTCTCAGGGTAAAAACACCGGTTAAAACATTTGCTGCGCAAAAAGAAATTGAAGTTGAATCGCTGAAGCAATCATTGGAAAAATGCAAAAACATACTGCTTGAGCAAAGAAGTAAAAGGATACGACCGCTGCTCGACGACAAGATCATTCTTGGGTGGAATGCTTTGATGAACACGGCCTGCAGCAAGGCTTTCAGTGCAACGGGCAAGGAAGAATACCGGCAACAGGCGATAGAAAATATGCAATTCCTGGAAGCAAAATTCAAACGGGAATTCTTTCCTGTATTTTATCATACCTGGAAAAACAACGAAGCAAAATTTCCGGCATTCCTGGATGATTATGCATTTCTTATTGAGGCCCTCCGGCATTTACAGGAAATAACGGGAAACATCTCCTGGCTGCAAAAGGCAAACGAATTAACGGAATTTGTGATGGCTAATTTCAATGAAGAAACATTTGTTGTAACAGATGAAACCAGTAATGTAGCCATCAATCCACCTGACTTTTTTTACTATACCGAAAAAAATCAGCAGGATGTGATCATCCGGAAAAAGGAGTATTATGACGGGGCTGTTCCATCCGGAAACTCTGTTATGGCAGATAATCTTTACCACCTGTGTATCCTCGCTCAGGTTAAAGGATGGAAAGGCCGGGCAGATGGGATGGTGAATGCATTGGGAAAGGCGATTGTAAAATACCCCACTTCCTTTGGCAATTGGGCTGCCCTTCTGCTTGAAATGACTTACGGCACTAATGAAATAGTTCTTACAGGCCCGGGTTTTGAAAAATTATTGCCCGAATTGCTTGCCGAATATATACCCCACCGGGTCATTATCGGTTCCGCTGACCTCCGGGAATACGACGTTTGGCCTTTGCTGAACAAAAAGCCAGCTACCGATCCACCATCACTGTGGCTTTGCAGGGATTTTTCCTGCTATCCCCCCGTAGTTTCTGTAGAAGGACTTAGTTCCCTGATAAACAAGGCTCCCAAGGGGGGATAAATTTCAAATTGGTACAATAAAACCGGCACACCCCTCGTTAGAACTTTTACCCCGTAAAATGTGCTTTGATTGCTAAAAAATAAATATTAACGTTGTGCTTACAAATAGTTCAAATAATTATATTTGCCCAATACCTTTTAAGTGTATGTGTATGAAAATGAAAAACCTCTATTACACCGTTTTCGCAGCCGCCTGCATGATGTTGCTGGCCAGTTGCGGCATACTCGGTGGAAAAAAGAATGGCAAAGGCAAAGGTGGTAGTTTGCCGAATGATGGCCAGGTGCATGGAGTTTCTCCGGGCAACAAGTATACGCTGCCCAGGCCTCCGGGCATGGTGTATGTGCCGCAGGGTACATTCCATATGGGTCCCAGTGATGAGGATCCTGCCTATGCATTCAGTGCCCGTAACCGCTCAGTCTCTATCAGTGGCTTCTGGATGGATGCCACCGAAATTACCAACAACGAGTATCGTCAGTTTGTACAGTGGGTTCGTGACTCTGTGGCTGCCCGTAAAATGGGATTCGTTAAAGCGGGAGCTGATGGTGAAGAGCATGTTGACTGGGCAAAAATGAAAACATTCAAATGGGGTGATCCTAAAACCATTGAGACAAACCTTGCAAACACAGATATTATTCTCACCCCCGAGGACAGATTGAATGGCAAAAAAGAAATAGATGCTTCCAAGCTCGTTTTTCATTCCGAAGTATTTGACCTCAAAGAAGCTGCTAAAAGAGAAAACCAGGGGAAGCCCCGTTCTAAATTCATCGTAAAAAAAGATGTAGCTATCGCCCCGGACACACTTTGCTGGGTCAGGGACTTTGCTTATTCCTATAATGAGCCGATGACAAAAAGATATTTCTCTCATCCTGCATTTGGCAACTACCCTGTTGTGGGAGTTAGCTGGAAGCAGGCTACCGCCTTCTGCGAGTGGAGAACACATTACCTGAATGCCTACCTTGATAGCAAGAAGAGAGTGCAGGAATCCGATTTCAGGTTACCTACAGAGGCACAATGGGAGTACGCAGCCCGCGGTGGCCGTTCCCAATCCATGTTCCCCTGGGGTAATTATTATCTCCGTAATAAGAAAGGTTGCCTGATGGCCAATTTCAAACCGGGCCGTGGTAACTATCCTGAGGACGGAGGTTTTTATACCGTTCGTGCTGATGGCTACTGGCCCAACGATTTTGGTCTTTATTGCATGAGTGGAAATGTGGCTGAGTGGACCTCTTCTATCTATTACGAAGGCCGCAACAACTTCCAGCATGATATGAACCCTGATGTTCGCTGGAATGCAAAAGATGACGATCCCCCCCTGATGAAGCGTAAAATAATTCGTGGCGGAAGCTGGAAGGATGTGGGTTACTACCTGCAGACAGGAACCAGCACCTACGAATACCAGGACTCTGCAAAATCTTACATTGGCTTCCGCTGTGTAATCGACTTACCCGCTGCGCCACTGAAAGGAAAAGGTAAAAGCAAAAGCAAATAATTGAAATAATTTTGTAACAAACTAAGAGAGGGCAATTCATAAAAATTTGTCCTCTCTTTTTTCCACTCTTTAATTAACATTCATTACTTCTAAACAATCTAAAAATTCCGAGTTATGGCAGCAGCAATTCCTTCTAAAGTAGCAAAATGGGTTGATGTAGGCGTTTCATTTGGTGCAGCATTGGTAATCTGGGGAGCACTCAGAAAAATCACTCACCAGCCTGACGCTGATTTTTGGCTTTTTACCGGCTTAACTACTGAAACAGTAATCTTTGCAACTTATGGTGTTTTATATGCAATTTACCCTCCTATTAAAGATTCATCACATGATGAAGAGCAGTTCGCTATTGCCGGCGAAAAATCGAGAAAAGGTTTTGCTGCCATGGACAAAATGCTGATGGAAGCCGATATCACCCCCGATACCATGAAACGACTGGGTGATGGCTTTAAACAATTAAATACTACCGTTGGCGGCATGAATAATATCAATGATACAATTGACGCTACCAGCGATTTTGCAGCTAAGACAAGAGAAGTAACCGGCACATTGGATAAGGTAAAAGATGCTTACACCAGCGCTGCCGGCTCTGTAGGCGCATTTAATATGGCTACCGAAGGTGCAAGAAATTTTCATGAACAGATACAGGTATTAACCAAAAACCTGTCTTCTTTAAACACTATTTATGAGCTGGAACTGCAGGAAAGCAATAACCACCTGAAAGCCCTGAATGCATTCTATGGTAAACTTTCTGAAACATCAGCATCCATGCTTGAAAGCGCAGAAGATGCCAAGAAGGTACAGGACCAGATCGGTCACCTGGCTACCAACTTAGGCCGCCTGAACGGCATTTATGGAAATATGCTGACAGCCATGCAGGGTCGCAACTAAACCAAACTGTATAATACCGACCTGTATCCTTGAGAATTTAGAAAGTCACTATTGCAAAAAATAAAAACCGAAAAGACTCATGTCTCTACCAAAGGAGCCGCGGCAAAAGATGATCAATATCATGTACCTGGTGCTTACAGCCCTGCTGGCGCTGAACGTATCATCGGAGATCCTCAATGCCTTTAAGACAGTAAGACGAAGCCTGGAAAATACAAACGCTACCGTTGACCAGTCTACAGCCACTATTCTGAAATCGCTGGATGATAAAACCAAAGAAGATGCCACTAAGGAGAGAGCTTTAAAATGGTCTCCCATTGCCCAGCAAGTATCAGGAATTTCTAAAAAACTATATGATTATATTGAAAACCTGAAAGGTCAGATTATAACAAAAGCAGGTGGTAACCCGGCTGATCCCGCTAAATCATTTAAAGAAGATAACCTGGATGTTGTAACAAGATTGATGGTAAAAGACGGGGAAGGAAATAAACTAAAGGCGATGTTGGAGCAGTATTCAAAAGATATCAAGGCTCTCGATCCGGAACTTGACAGTGCTTTTACAACACCCTTTGTGGATGTTGCAAATCCTCCCGGAAGGGATGGAAAAACCAAAGCATGGGATGTTGCTTATTTCCATATGGTGCCTACCGTGGCCGGCCTTACTATCCTGAGCAAATTTCAAAATGACATAAAAACTGCTGAAAATAAAGTTGTCGCCGAGTGTCATAAAAAAGTAGGGGAAGTAAAAGTGGTATTTGATGCCTATGCTGCCATTGTTGGTCAGAATTCTACCTATTTGATGCCGGGTCAGAATATAGAAATTAAAGCAGGTGTTGGCGCATTCAGTAAAGCTGCAAGACCTTCAGTTTCTATCGGCAACCAATCTGTTCCTTTAACGGATTCTGGTTTTGCAAGGTTAAGCTTGCCTGCAGGAGCAAATGGCCCTCACATAATTCCAGTAACAATCGCCTATGATAATCAGATAACAGGTAAGAAAGAAACAGTTAGGTACGACGTACAATACACTGTAGGTTCTGCCAATACATCTATCGGATTACCCGAAATGAACGTATTGTATGTTGGTTGGCCAAATCAGGTATCTATCGCTGCCAGCGGCGCAGGAGATGACAGGGTTACCGCAACCATTCAATGCGGTACCATTACCAAAAAAGGCGGTGGCATGTATGTGGCCAATGTTACGGGGCAATCTGATAACTGCCTGGTAAATGTTATGGTGGATGGTAAAGTAGTAGGAAGTCAGTCCTTCCGGGTTCGTAATATTCCCGATCCGGTAGCAACTGTCGGTGGCGTAATGAGTAACGAAAATATGCCTGCAGGCCAGTTCAGGGCTCAGTCCGGGGTAGGTGCTTTTATCAAGGACTTTCCGCTTAAGCTTCAATACACTGTGACCAGCTTTACCCTCACGGCAGATGATGAGAACGGTGACATTCAGGAAGCGCCTTGCCAAGGCAATACCTGGAGCCCAAAAGCGTTAAGTATTATCAAGGGACTTACAGCAGGCCGAACTGTTACGATAGATAATATTCGGGCAACAGGCCCTGATGGTAAGAACAGAAAGATTCCCGGACTTGTTTATTATATCAAATAAACTTTGAGGCAAATGAAAAACTCTTTTATTAAATGTTGTTTGTTGCTGTTGGTTGCCGCATTTGTAGCCCAGCCGGCTGATGCGCAACGGAGTGGCAGAAGGAAAAATACCGGTAACCCGGCCACAACAAATCCGAGTGATACCACAAAACCTGTTGGTAATGACCAGCAGCAGAACAATAATAATGTTACTCCGGGATGTGATCAATATGCCAATATCCCCATCATTGTGGATTCATCCGGCTTGAGTGATACGGTTGTAAAAAAATCGTTGCGCAATGAGCATGCTTTTGATAAGAGCAGTCTTACCAAGCGCAATCCCCTGCCATATGAACATCTCCGCTGGGATGATGCCTTATTCGCAGAGAAGGTTTGGAGGGAACTTGATCTTCGGGAAAAAATCAATAAAATTTTCCAGTACGAGGCGATGGATGATAATGGAAGCCAGATGTTCATCAACATCCTGTTGAAAGCAATCAATACCGGAGAAGTAACAGCTTTTGCTGATGAAAGATTTACAACCCCGATGAGCCTGGCTGAAATCCAGCAATTGACGGCAGGAAGTGCAGATACTGTAAACAAAACTGATATTGATGACCCAAATAAAATTATTGCCCGTGTTGTAACAAGGGCGAGTTTTGATGCAAAAAGCGTTTCTAAAATAAGGCTGAAGGAGGAATGGGTTTTTGACCGTGAGTCAAGTAAGATGTTCTGCAGGATTCTGGGCATAGCCCCTATCAAAATTGCTTATCTGCCAAATGGAAAAGAACGAGGATCTACTATGATGTTTTGGGTATATTATCCTGATCTGAGGCCCCTGTTAGCCAGGTATGAAGTCTATAATCCAAAGAATATGGGACAAAGCCGTATGACATGGGAGGAGCTTTTTGAGAGCCGTATGTTCAGCAGTTATCTTGTTAAATCAACTTTGGATAATCCGTCTAACAAGAACATAAGAAGCTATATAAAAGACCCTATTCTTGCTTTACTTGAGGGGGATAATATCAAAGAGAAGATCTTCAATTTTGAGCAGGATTTGTGGTCGTACTAGTACCAGAATATTTACTTTTCAAATACATTTATTAGCCCCTTACGAGGGGCTTTTTTTTATCTAATAGTTTCTGCCTGAAAGCATAAAAAAAGTTTGGGAAATCGTAAAAGTCCTATAGGAAAGTTGAATAATTGTTGTATTTTCGTTTCGGTTTTTCATAGGATATTGGATTTTAAAAACGGGGCTGGATTTCTATCCGGGCCCCATTTTTTTTTCTTATCCTCCGAAGCTTTAGCGAAGGAGGAGCCCTGCCCCCGGGAGGAGGTTCTCAGACCCCGGTAATGTGAGCAATCTTTTACTCTGCAAAGTAGCCTGTAATAACCTTTGCTTTTGATTTTCCCAGCAGTTTTATCAGTTGTTCTTCACTGGCTTCTCTGATTTTCTTTACCGACTTAAACTCTTTCAGCAACAGATCAGCAGTAGTCTTTCCTATTCCTGTAATTTGCTCCAGTTCATTGCTAAAAGCGCCCTTGCTCCTTTTCTGCCGGTGGAAAGCTATTCCGAAACGATGCACTTCATCTCTTATGCGACGGATGAATTTCAGGCTGTCACTGTTATAAGATAGTTTCAGTGAAGAAGAGTCGCCGCTGAAAAAAAGCTCTTCTTCGTTTTTGGCAAGACCAACCAGGGTCATCTGCCCTTCAAGGCCAAGTTCTGTTACAGCTTCTATTGCAGAGCTTAGCTGGCCCTTACCGCCATCAATGATCAGCAATTGAGGGAAAGAGGCTTTTTCTTCTGCCAATCTTTTATAACGACGGTAAATGGCTTCTTTCATCGAGGCAAAATCATTAATCCCTTTTACGGTCTTTATATTGAAATGCCGGTAGTCTTTTTTGCTTGGTTCCCCGTTCTTAAAACAAACCATTGCAGAAACAGGATAACTACCCTGGAAATTTGAGTTGTCGAAACATTCAATATGAACAGGCAGTTGTGGAAGTTGCAGATCCCGTTGCAGTTGTTCCAGTAGTTTCAGCTTATCCGGGCTTTTTATGTTTACATGCAGCCGTTCTTTGTTTTCAAGCTCTTCTATAAAATGACGGGCATTTTTTTCAGAGAGTTCCAGTAGTTTCTTCCGGTCGCCGGCTTTGGGCACGGTGATCGTTATTTCGTTTTCGGGATATTCTATGGCAAAGGGAACT
>CAYHPA010000017.1:0-27030 GCA_964358155.1 uncultured Chitinophaga sp.
TCTTTTTAAGCCCACAGAATTTACTCCGGCATAGCTCAGTGGTGTACGTCCGGCCTTTATATAAGGAGGAACATCTTTGGTAACCAGCGAGCCGCCTGCAACAAACGAATGACTGCCAATTTTTACAAACTGGTGTACGGCACACATGCCTGCCAGTATCACCCACTCGCCGATCATCACATGCCCGGCCACCTGTGTGTTATTGCTTACAATACAGTTATCACCCACAATACAATCATGTGCAAAATGTGAATATGCCATGATGAGACAGTTTTTGCCGATCACTGTTTTCTCCCGGTCAGCGGTGCCACGATTAACCGTTACAAATTCACGGATGGTCGTATTATCACCAATCACAACGGTGGAATACTCTCCATGAAACTTCAGGTCTTGCGGAATAGCAGCAATAACAGCTCCCGGAAATATGCGGCAGTTCTTACCGATCCGGGCACCTTCCATGATGGTAACATTCGAGCCGATCCAGGTTCCGTCACCAATCTCCACATCCTGGTGAATGACAGTGAATGGATCAATTTTTACATTGGTCGCCAGTCTTGCATTCGGGTGAATATATGTATGCGGGTGAATCATGTAGTTTATTACTAACCCGTAGGTTAGGGACCGGCCCGTTCTTCTTAATTTTTTGTAACGGGGCAGGCAAAGTTAGCAGATACGGGTAAAAACCGAACTTTTTTTAACGATAGATTGTTAAAAGTCAGGCAGTCAGATATTTCGCAGCAAATGGGTTGCAAAAAATCAATGTTTACACTGTAAATTTGCAGGATAGCAATGTATTCACCCCCCGATATATTATCATTAGCTTATAAACAGGCACCCATGCAGGACCAACTGGTATTGCTGCAGGAAAAGCAACAGCAAATACCCGGTTCAATAAAATATAGCATCAAAAGATATCACCGCAATATTCAGTGGAATATTGAAGATACCGGCATGATGGTCTATCATTATAAAAAAACGGAGCCTAAAGAAAATTACCTGGAGCTGAAATTCTGTGTGAGCGGTAATGTGTACTGTCGTAAAAAAGATACTGAATGTGATATGTGCCAGTTCAGCGCTTCTAAAACCTGTATGGAAAGGGTGGACAGTGTGGATGTGGTGAGTTTCCGTTTTTCACCGGTTCAGTTATCGCAGTTTATCAAACCCCGTAAGGGTAATAATACACTGACGGATGATATCCTCAACTTTAACCATCTGTCCTCCTTTACCAAAATCCTGCCGTTGTGCGGCAAAACAAGAATGGTACTGGAAGCATTGCTGAACCACAGTTATTCTGATACACTGGAGAATATTTTCATCAACGCCCAAACCCAGATGCTGCTGCTCTACAGCCTCGATTGCATGCTGGGTGAAAAAGAGATAGATACCGTCAACTGTAAGTTCCTTGCTAATGAAGCCGACAGGGAAAAGATCATCAAAGCAAGAGAAGTGCTGATACAGCATATCGGTGAGCCTATCACCATCAAAGAGCTCAGCCGCAAAGTTGCCATTAATGAATGTTACCTGAAAAAAGGGTTCAAGGAAATGTTTGGCAGTACCGTATTTGACTTTTACCAGAGCCAGCGGATGGAGCATGCCAAATACCTGCTGTACGAAAAAGGGCTAAGTGTTACAGAAGTATCCCTCCTGCTGGGGTATTCCTCCATTTCTCATTTCTCTACAGCTTTTAAAAAGCATACCGGCCTGAAGCCATGTGAGCTATTACTACGCTAACAATTGGAGGTTTACGAGCAATAGCCCGGATTCCTCCGGGGGCAAAGTCCTCTTGCATACTTGTTTTAAAACAATAATTTTTGTGTGACTTTCGTTACAGAGCACATGGCATTATTTTTGAATATTTACCCGGTCTGATGTTCAAAGGCTTAGCTATATTTTTGATTAGTATTCACCTGATGGGTAATACGGAGGTGGGACAATTGTTCAAATTGCCCCAACTTATACGTCATTATTTTCAGCATCAGCGCTTAGATCCCAGCATTGGTTTTTTTGATTTCCTTGCCATGCACTATGCAGGGGATGATGGCACAACAGCCGATGACGACCTTGATAAAAAACTTCCTTATCACAATACTGATCATAGTACAGTGGGTATTGTTTATTCTCCGATGGTAAAGGATTTTGCTGTAGCTGAATTACCCATTCCTTCGGCCAGCGAATACAATGACCGTTTACAACCGGGCATTTCTTCCAAACATGTTCTCCTGATTTTTCAGCCCCCCAAGCGGGCCTGATGCCTTTTTTCCATTCTGGAATTTAATCATTAACTGAAAGTTTGAACAGTGGCATGTATAGCAGCTATGCATGCAGACCCGGGTGTCCGTCATGGGTTGATCCTGTAACAAACACAATATCCCGTAACACGGTAAACCAAGCATATGAAGCGAAAAAAAAATTATGTAATAGCAACAGGACTTGCAGTCTTGCTGCTCATAATATATTCATGCAGGCATGAAATACTTAAAGAATTGCCATCTTCCCCCGGTAATCCGCAGGCTACATCGAACTGCAGCCCCGACACGGCTTATTTCGTAAATGACATATTGCCGATCATATCTTCCAGTTGCACCATGAGCGGCTGTCATGATAATGTGACACATGCCGATGGTGTTAACCTCATTGGCTATTCAAATATTATGAGGTATGTGTCGCCCGGAAATGCTGCGGGCAGCAAGCTGTATAAAGTGATAATAAAAACGGATGGCGACAGGATGCCGCCGCCGCCGATGCCGCCATTAACAGCAGCACAAAAATTACTTATTCAGAAATGGATAAACCAGGGTGCAAAAAACAACAGTTGTATCGGTGCCTGCGACACGGCCGTATTTACTTACAGCGGGGCAGTCAAACCAATTATGGATGCCAAATGCAGCGGATGTCATAACCCCGCCAATCTTGGTGGTAATATAGATGTATCAACCTATAATGCCATAAGGGTGGTGGCGCTCAATGGTAAGTTATATGGCTCTGTGGCACATCTGCCGGGTTATTCACCCATGCCTAAGAACTCAGGCAAATTATCAGATTGTGAAATCCGGCAAATTCAGAAATGGGTAAATGCCGGGGCATTAAATAATTAAATCTTTTGAAAATGAAAATGATTTTGTTAGTGGGCTTTCTGCTGGTAACCATGTTTGCCATTAATTCCTGCTATTATGACAAGGAAGATTTGCTGTATGGTGTCTCCAATGCTCCCTGCACTGATACTACCACTACCGCCTCTTATTCACAGAAAGTGGTACCGGTGTTTCAGCAGTTCTGCTACAGTTGCCATAACAGCAGTTTCCCTTCTGGCGGAATTTCAATGGGAACATATGCCACCGATAAAGCAATCGGGCAAAACGGTAAGCTATACGGGTCAGTCAGTCATGCCCAGGGCTATTCCCCTATGCCCAAAGGCATGTCTAAAATGACCAGTTGCCAGATTGCAGATATAAAGAAATGGATTGATAATGGTATGCCCAATAATTAAAAACTACAGGCATGAAACGTAAAAAAATCATCCGGTATGTCGTGCTGCCATTGTTACTGATACTGGCCGCCGCAGCAATCTATATTTATAAGGAATATAACCGGACACACAAGGATACGGCTAAGCTGAAACCTGACTACTCGCTGCAGGCTGCAAGCCTTGTCAAAGAGTTTGAAGCAGATGAGCATGGCTCCAATACAAAATTCTGGAACCAGGTTATCAGGGTAGAAGGTATTGTAAAAGAAGTGCAAAAAGATGACAGAGGACTTTATACCCTTGCGCTGGGCGATACATCGTCCATATCTGCTGTCCGTTGCAGCATTGACAGTATGCACAGCCATGAAGCCGCCAATATAAAAAAAGGAGACCCGATAGCCGTGAAAGGTATTTGCTCCGGCTTTAATAAAGATGAATTGCTCGGTTCCGATGTCATTCTTGTTCGTGCTGTGGTCGACTTAAAAAAATAATTTAAAACAGTTAAAAAGGCAAACATGAAAAAACTTTTTGTAACAATTCTTGCGGTTATAACCGCTTCACTATGCTTTGGGCAAAAATATTTTACCAAAAGCGGTAAAATAAATTTTGATGCCACCTCTCCGTCATCACCGGAAAAAGTAGAAGCGATGAACCGGAGCGCCATTTGTGTGATTGACTCCAAGACCGGAGCTATTCAGTTTACCATGCTCATGAAAGGATTTGAGTTTGAAAGGGCGCTGATGGAAGAACATTTTAATGAGAACTATGTGGAGAGTAACAAATTTCCCAAAGCAGAATTCAAAGGCAAGATCAAGGACAACGATGATATCAACTATGCAAAAGACGGAACATACAAAGCGAAAGTAAAAGGAGATATCACCATTCATGGTGAAACAAAAGAAGTAGAAGCAGACGGAAAACTGGTGATACAAAACGGAAAAATAAGTGTGGAGGCAGAGTTCACTGTAAAACTGTCCGATTTTAAAATCTCTATTCCCGGCCTGGTAGCTGATAAGGTTTCCAAAACAGCCCGGATTACTGTCTCCTGTTCACTCGAGCCATTAAAAACAAATTAAAAATCAAGTACACCATGATTAGATCAGCAAAACAACTATTGGCGGCCATTTTCATAGTATTGGCCTGCACTTCTTCTTTTGCGCAAGACACCGATCTGCTGAAACTGGTTGGTGGCGATGAAAAGCCACAAAAGGAAAGAATTAAATATGCTTTTAAATCCCCCAGAGTGATCAACAGTCATTCTATGGAATTTCTGAATCCCGGCACTATGGATTTCCGGATACTGCACCGCTTTGGTCAGCTGGACCAGGGCTACAAAAATTTCTTTGGGCTTGATCAGGCCAGTATGCGGATGAGTTTCGACTTCGGAATATTGCAGAACCTGATGGCAGGTGTGGGCCGAAGCACTTATAAAAAAGAACTGGATGCATTTATTAAATATGCGCCGATCCGCCAGTCTACCGGTCCGTGGAGTTCTCCGGTAACTTTTGCATTGGTTTCGGGCATTACGATGAACGGGCTGCCATGGACAGATCCGGAACGCCAGAATTTCTTCACCTCCCGGCTGGCTTATTATTTTCAGGCAATTATCGGCAGAAAATTCAGTGAAGGATTTTCCCTGCAGGTAGCGCCAACAATGGTTCACCGGAACCTGGTGCCGTTGGAAACAGATCCCAACAATATGTATGCTATAGGAGTAGGAGGAAGGTTGAAGTTGTCAAAAAGGATTGCCTTTACATGGGATTATTCTCATGTGCTGATAGGCATGCCGGACAGCGGTTATTATAATCCATTATCTGTTGGGTTTGATATTGAAACCGGCGGACATGTGTTTCAACTGCATTTTTCCAACTCAACCGGCATGAATGAGAGGGCCTTTATTACGGAAACAACAGGGCAATGGGGAAAGGGAAATGTGAGGTTTGGGTTTAACCTGTCAAGGGTGTTCCAGATCAGGAAGAAAAAAGACAAATCGCCGGATTGATTGGATGAACCATTGTTGCGATAATTTTCCTTTTTTCATTAGGCTTTTCCATATCCGTTTTCTATTTTTGCCGGGGTGAAATTGATTTCCACCATATTATCTCTTTACATTCTGGCGCTGATCTTAGTTCCTTGTTGTTCATTTGACAACTGCCCGGATGATAAACCAGCATCAGCACAGACTGCAAGTCATGATAGCAGGGACCAGGATGGCTGTGGAAACTGCTCACCTTTTTTTAGCTGCGAAGGCTGTATTTGTGCTACAAGTATAACAGAACCGATCACTTTTAATCTTCAGGTTATAATGCCGGCAGAAACCAAATATGCCGGTTTAATCTTTTCTTTTCGTTCCTACGACTTTCATTCCATCTGGCAACCGCCGCAATTAGTATAATCTTTCTATTCTCTCTCGTTTCATTGCTTATCTCTCACAGA
This sequence comes from uncultured Chitinophaga sp., assembly GCA_964358155.1. GTDB lineage: Bacteria > Bacteroidota > Bacteroidia > Chitinophagales > Chitinophagaceae > JJ008. Next base: position 5,900 of record CAYHPA010000017.1, read on the forward strand.
CAAGCATATTATTCATTTATGTAAGGTTATACCATGCTTAATAAAATTATTCAGTTCAGTATAAAGAATAAACTCATTATCGGGGTAATGACACTGGCCCTCATCATCTGGGGTTTGTGGAGCGCTACGAAATTGCCAGTTGATGCGTTGCCTGACGTTACCAATAATCAGGTGCAGGTAATTACCCGTGCCCCTACACTGGCGGCACAGGAAGTGGAGCAATTTATTACTTATCCGGTAGAGAGGTCTTTATCAAATATCCAGGGTATTGAAGAGATGCGTTCTTTTTCCCGTTTTGGATTAAGTGTAATAACAATAGTATTCAAGGAAAATGTAAACATCTATTTTGCCAGGCAACTTATTTCGGAAAAATTAAAGACTGCTGAAGAACAGATTCCTAAGGGTATGGGTTCTCCGGAAATGGGGCCTGTTACTACAGGGCTTGGAGAAATATATCAGTATGTCATCCATCCAAAAAAAGGAAGCGAATCAAAATACTCGGCCATGGACCTGCGCACCATGCAGGATTGGATAGTGGGCCGTCAATTAACCGGCATTTCGGGTGTGGCCGAGGTAACTGGTTTTGGTGGTATCAGTAAGCAGTACGAAGTGGCAGTAGATCCTGACCGGCTAAAAGCTATGAATGTAACTATCCCTGAAATATTTACTGCGCTGGAAAAAAACAATGAAAATACAGGAGGTGCTTATATTGACAGAAAGCCCAATGCATACTTTATTCGTGGTGTAGGGTTGGTAAAATCCTTTGCAGATATTGAACAGATTGTAGTAAAACAGCAAAATGGTATTCCTGTTTTAATACGGGATGTAGCTTCGGTGCGGTTTGGCTCACCACCACGTTATGGAGCAATGACATATAATGGAGAAAAGGAAGCGGTAGGCGGCATTGTGCTTATGATGAAAGGGGGTAATAGTGCATCTGTAGTAGAGCTGGTAAAAGAAAGAATGAAAACAGTTAAAAAATCACTACCTGATGACATAGTGATTGAAGCCTTCTTAGATCGTACAAACCTGATTGACCGTGCCATCAATACAGTAAAGATAAACCTGATTGAAGGGGCATTGATTGTCATATTAATATTGGTATTATTTCTTGGAAATCTTCGGGCGGGATTGATTGTCGCTTCTGCTATTCCTCTTTCTTTATTATTTGCATTGGCCTTAATGAATTTGTTTGGAGTAAGCGCCAACCTGATGAGCCTGGGTGCCATAGATTTTGGTTTAATTGTAGATGGGGCTGTAATTATCGTGGAAGCGTCGCTGCACTTTCTTGGCGCAAAAAAATTAACAGGGAGACTTTCACAGTCGCAAATGGATGAAGCCGTAGAAGGCAGTGCAAAGAAAATGATGAATTCTGCAGCATTCGGGCAAATCATTATCCTGATTGTTTACCTGCCCATATTGTCACTACAAGGGGTAGAAGGAAAAATGTTCCGGCCTATGGCGCAAACAGTTGGGTTTGCCATCCTGGGTGCTTTATTGCTTTCACTTACTTACATACCGATGATGAGTGCTTTGTTTCTTTCTAAGAATATGAGGCATAAAAGGACTTTTTCTGACAGGATGATGGATTTCTTTCAACGTAGCTATGCACCACTGTTGAAGAGGGCTATCAAATTAAGGTATACCATAATAAGTATTGCCACTGCCTTGTTAATTGCAACCGTTGTTGTTTTTAAAAATATGGGAGGTGAATTTATTCCCACATTGGAAGAAGGGGATTATGCCATTGAGTTTGTATTGCCCCAGGGTTCATCACTTTCACAAACAACAGAAACGGTAATGATGGCTGAGCGGATGCTGCTTAAATTTCCTGAAGTGAAAATGGTGGTAGGCAAAACAGGAGCAGCTGATATAGCTACCGACCCGATGCCGCCTGAAGCATCGGATTTAATGGTGATACTGAAACCCAAAAAGCAGTGGAAGACCACCAAAGATTTTTATGTATTATCAGATATGATGAGGGATAAACTCTCCACCATTCCCGGAGTGATTGCGGAACCGAGCCAACCTATTCAAATGCGGTTCAATGAACTGATGACCGGGATACGCCAGGATGTGGCGATTAAAATCTTCGGCGAAAATTTAGATACACTGGTTGCTTATGCTGATAAAGTAGCTAAGGTTATCGGTCCTATAAAAGGCATCACACAACCCCAGGTGGAGCGGGTAGATGGCCTGCCGCAGATTACTATTGAATACGACAGGGCCAAAATTGCCGGGTATGGTTTGAATATTGAGGATATCAACCATGTTATCAGTACTGCGTTTGCAGGTGAAGAGGCAGGCGTTGTGTTTGAAAACGAAAGGAAGTTTGATCTGGTATTGCGACTGGACAGTGCTCACCGTACAAACCTTGATGATGTAAGTGATTTATTTGTGCCATTCAATGATGGTAATCAAATTCCCTTATCGCAGGTAGCGACTGTTTCATTTAAAACGGGCCCGGCTCAAATAAGCCGGGAATCAGGTAAGCGAAGGATTTACATAAGCTTTAATGTAAGCGGCCGTGATGTAGCCAGTGTGGTAAAAGAGGCACAGCAAAAATTGAATTCAACAATAAAACTACCTACTGGCTATTATTACACCTACGGGGGTACGTTTGAAAATCTGCAAAAAGCAACTGCCCGGCTGATGATTGTGGTGCCGCTGGCTTTGTTACTTATTTTCTTCTTGCTCTATCTTACGTTTAATTCCGTAAAGGATGCGTCATTAATTTTTACTGCCATTCCTATGAGTGCTATCGGGGGCGTATTTGCATTACTGGTAAGAGGAATGCCTTTCAGCATTTCAGCAGGAGTAGGGTTTATTGCCTTGTTTGGCGTGGCCGTTTTAAACGGGATTGTTCTGATAAGCACTTTCAACCAATTGGAAAAGGATGGTGTGAAAGACATTATACAGAGAGTGAAGGAAGGAACCAGGATGAGGCTGCGGCCTGTTTTGATGACAGCCTCTGTAGCAGCTCTTGGATTTATTCCGATGGCCTTGTCAAGTGGCGCCGGCGCCGAAGTACAAAAGCCGTTGGCAACGGTCGTAATCGGAGGATTGATCACGGCAACCTTATTAACACTGGTGGTGCTTCCATGCCTGTACATCATTTTTTCAAAAAAGCTAAAAGTGAAAATAAAACCTGCGGCAACAATCACGACTGTAATTATTTTGCTGACATCAGCAAATAGTTTACAGGCTCAGCAACAACCTGCCCGGCGCTTACCTGTCAGTGAAGTAATTAAATTGGCTAAAAAAAATCTGTTGTATGATGTAAATAAGCAGCAGATAGAAATGGGTAAAGCACAAATCAATACAGCAACTGCCCTTCCTAAAACGGGATTCTTTGCAGAAAACGAAGATATCCGCCCCAGTGATGATAAAGGGATTCTGAAAATTGGTGTATCACAAAGCATTGCATGGCCGGGGTTGTACAAAGCGCAAAAAAACCTGTACACAGAGCAATTGAAATACTATCAGGCCAATACTGCAGCTATTGATGCAGATATAAAAAAAGATGTTCGTACTATTTATTACCAGCTCTGGTATTTGCAGGATAAGCAGCAATTGTATCATCGCCTGGATAGTATTTACAAATCATTGAGCGATGCGGCCATACTAAAAGTAAAAACAGGTGACAGCCCGGGGTTGGACAGTATCTCTGCCAATGTGAGAATGAAAGAACTGCAGGCAATGCTGCAGCAAGTCCGGATTGATGTACAAATTCAGCAGCGGGTAATGATGCAGTTGCTCAACACGGATGAAGCACTGTTGCCGCTGCTGCTGCCGTTGGAAAAACTGGCAATGCCAGGCGTTGCAAATGACAGCCTTCATCCTGTATTGGTTTTGCAGTCACAAAACATCAATATTGCCAATGCGGGCATTGCTGTTATTAAAAATGAAAACAAGCCGGAGTTTTCAGGACGTTTCTTCAACCAGCGACTATGGGGCGCAAAAGATCCGTTCACCGGATTTTCGGTATCAGCTGCCTTTCCTTTATTTGGAACCAGTGCTTATCGTAATAAAATAAAAGTAGCCCAGGCAGAAATGTCAGTACAGCAAAAGCAATATGATTATAGTAAACAGCTGTTGAGTACACGGCTGATGCAAATGCAACAGGAAGTAGAAAGAAACAGAAGTATGCTGAGTTTTTACGAATCAGCGGGATTGAAGCAGGCCGCTGAAATCATTAAAGCATCATCACTGGCTTATCGTGCAGGGGAGATCAGCTTTGCCGAACTGTCACAGTTTTTTACTCAGGCCATTGAAATTCAAAAAAACTACCTGGAGAACCTGAATATTTATAATCAATCGGTAATTCAGTACAATTATTATATCAATCAATAAAATAAGTAAGATGAAGAAGTTTTTAATTGCAATAATTATTTTCGCCAGCCTTGTCTTTGTTGTTTCCTGTGGAGGCAAAAGCAGCAGCGCAGAAACGGAAAATTCCGGGGAAGCCAAAACAGAAGAAGGTCATACAGACGAGCATGAAAACCCTAACATTGCTACACTTACTGAAGATCAGATAAAAAGTATAGGAATTGAATTTGGTGTTATTGAGCAAAAACAATTAACCGCATCAGTAAAAGCAAGCGGGGTACTGAGAGTTCCGAACCAAAGTCAGGCCAATGTAAATTCAGTATACAGCGGGGTTATAAAATCCTTACTGGTTCAGCCGGGTAATATTGTAAGGAAGGGGCAAACCATTGCTACCATTGCTAATCCGGAATTTATACAGGCCCAAAGCCAGTACCTGAGTGTTAATGCAAAAATCACTTTTGCCGAGCTGGAAGTAAAACGTCAAAAAGAATTGAATGAAGGGAATGCCGGGGCCTTGAAAAATCTGCAGTCAGCAGAAACGGAGCTGAGAACCTTGCGCACATTGAAATCAACCCTGGCCCAGCAGATACAACTGATGGGAATTAACCCCGAAAGGATTTCCAATGGCAAGTTGATTTCAGTGCTTGCAGTAACCAGCCCTATCAATGGCGTAGTAAGTAATGTAAATGTGAAAATGGGCAGTTATGTAGATGTAACAACTACCGTTGCCGAAATAGTTGATAACAACCAGTTGCATCTTGATCTGTTTGTTTACGAAAAAGACCTGCCTAAGCTGAAAAATAATCAGACTATTCACTTTACTATTACCAACAACCCCGGCAAAGAATATGACGCACAGGTGTATTCGCTGGGTTCATCTTTTGAAGGGGAAAGTAAAGCCGTAACAGTTCACGCTAAAGTACAGGGTGATAAAGCAGGGTTGATTGACGGGATGAATGTGACAGCGGTTATTAGCTTAGAACAAACTACCGTACCTGCTGTACCGAGTGAGGCTATCGTAGCAGTGGATGGACAGGATTATATATTTGTACTTATTGAAGGCCATACAGAAGATGAACACAAAGCTGAAGGCAAAGACAGCGTACAAAAAAACTCCAAAGACACTCAGGAACATAAAGAAGACGAAAAGCAAGAAGAAGGAAAAACTTTTGAACGGATACCCGTAGCAAAGGGTAAAACAGATGTTGGCTATACAGAAATTACTTTGATAAAGGAAATTCCGAAAGATGCAAAAATTGTTGTGAAGGGCGCCTTCTTTGTATCAGCAAAGATGACCAATACAGAGGGACATGAACATTAATAGGTCTTTTTCAGGTTCGGGTCAGTAAGGATGATATAATCTCCGAGATGAGTGAACTTCTCCCATCCGATAGCCATCGGATCGGGATTGGAAAACGATGCATCGCTGAAACTGCTGATGTTCAGAATTTTTAATCCCGGTTTTCTTTTTTGTAATTGAGCCAGTGAACCCAGCTTTTCGTCGCAATGAAAGCGGCCCACGCAATGAAATATTTTTTTTTCTTTATTCTTTCTCCAGTATTTATATATGCTGTAGCTCATCCCCGCATCCCAAAGGCTCTGGCTGTGATAGACTTTTGGATTATCCCCGCCAGGGCTGCCTTTCATTATGTCAAAGAATTTTTCCCGGTATCTCCCCGTAAGTGTGTCATAAGGTAATGGCGGTAAAAACATTTTTGATTCTTTTGATAAACTGTCAAGCGATTTCATGCCCCTGCGGCTCGCCATACTCACATAACGCCGGGGCGGGTTAGCGGCAATGACATGCAACTTGTTTTGTTTTGCATATTCAATCATCGGTCGGTAATCCCGGTAATTGCTCCATAGCCTTACATCTTTGGAAAAGCGGTCTTCGGGAATGAAACCGGCCAGGTAATCATTCAGCGCAACCTGATTGTCGGTTTCAAACATTTCAAGGCTGAGAGCCAGCTTATCGCCAAATTTTTGATGCAGCGCTTTGAAAATTGCTGCCTCCATATAATGACCAGCGCTGTCATTGTGCTCTTCGCCGAAAAACAACACATCGGCATCGGCCATGTCTGCAACGATTTTATCAATGGAAATAATCTGCTTTGTTCTTGTGTCAAAAATCTTATACCGGCTTTCCATATTTTCCTGTGAGTAACAGGGCAATATCAACAGCAGCGCACTTAGGGCAGCGAAAAATTTCATATGCAAACTTTTGCTGAAAATACGTTTTTATAAATCATAGCCAAACATGATTCGGATCAGCCGGAAATACAGCAGTCTTTTCCACTTTCGTAAACTCTTTTTCTTTAACCGTAAGGCCTGAAAATTTTACAGGCAGACATTTGCACCGAAAATCAATACTATGATGAAAATTTTTTTAAGCCTCTTTTTTGCCAGCCTATTCACTAATTCAGTTTTAGCTCAGTCGAAGCCGGGAAATATATTTCATGATGATTCCACAAGCCCCGCACATAAGTATCTGCCGGATATAACGATGGTTGGCCGCTACAGCAAAAGCGATTACCAGCAAATGCCGGAAATAGTTGGCACCAGTATATATGCAGGTAAAAAGAACGCATTGATAGTGCTGGATAATGTGCAGGGGAATGTGGTTACAAATACTATGCGCCAGGTACTTGCCAAGGTTCCGGGCATTCATGTATGGGAAAGCGATCCCAGCGGTATCCAGATCGGGATTGCTGCGAGAGGGCTAAGCCCCAACCGGAGCTGGGAATTCAATATCCGGCAGAATGGTTATGATATTGCCGCTGATCCTTTCGGCTATCCGGAGGCTTATTACAATCCGCAATTGCAGGCAGTGCAACGGATAGAAATTGTGAGAGGACAAGGTTCACTGCAATACGGGCCGCAGTTTGGCGGGCTTGTAAATTATATCTTAAGAAACGGAAGTGAAATAAAGAAGCCTTTTGAGTTCGAAACGCAACAGACCGTTGGCAGCAATGGATTGTTCAATACATACAATGCGATTGGCGGTAAAACGGATAAACTGCATTATTACACATTTTTTGATCATCGCAACGGGGAGGGGTGGAGATCCAACAGCCGGTATTTCACTAATGCAGGTTTTGGAACTGTTACTTATTATTTCACCCCGAAGTTTTCATTGTCTGCAGAACTGATGCGCTCACACATCCGCAGCCAGCAGCCGGGTGGGTTGTCGGATGCGCAGATACAATCTGATGCACAAGAAAGTTTCCGCCACCGCAACTGGTTTGACATCAAATGGACAACACCGGCTATCATTATCAATTACCAGATCAGCGAAAATACAAAATGGAATACCAAGCTCTTTGCTACCATCGGCGACAGAAACAGTGTGGGCTATCTGCAGTCAATTACAGTTAAGGACAGCATCAATCCCGCTACGCTGGATTATACTAACCGTACAGTGCAGATTGACAAATACAGGAACTATGGACTGGAGAGCCGCATCATTACCAGTTATCGTTTAGGTAAAATGGAAAATACTTTTTCCGGCGGCATCCGGCTGTACACCGGCACCACGCACCGAAAAGCGGATGGCAAGGGAACAACCGGAATAAATTATGATGTCACCGTTATTGGCAATTATCCAAGGGACATTGAATTTGATTCAAGAAATGCAGCCGTATTTGCAGAAAACATTTTTCACATAAAGAAGAAGCTTATCATTATTCCAGGCTTACGATATGAGTGGCTCGAAGGTGCCGCTTCCGGAAGAAACGGCTACAACAGCAGCGGCGCCGAAATTTTATTACAGCAGATTACCCGCAGCAGAAGTTTTTTGCTGGCCGGTATCGGGGCAGAATATCACATCACAACCAAAACAGAATTTTACGCAAACATCACCCAGGCTTATCGTCCCATCCAGTTTGCCAACCTGCAGGCGCCGCCTACTACCGACGTAGTGGATCCTGATCTGAAAGATGCAAAAGGGTACAATATTGATTTCGGTTACCGTGGTAAAGTAAAAGACTGGTTGCAGTTTGATGTAAGTGGCTATTACCTGCAATACAATAACCGCATTGGTACTATTACTGTAAGCGGTACTCCGTCTTACCGGTTAATTACCAATGTCGGCAACAGCACAAGTAAGGGCATTGAAAGCTATATCGAGTTCAATCCTGTCCGTGCTTTTACAAAATCAAAAAAAGCTGATTTGATTTTGTTTGGTTCGTATGGGTATACCGATGCCCGCTACAGCGCCAACCATAAGGATGCCAGCACCAAAGGAAAGAAAGTGGAGAATGCACCGGAACATATTTTCCGTGGCGGCATTACCGGAGGGTATAAAGGAATGCTGCTGACTGTCCAGTTAAGCTATGTTGATAAAACATTCAGCGATGCAAACAATACCATTGCGGCTGCCGCCAATGGAAACAATGGATTGATTCCCGCTTATTCAATAACAGATATCACCGCAACATATAAATTTTCAAAAGGGCTGAACATCAAAGCCGGTATCAACAACCTGTTTGATGAAAGATATTTTAGCCGCCGAGCGGGAGGGTATCCTGGCCCCGGTGCATTGCCCGGCGATGGGAGGACATTTTTTATGAGTGTGGGAGCAAAGTTGTAGAAGAATTTTTTGTGATCTTTTCCAAAGCTGCTGATTAACGGGCAGCTTTTTTATTTAGCATGATCCAGGTCATATGACCGGATGATAAATCAGCAAAACGCAGTCATTTTTTTGTAAAATAAATTTCAATCTTATTTCATGACAACTGCATGATAAATCAGAATGATTGCTGAATAATATTTGCCCGCAATTTAAAAATCATGGAAAAAATCTATTCAGCAGTAATGGCGCTTATGTTATCCGGCAGCTTGCTTGCCCAGGAAGACAGTACGAAGCCAAAAGAATTAGGCGCAGTTGTTATTACCGGCCAGTACCGGCCGCAATCCGCAAAAAATTCCGTTTATCAGGTTCGTGTAGTGAGCAATGAACGCATCCGCCTGAGCGGCGCCAGCAATGTGCAGCAGGTGCTAAATAACCAGCTCGGTTTTCGTTTCTCCAACGATAATACCTTGGGTACAACTAATGTTTCCCTGATGGGAATGGGTGGCCGTAATGTGAAAATATTATTGGACGGCGTTCCAATGGTGGATCGGGGCGATACCCGTGAAAGCCTGAACCAGGTGGATGTGAATAGTATTGACCGGATTGAAATTGTGGAAGGCCCGATGTCTGTTTCCTATGGATCAGATGCACTGGCTGGTGTTATTAATATTATTACCAAAAGACCTGTTGCCAATTCGTTTTTGGTAAATGCAAAAGTACAGGAAGAAACAGCGGGGAGTGAATATCATCCTTTCAGCTATAAAGGAAATCATTTGCAAAGCATCAGTATCAGCAATGCAAAAAAGAACTGGAATTTCCTGGCGGGCGGGTCGCATAATGATTTTACCGGTTTTGGCGGCGATGAATATGGCAGGGATAAAAGCTGGAGGCCTAAGGAGCAATGGCTGGGTAATGTGAGGATAGGTTATCGCAATGATGCTACTGACCTGTATTATCGCCTGGACGGATTGAATGAAGAAATAGCTGACAGGGGATTCATTAATATGAATACTTACCAGGCCGTTGATAAATATTATACTACGAACCGTTACCTGCACCAGTTGCAAAACCAATGGCGTATCAATAACCGGCTCCGTTTGTCAACCGTTGTTGCTTTTACGGACTATAGCCGGGAAACAAAAACGCTGAAACATGATTTCCAGACAGGAAAGGAAGAACTGACTACGAATACCGGTGACCAGGATGTATCAAAATTCAAAAATTTTGTTTTCAGAAATACAGCAGGCTATGATATTTCTAAGAAAATTTCCTTGCAGCCGGGTATTGATATCAATTATGAAAAAGCAAGCGGAGAAAGGATTAACGGAAGCCCCTCCATTACGGATTATGCTTTTTTTATTTCGGCAGAACTAAAACCCACGGATAAAATAAATATCCGCCCTGGGTTACGGGTTATCAAAAACTCTGTGTACGACGCACCGCCGGTAATCCCTTCAGTAAACACAAAATTCAGGTTAAGCAAAACCCTCGACCTGCGCCTGGCGTATGCCTATGGTTTTCGTTCCCCGGCTTTGCGGGAGTTGTATTTTTCTTTTCATGATGCCAATCATGATATTGAAGGCAATCCTGACCTGAAAGCAGAACATTCCAACAGTTTTAATGGGTCACTTAACTGGACGCCGGTTAAAAAAAACGACATACGCTTTGGGTCAGCACTTGCACTTTTTTATAATGTTTTTAGCAACCAGATCGACCTGGCATCAAAGAATGTCAATGGCAATGCGGTTTACAGTTATTTCAATGTGTTGCAGTCAAAATCTGCCGGGGCCACATGGGAAGGCAGCCTCACATGGAAGAAGTTAGAAGCCACCCTTGGCTTTTCTTATATCGGTTTTTATAACAGCCTTTATGAGGATAAGGGCTACATTAAGGAAGACAGCCGGGATTTTCTGTGGACACCGGAGATCAGTTCCGGCATTACATACAGCCTGGATAAGATACAAACAAAACTGGCATTGTTTTATAAATACACCGGCAACAAGCCCTCCTTTGGCTTTGGTACAAACAATACCGGTCAGGAAATAATTTATTTGTCAAAAACGGATGCCTTTCATCTTGCCGATGTTACTGTCAGCACTTCTCTCAACAAACTCATCACGGTCAGTGGAGGGATCAAAAATCTTTTTGATGTAACCAATGTGAACAATACAGCGCAGACAGGCGGGATTCACAACTCAGGAGGAGCATTGGCCATCAACTATGGCCGTTCTTATTTTTTCGGACTGAATTTTCAATGGAATAAAAAGTAAAACCAATGGGATCGGGACGCTAAAGCGGCCTGAACCATATAGTAAAAATTGAAACAATAATTTAAAAAGAAAAACTATGAATCAACTGAAAAGCATATTAGCAACAACAATTATAGTGGCAATTGCATTTGTTTCCTGTAAAAAAGATAAAGACCCTGTCATCATTGTTCCCCCTTCATCCGGCTCACAGGTAGAGCTCAATGGACTTGCCGGTACTGAAGCCGGAAGTGCAGCGGGAAATTCCGTTTACCTTGATTTGAGCACCAACCAGGCAACGGCTGTAACAAGGGCAAGCTGGGACCTTGGTTTTTACTGCGGTTCCGATTTCCGTGTGATACTGAATAATACCACCAGCGCCGGTGCCAAAGTGCTGGCCCAAAATGATCTTATTGCTGTTGGCGCTGCTGATACGATCGGTCTTACGCTGTCAGTAAATCAAATAAGTCCGGCTCCATCTGACATGGCTTATTTTGACGACATCGCCGGTTCGGTAACAAATACAGTTATTCCTGAAGTATCAGCTACCGATGCAAATAATAAAGTAATCATCATCAACCGGGGCACCGGTGGCAGCACAGCGGCAAGGCCATGGATGAAAATAAGAGTGCTGAGAAATGCAGGAACTGGTTATACATTGCAGTACGCAAGGATTACTGCTGCTACTTTTCAGACAGTACAGATTTCCAAAGACAATAGTTATCATTTTAAACTGCTGTCATTTGAAAATGGCGTAATAAGCGCCGGCCAACCCGAAAAGGCAAAATGGGATCTGGTATGGGGCTATTCGCTTTTTCAGACAAATTTTGGCACTGGTCTCGTTCCGTATAATTTTTCTGATATGATAGCAGTGAATCATCTCTCTAATGTGCAGGTTAAGGAAAAAATTTACGCTGATGCTGCCACTGCAGCGGCTGCCTACTCGGCTTTCAATAAAGACAGTGTGAATGCAACAACATTAGTTACGGGTCGCTGGACGATCGGCAGCAGTTGGAGAAGCACACAACCGGCAACCGGTGCAAGATTGGATCGCTTCTATCTGATTAAAGATGCACAGGGCAATTATTATAAATTTAAATGCCTGAGTATGGGAGTGGGAAGCGATGGCGGCACAAGGGGCAAGCCGAGGTTTCAATACGACCTGATACCATAAATAATATAAGGCACAAGGTACAAGGCAGCAAGTTCTGATAAGTTGAGACAATCTTCAATTATCGTACACTCTTGTACCTTGTACCCTGAACCTTGTTCCTTGTAAAAAGCTTTTTCTTTTTGCGTAAACCTGTTTTCTGATTCCGTAAGCTATATGCATTTTGCTATCGTTCCTTCGCAGCAAATTGAAAAGGAATGAGGAAAATAACCGGATTAGTAACAGTACTGGCATTGAGTTTATCTGTAATGGCACAAAAGCCTGAGGACAAAAAGGCAATTGACAAACTGTGTGGCTGCTTTGAAGTGAATTTTAAATATGCAGAGACATTTTCGCCTGACCCAAATTATAAATACCACGATCGGGAAGAAACCGGCGGTACTGCGGAACTGGCATTACCAATTGAAATAAGCGATAAAAAAATAGTGATACAGCATTTGCTGGTAGTTGGTGTCAATACTGTTGTAAAACATTGGCGGGAAGAATGGAGTTATGAGAACCCCGTTATCTGGAAATACAAAGGGGACAGGACATGGGTAAAAGAAACTGTACCAGTTGAACAGGTAAAAGGAAAATGGACACAGACCGTTTGGGAAGTGGCCGATGAACCCCGTTACCAGGGCTTCAGCCAGTTTGTAAACCTGGATGGAAAGATCATCTGGCAAAATACCACCGATGCGCCACTGCCAAGAAGGGAATATTCTGTTCGCAATGATTACAATATTTTAAAGCGAACTAACCGGCTCAACATTACCGACAGCGGATATTTGCATGAGCAGGATAACCAGAAAATAATCCGTAGTCATGGGGCAGATAAGTTGTTGGTGGAGGAAAAAGGATTGAACAGCTACAAAAGAATACCTGAAAAAGAATGTGAGGCTGCCAAAGAATACTGGAAAAAAAATTATACCTATTGGGGTAAGGTTCGCAATATATGGGCCGGTTATATCGCCACTCACGACAGTATTTCTTTAAAGAACAAGATTAATGACAAGTTCCTGCATGAATATTTAATAGAACTTGGCAAAGATTACCTGGCCAAAAAAGTAACCGATGCGGAGATCAATGATAAAATAAGCGCCGAAATCAACCGGTTCATCGGTCATGATCGGAAAGCGATAACGGGAACTCATTAACTGCCGAAGCCGGATAAAACTGAAGAACCTTCCGCAAGCGAGTTTTTTATCGTATATCACTTTTCGGCTGTTTTTAAAAAAATAACGGAAAGATATAGGCGCATTGCAAATGGTCTGATTAAACCCCGTGGTTCTGCCAAAGTCTGAGGAGCCAAACATTAACCCAGTGATAAAATCCACTCCCTTTCTTCTTGCATTTATAGCAGCCGTACAGTTCTCCTGTCAGAAAAACGATAACCCGGAAACCCCGGCCCCTGCCGAACGATATAAGGATGAATTGTTTTCATCTGTTACTAAAACAACGGTACAGTTTGATGTGCAGCCTGATTATTCAGGCAATCCAACCACATTATTAGCTGATTTGTATCAACCAGCCGGCGACCTTTCCGCTAACCGTGCTATTATTATATATGTGCATGGTGGTGGATTTGTAGGCGGCACAAGAGATGGGGAGAATATTCCCTACTTCTGTGATGAATTGGCAAAACGGGGATATGTTGTCGCCTCGATTGACTACCGGCTTGGTGTTGCCGACGCTTCTGCTGCTGCAAAAGGCCGGGCCCAGATAAGGGCCATTCAGGACCTTAAATCTTTTATCCGGTATACCAAACAAAATGCAACCACAGTAAAAGCTGATATCAATAAAATATTCATATCGGGTGGTTCTGCCGGTGGAGCCACCGTATTGGCAACAGCTTTTATGGATTATGGGGAACAACCTGCCTATATGAACCCAACCAGTGTTATAGAATTGCAGGGAAACGGGAATATAAATGGAAACAACGCTTCGGTAAAAGCAGTGTATTCTCTTTGGGGTGCGGTAAGTGATACGACATGGATAAATGCCGGAAATATTCCGGTAGGATGTATTCAGTCTATCAGTGACCCCTGTATTGCATGGGACTATATCGCTTCTTCCTGTAATGTTCCGGGTTATGGTTCTTATGGAAGCCATGCTATCAATACCAGGGCTAAAAACCTGGGAATTTATACTTCCTTGTATGGTTATAATTCAAACGTTCACGACCTGGGTATGAGTTTTCCCTACATTGATACGACGATAAAAGAAATGACTGATTTTCTTTATCCTCTTGCCAGGTAAGAAACTGTCATTTACACATTGTAGTAACGTAAAGAATCTTTTTAAATACCCATCCGAAACAGCTTTAGTTAGTTTCAGCCGGTAGCGGTTGAATAACTGCGAAGTATAGTGTTCAAAACCGCCGTTTATTTTCTTAACTTCGCAGCCATTTTAAAATGGCTACATCCACTAAATACAGGGAATTTTCAGGCTTGAACCTCCCCGCTTTTGAGGCGGAAATTCTGGCTCAGTGGTCTGAAAAGCAGGCGTTTGAAAAAAGCGTATCCCTCCGGGAAGGCGCCACCCCTTTTGTTTTTTATGAAGGCCCGCCCAGCGCCAATGGTATGCCGGGCATCCACCATGTTATTTCAAGAACATTGAAAGACCTGGTCTGCCGCTACAAGACCATGAAAGGTTTCCAGGTAAAAAGAAAAGGAGGATGGGACACACATGGCCTGCCTATTGAACTGGGAGTAGAAAAAGAGCTCGGCATCACCAAAGAAGATATCGGCAAAAAAATATCGGTTGAGGAGTACAACCAGAAATGCCGTGAAGCGGTATTAAGATATAAAGACAAATGGGATGATATTACCCGCAAGATGGGTTACTGGGTTGACCTGAATGATCCCTACATCACCTACAAGAACGAATACATTGAAACAGTTTGGTGGCTGCTGAGTGAGTTGTATAAAAAGGGGCTGCTGTATGAGAGTGTAAGCATTCAACCTTATTCGCCTGCAGCAGGAACGGGGTTGAGTTCGCATGAACTGAACCAGCCGGGAACGTATAAAGATGTGAAGGATACGAGTGCGGTGGCGATGTTTAAGGCAGTAAGGAATGAGAAGAGTGAATTTTTATTCAAAGCAATATTGAATAATGAACAAGGAACATTGAATGATAAAGTGTTTTTTCTTGCATGGACGACAACACCATGGACATTGCCATCTAATTTAGGATTGACAGTTGGGCCTAATATTGATTATGTGCTTGTAAAAACAATTAACCCTTATACTTTAATTCCTGTCAGTGTAGTAGTTGCAAAAAATTTATACAATAAATATTTTCCTATTGGAACAATTGATAAATCTGTTTATGTAGGTCAACGTTTTTTTGACAGTGATATTGTCAAATTAGTTGAGAAAGGGAATAATAGAAGTAAGGATGAAGAACAAAAATTGAGAGGCTATTTGACTAAATCGGGAAATGATGGAAAAATTGGCTATTGTGAAGTAATAGCAGAGTTTATCGGGAAAGATATTGAAGGCTGCGAATATGAGCAATTACTTCCTTACGAAGCCAACTCTTTAAAAATAATTCAGGAACTAACTCCGGGAGCAAAACCATTCCGTGTGTTAGTTGATAGTTTCGTTACTACCGAAGATGGTACCGGTATCGTTCATACAGCCCCGGCATTTGGTGCAGATGACTATAAGGTTGGCAAGAAATACGGCATTGGTATACTGACAATGGTTGACCGGGAGGGAAAATTTGTTGATGGTATGGGTGAGTTCAGCAACCGTTATGTAAAGAACTATAAAGACCAGAAAGATTATGTTGATGTCAATGTTGATATCGCAGTTAAACTTAAAAAAGAGAACCGGGCTTTTAAAGTCGAAAAATACGAGCATAGTTACCCGCATTGCTGGAGAACTGATAAGCCCATTCTTTATTATCCATTGGATGCATGGTTCATCAAGACCACTGCCATCAAAGACAGGATGGTGGAATTGAACAAGACCATCAACTGGAAACCGAAGTCGACAGGAGAAGGAAGATTTGGCAACTGGCTGGAGAATATGGTGGACTGGAACCTGAGCCGGTCAAGGTTTTGGGGAACACCGTTGCCGATATGGAAAACAGAAGACGGTGAGGAAGAGAATTGCATTGGTTCTATTGAGGAATTAAATGCCGGAATAAGAAAAGCAAATGAAGTGTTGGGTGCCGATGTAAACAAGCACTATTTGCATGAAGGCATTTTGGATTTACATAAACCTTATGTCGACGACATCATATTGGTAAGCAAATCCGGCAAACCCATGAAACGGGTACCCGACCTGATCGATGTTTGGTTCGATAGCGGCGCCATGCCCTATGCTCAATGGCATTTCCCGTTTGAGAATAAAGAAACATTTGCGAACAGCTTTCCTGCTGATTTTATAGCAGAAGGAGTTGACCAAACCCGTGGCTGGTTTTATACATTACATGCTATTGGCTGCCTTATTTATGAATCCCTGGATAAAGAATTGAAAGATGTACCAGAATGGACTTCTAAAATCCCCCCTGCGGGGGGTGGGGGGGCCGCATACAAGACCTGCGTATCAAATGGATTGGTGTTAGACAAGAACGGCAATAAGATGAGCAAGCGCCTCGGCAATGTGGTGGATCCTTTCAAAACAATTGAAACATTCGGCGCTGATGCCACCAGGTGGTACCTCATCACCAATGCATCACCATGGGATAATATGAAATTTGACCTGGATGGCATTAAAGAAGTGCAACGCAAATTCTTTGGTACATTATATAATACGTATCAGTTCTTTGCACTCTATGCGAATGTGGATGGCTTTGCTTTCAAAGAAGAATACATTCCAGTAAAAGAAAGACCGGAAATTGACCGCTGGATACTTTCTTCATTGAATACTGTTGTGAAAAAGGCGAATGAATACATGGATGATTATGAACCAACACAGGCCGGTCGGGTGATTGAGGATTTTGTAGATGAACACCTGAGCAACTGGTATGTGCGTTTATGCAGAAGAAGATTCTGGAAAGGCGAATATGAACAGGATAAGATATGTGCTTATCAGACTTTGTATGAATGTTTGGAAACACTTACAAGGCTGATCGCACCCATTTCACCATTCTTTAGCGATTATATTTTCCAAAACCTGAATGCAGTTACAAAAAGATACAATGCTGAGTCTGTCCATCATGTAACATATCCAGATATAGCTGAAACTGAGAACCCCCCAGCGGGGGGCGGGGGGGCTACCCTCTCGGGCAGGGGCGCCATTGATGAATCACTCGAGGAAAGAATGCAACTGGCTCAGGATGCTTCCTCACTCATATTATCTCTTCGCAAGAAAGTGAACATAAAAGTCCGTCAGCCTTTGCAGAAGGTATTGATACCAGTCCTGAATGCTTCCATGAAAGAGCAGTTGCAAAAAGTAGAAGACCTGATAAAAGCTGAAGTGAATGTAAAGGAGATAGAATACCTGAACCCGGACAATACCTTTATCAGCAAAAAGATCAAGCCCAATTTTGTGGCCCTGGGCAAGAAGTTGGGTCCAAAAATGAAGGCCGTGTCAACCGCCCTTTCTCAATTCACCCAGGAAGACATCATCCTGTTTGAAAAAGAGGGTCAATATAATTTGTCAGTTGATGGCGAACCTGTAATATTACAGATTGCCGAAGTGGAGATCAGCAGCGAGGATATTCCGGGTTGGACGGTGGCCAATAAAGGGAGCCTGACCGTTGCGCTGGATATAACAGTAACCCCCGAACTGGAATCTGAAGGCAATGCCCGGGAATTTGTGAACCGGATACAGAAAATCCGGAAGGATAGCGGGTTTGAACTGACAGACAGGATAGAAGTTAAAGCTTCGGCCGTGGCCGGATTAAAAGATTCTTTGGCTCAGTTTAAAGACTATATTTGCGCCGAAATTCTGGCAGATAAGCTGGAATTTGTTCCCGATAGCTATCGGGAACAAATTCAGAACGGAACTGTCCCGATGGCTATCAGGATTGAGATAAACGATGTTTCGCTAAATGTGATTGTTTCAAAAAAAGGGTAATTGTATGGCAACAAAAAAGCATGCCCCGTCAAAAGCGGGGAAAAAGGCTTCTAAAAAAGCCGCCAGACCCGCCCCTAAAAAAGCTGCCCCCAAAAAACCGGTAGCAAAGAAAACTGTGAAAAAGACAAAACCCGCCCCCAAAAAGGTAGTGGCTAAAAAGCCAGCTAAACCAATTGCCAAAAAGCCAGTTGCAAAACCTGCAGCCAAGGCCCCGGTAAAACCTGTTGTAAAACCAGAAGTTGCAGCTAAACCTGTTGTAAGAAAACCGGGTACTGTTGACCCCAAATCATTGGTATCTATAAAACAAAAGGTGAAGCCTGTTATTAAGAAGGAACCGCCTAAACCGGTGAAAGTGGTGATACCTAAAACTACCACAAAGAGCTCAGTGAAATACGAACCCGAGTTTACCAAATCAGTTTTGGATGCCTCCATGACCGCTTTATATTCAGGCCCGACCATGAGGTATTCTGATGGAGACTTGGCGGAGTTTAGGGAAATCATACAGAAAAAACTGGATGCCGCTAAAAAAGAACTGGCCTATTTGCAGGGGCTTATCACCCGTAAAGACGAAGGCGGGGATATGGATGAGGCCCGCTATATGACCATGGAAGACGGCAGCGTAAGTATGGAAAGAGAACAATTAAGCCAGATGGCAAGTCGCCAGATTACTTTTATTGACCATTTGGAAAAGGCCATGATGCGTATTGAAAACAAGACTTATGGCATCTGCCGGGTAACCGGTAAACTGATTGATAAGGCCCGTCTCCGTGCCGTGCCCCATGCCACATTAAGCATTGAAGCGAAGCAAACGATGAATAAATAGAACGACAAAAGGTATAAATAGTAAATAGGGTATATAAAGTATTCAGACACTTTATATACCCTATTTACTTTATAAACTAAATATCTACTTCCTTTTCCCTTTGAGAAAGACCTGGAAACCTACGCCCAGCAGGAAGCCATTATTGGTAAACTTGGTTGTGGTCTCATTGCTTGCCGTGCTCGAAGGCGATGAGGTATTTGTAAGGTAATAGAGCGTTGTTCTGTTAAATGTGTTTTTGCTATAAGAATAAGCATAGCCAATATAAAAATCAAGACCTGCATTTTCTCCCATCATTTTTGTGAACCCGCCGGAAATCGTTGCATTGGCAAAAAAACCACCTGATGATTTGCCCGAATAAGTGTATTTGTAATAGGGACTGGAGGTGGCGTAATAGTAAAAACCATCGGTTTCAAAGTTGCTCATTCCCAGGTTCACACTGGTCTGCACAAAGGGTTTCAGGGAGATCGAACTACCCATATAATGCCGTACAAAACCACCGAGGCCGATATTAAAACTGTTAGATTTATCCTTTTGAAATGTTGAACCATTCTGCTCGTACGAAACCTTATTGCTGGCCGGGTTAATATTTACCGTAGCGCCAACAGCGGTATTTTCCGATATAAACCATCCTAAAGAAGGGCTGATACTGACATTATAATTAGTCATTTTTGAGGTATTGGTACCCACCTGGGTAACCGAAATATCCGAATTTCCGGAATTAAATACTACACTGGCGACTGTGGCGCCAACCATCCTGTCACCCCTTTTAAACTGGGCATTTGAAAGCACACTAATGGTTAAAAATACGGACAGAAAAAAGGTAGTTTTTTGAAGCATAAATTTTATTTTTGCAGAGGAGACAAATATATTGTGGTTTGAGGACAAAAGGGGGCAAAATAAGGGGGTAAAAAAAGTTCAAAAAACGGGCAATGAATTGATATTTTTTCCTTTACCTTTAAAATCAGTTGGTGGATAAGAAAATTCCCTTTACTTTTAAACCGAAACTAATTAAACAGCCAAATCAACTTTTATGAGAAAGTTCCGACTTCCTTCGCTTTTGTTATTAGCCATTGCATTTATTGCCGTTAGTTGTACTAAGGAAGGCCCCGAAGGTCCTGCCGGTGCTACTGGTTCGCAAGGTCCAACGGGTGCCACAGGCCCTACTGGTCCTGTCGGTCCTGGTGGTCCCACTGGTCCTGCCGGTCCTACTGGTCCTCAAGGTCCTGCCGGCACAGCTAATGTTATTTATGGTGCTTGGACAACTGAACCGGGTAACTGGGGTGCAGATACTTCAATGTTATCTTTAAACGGTGGAAATGCAAAGAGATTTATAGTAGCTTGTCCAGGTCTGACTCAGGCAATATTGGATCAGGGTGTAATATTGTGCTACTTCAGAGGAGGGGTTACAAGTCAAAACCCAATTGCATTACCTTATAATGTTCCTCTTCCACTTGCTGCGCCAAATAATATGGAAACAGTAGATTACAGGGCTTCTTTGAGCAAGATCACTTATATCTTTTATATTTTAAATAATACAAGTGCCCCTGTTCCATTTAGTAATATTAATAGCGGGGGTCAGTTCCGTTACATTCTTATTCCAGGTGGTGTTGCCGGCCGTACATTCGGGCAAAGAGCAGCCCAGGTTAATGGACAGACTTATACGCAAAGCCAATTGGAAAGAATGTCTTATGCTCAGGTTTGCAGTCTGCTGAAGATTCAACCTTAATCTGATTTTACTCTTATTAATAAAGCCGTCTCGCCACAGTCGAGACGGCTTTTTCCTTTTCAGCATTTTTCCACTTGTAGCCGGACAGTCATTTCTCCTTACCTTGTGTTCCCAAAATTTTCCTGCATGAAAAAATTATTCTTCCTGCCATTTCTTTTTCTTTCATTCATTGTTATTGCTCAACCCCGCATCATCTCCGGTCCCATGCTTGGCCCTGTGGAGTTAAGAGATGCAAAAGTTTGGGTGGAAGTATCG
>CAYHPA010000018.1:0-26847 GCA_964358155.1 uncultured Chitinophaga sp.
CATCCCAAACCATAGCAATAAGCAGCTGTTACTGCACAGGCCCTGCCACCCGGATATTTAAAATTCGGATTGAAGCCATTCCATCTCCAGGGATGGTGCATCTCCCTTACCGAACTTCTTTTTACCGGGCCATCATCCTTTGCATTGTTGGGTGGCCATGCAGCCAGGTGAAAAGCCATATAACCGGAAAACTCATCAATGGAAGATATCATGGCGCCCATAGCACCCCAGCTTCCGTCTTTGGTATCGTGCAGCAATGCTTCTTCGCTCCATGTATCATTTAGCCATCGATAACCATGCGCTAATTTATCCGGGGCCACATCAGCATACTCATACGTGGTGGTTTTCATACCAAGCGGTTCCAGGATATTTTTCTTTATATACTCCTGGTAAGGCATGCCGCTTACTTTGGTTATGATCATTCCCTGCAGGGCAAAGCCAAGGTTGCTGTATTCAAATGCAATACCGGGAGGGTTGGAAAATGAAAGTTGTTTATTAATCAAATCAATTAAGTCATTATCGGTATCGGCCAGTTGCCTGTCGCCCCAGGGATTGTCTTCCGGAAAACCGGCCCCATGCGTCATCAAATGCCTTACCGTGATATGCGGTGCATCGGCTGTTGGGTATTTTAATTTTTTCAGTTCAGGAATATATAAATACGCCGGGTCATCCAGGTTCAGCTTTCCTTCATCACGCAATTTCAATATAGCCATGCAGGTAAAGCTTTTGCTCATGGAAGCAATCCGGAACAGTGAAGATGAGGTAACGGGAATTTTTTTTCTGACATCCGTGTAGCCGATATTGCCTTTGTAAACCAGTTTACCATCCACCACCAATCCATAAGCCACACCGGGCAGGTGATTGGAATCGGCATAGTCTTTAAACATTTTATCGATCAAAGGAAATGTCTCGCTTATCTTTTGCAGACGGTCTTTTCCTGTAAATACTGCTGGTTGATAAGCTGTATCAAAGACTGTGTCGACGGTTTTTGTGGCTTGCTTTTTTTGTTGGCAGGAAATAAAACTGCTTGCTAATACAAAAACGAATAAGATGTTTCTCATAAAAATTATTTACAGATAATTAGGGCGACAATATGTTTTCGGATGTTGAACTATTTTTTCTGAACGGTTGTTTTTTCCAATATGTAAGGCAACGCCAGGCCCATTCCAGCGGGCCAAACCGGAAATACCGCAACCATATATGGCTCCAGATAATTTGAAGAACCCATGTTGCTGCAACCACATAATATATCTCATAGCGCTGCAATTTTCCAAAATAGCCAAGCCCGATACCATAGAAAAATAACCCGACCAGCAGCGATTGCATCAGGTAATTGGTGAATGCCATCTGGCCAACAGGCCTCATCAGGGCAAACAACCATTTGAACCAACCGGATTTATATAGCAGCATGATCAACCCAAAAATACCAATGGCACGAAATGTCCGGGAGATCTCATAAAACTCAAATTGCGTATTCTTTAAATAATCAAAATAATTGAACTTATAATCAATCAGGGGTTGCAGGCGGAAATAGGAAAGCGCCAATCCAATACCAAGACCGGCGATGAACATTGCCCAGTATACTTTGGCTTTAGCCCTCCCCAATAAAACCCCGTTTTTAAAAAAAGCCATTCCCAGAAACATGAACACCAGAATATCCCATCCGCCAAAGTAGAGATAGTTGATCTCAGTTTTAAAACTTCTATCACTCTGGTATTCATAAAAGCCGCCATAGCTTCCCCTTACCGCCTTCAGGCTTTTTTCCATTTTCTTTTTCCTGGCTTCCAGTCCTGCCTTTTCCTTGAACTCTGTCATACCGCCAAGTGTTTCTTTCTGGTCATCTGTCAGTTTGGTTTTTGTGGTATCAATCTTTGCTACAAGTTCCCCCTTACTGATTGTTTTTCTATCCCGGTATGCGTCTACATTTTCTCTCGCTGTCATCAGGATAAGACATATAAAAGCGCCAATAATCAGCGCCTTGGGTGATAGGCGGCGGAATGTAAACATGATCATGCCCAGACAGGCATAGTGAAATAATATATCCCAGAACCATAAAAGAATAAAGGCGTTGAACAGGCCAAACACCAATAGCCATAGCTGACGGCGGAAAAAATAATCTGCCGGATATAAGCCATCCACTTTTTTCTCCTGCCGGGTTACAAATAAAATAATACCGGCGCCGAACAGCATGGAAAACAAAGCCCGCTGGCTGCCTTCCATAAACCAATCGATAAAATACCAGGTTTTAAAATTGATGGTCCCCCATTCGTTTAAAACAGAAGGGTCGCCATATACAGGTTCGGGTAAAGCAAAGCCGGGAATATTCATTAATAAAATGCCAAGGATGGCAATGCCCCGTAATGAATCAAGAATAATGATACGCTCTGTTTGGGAAACAGGTGCAGCCAATGTGGTTGACATGTTGGTTTTGGTTTGGTGTTGGTGAACTTTGTAAGGACGGAATAATGACTTAAGATACTGTTTTTCAAACAAACCGGGTGAGCGGGAAATAATGATTAATAGCTCAGCAGTTTTTGAATTGATTCATCTAATCTGGACTTCGCCAAAAAACTATTCTCCAACTCAATACTGAAAGGAACTGGTGTATCCAATGAAGCACAACGCATCACCGGCGCATCTAATATGGAAAAACAATTTTCCGCTATCCAGGCAGCGATCTCCCCGCCGATGCCGCCGATCAAAGTGTCTTCGTGCAGGATCAAAACCCTGCCGGTTCGCTGCACTGCCTCACGGATGGCCAAATAATCCAACGGAGCTAATGTTCTTAAATCCAAAATGTCAATGGATATTTCAGGATGCTCCGCTGCATAATCTTCCGCCCAGTGTACACCTGCTCCGTATGTGATAATAGAAACCTCGTCGCCATCTCTTACATGTCTGGCTTTGCCAATCTCTATTTCATAATATTCTTCAGGCACCGGGCCGCTAACGGAACGATACAATGCTTTATGCTCAAAATACATCACCGGGTTGGGGTCGTTGATAGCAGCAATCAATAAACCTTTTGCATCTATCGGCGTTGACGGATAAACAACTTTCAGTCCCGGCACTTTGGTAAACCATGCTTCATTGCTTTGCGAATGAAAAGGACCGGCGCCAACTCCGCCACCCGTCGGCATCCGTATCACTACATCTGCATTTTGTCCCCAGCGGTAATGAATTTTTGCAAGATTGTTTACAATTTGATTGAACCCTACCGTAACAAAATCCGCAAACTGCATTTCCATCATACTCTTATATCCTTCTAATGATAATCCTAATGCCGTACCGACGATCGCACTTTCACATAGTGGCGTATTTCTTACTCTTTCTTTTCCAAAATCATTTACAAATCCTTCGGTGATCTTAAATGCCCCGCCATATTCAGCAATGTCCTGTCCCATCAGGATAAGATTCGGATGAGCTTTCATGCTTTGATGAAGACCTTCTTTTATTGCATCTATCAATCTGAGGTCGGAGGTCGGAAGTCCGAAATCAGCATACAACTCCGAATTGTCAAGTATTCTGACCTCTGATTTCTGACTTCTGACTTCAGGTTTCGCATAAACATCTTCCATCTCTTCTTCCGTATCTGCCACAACAGGCCTCGTATCAAACCCGATAGCCAGTTCACTTTCTATCTTTTCTTTGAATTCATTTCTTATGTCCGCCACCCTCATTTCATTCATTACACCGGCCTCAATCAGGTACTG
This sequence comes from uncultured Chitinophaga sp., assembly GCA_964358155.1. Classification (GTDB taxonomy): domain Bacteria; phylum Bacteroidota; class Bacteroidia; order Chitinophagales; family Chitinophagaceae; genus JJ008. The sequence continues at coordinate 3,714 of CAYHPA010000018.1, forward strand.
TTCATAATTTTTGATCGGGTCTTTCTGCTCCCAAAGTCGGAACAGGTCCTGCGGAACATACTTGGTGCCGCTGGCTTCTTCGTGTCCCCGCATGCGGAACGTAAGGCATTCGATTAAATAGGGTTTTTGATTTTTTATGCAATACTCCCTCACTCCTTTCACTGTATCATACACAGATAAAATATTGTTACCGTCAATGGCTACTCCTTCCATGCCATAGCCCCTGGCTTTATCCACCAAACTGATGCAGCGGTATTGCTCATTCACCGGGGTGCTTAACCCATAACCATTGTTCTCAATAATAAAAATGACAGGCAGGTCCCAGACAGCGGCAACATTCAATGCTTCATGAAAATCGCCTTCGCTGGTGCCGCCATCTCCCGTAAATGCCAGTGATACTTTCTTTTCCTTCCTGAGTTTATAAGCTAATGCCACTCCGTCGGCAATGGCCAGCTGCGGCCCCAGGTGTGATATCATGCCGCAGATATGATGTTCCTTGTTACCAAAATGAAAACTTCTTTCTCTTCCCTTGCTGTATCCCTCCTGTGCACCCTGCCATTGCATGAAAAGTTTGTTCAATGGCATATTGCGGGTAGTGAACACTCCAAGATTCCGGTGCAACGGCATTATCCATTCGTCTTCCTGCAAAGCCAGCGTAGCACCTACAGAAATTGCTTCTTGTCCTATTCCGCTGAACCATTTGGATATCTTTCCCTGCCTTAATAGCAACAGCATTTTATCCTCGATCATTCGGGGCCACAAGATGCTTCGGTAAAAATGTATAAGTTGTGTGTCAGATAATTCTTTGCGGTCGAAGGTCATGCTGCGAAGTTCAGGGTTTTTTCAACACAGAGATACAGAGAAACAGAGGAACACAGTGTTTTAAAACAACTCTCTGTGAAACTCTTTAAACCTCTGTGTTGGAAAGATCAAACCACCACCAACTCATAAAACTCTTCTGGCTGCAGGTATTTTTGTGCGAGAGACTGCAGTTCTTCTGCGGTTACGGTTTTAATAGTATTAATAGAATCGTAAAAGTATTGTTCTGTAAGGTTGTTAAGAATAATATTCTTCCAGCGGCCAATAATCTGGAAAGGCCCGTCAAGGTCGCCGAGAATGCCGCCCATCATAAAATTTCTGACTAGCAGCAATTCTTCATCGTCAACTAAATTCTCCCGCAGGTCTTGCATTTCTTTATACACTTCTCCGATCGTTGCTTCGCAAACATCTTTACCGGCTTCTGTACTTATCATCCAGGCAGATTGCTGAACATGATTGTGCAGGAAACTATGAATACCGTAAGTATATCCTTTATCTTCCCGGATATTGCTCATCAGTCTGGATCCGAAGAAACCGCCGAACAGCACATTCAGCACCTGCACTTTTAAAAAATCAGGATGATGCCGGTTGGGAAAAGGCCTGGCAATACGGATGGAACCCTGCACCCCTTCCGCATCATTGGTGATCCTGTATTTTTTTTCCGTAGCCTGTTCTGCTGCAGTTGTTGTTATTTGAACCGGGCTGCCTGACAGGTCGCCAAAATGCTGGTTTAATAATTGCTCGAGATTAGCCGGCAGTTTTCCGGCCACGAACATGATCAGTTTTCCCTGCTGGTAATATTTTTTATAGAACTCCAGCAACTGCTCCCTGTTCAGCACATCAAAATCCTCCGCATTGCTATACTTCCCGTAGGGATGCTTTGCACCATACAAATAAGTATCAATCAGCCGGCCTGCCACAAAATCACTTTTCTTCAGGTTCACTTTCAGCCGCTGTTTCATGTTCTGCTTATAAGTGTCCAGTTCGTCCTGCGGCATGGTGGAGTCGGTTATCAGCTCCTTTACCACTGGCAACAATTCACCAACATGTTTGGTAAGACAATGAAGAGAGATGGTTGATGTTTCGTTATAACAGGCCCTGTTCAGGTAAGAGCCATAATATTCAAAATGCTCATTGATTTGGAACGCCGTTTTTGAAGATGTACCATTTCTCAGTAAAAAATTAGTAGTGGCGGCAACAAGGTTCTGTTCTTCAAAACAATTGCCGGCAAAGAATACCCATTCCAGCGACATTACTTCTTCGGCACCTGCGTCCACGGCATACACCTCCACGCCGTTTTTTAAAACGATTTTCTGGTATGGCTTCAGGTGCAGTTGAAAATTTACTGCATCTACGATGACGGGGGCCTGTTTCCTTTCTGGCATATTGTTCCTTTCTTTTCTTCGTTGATTAATTGTCAGACAGGTAATGAATCGTGTTGCAGTTTTCCTTTCGGAAAATATTCCGGCTTTCCTGCAAAATATCTTCGGTGGACACTGAAGCATATTTCTCCAGTTCAAAATTCATCCAGGCCGCATCGCCGAGTATTTCATAATAAGCCAGGCTGTTGGCACGGCTCATTACACTCATATCTTCAAAGGCAATCATGCTCTCTGTTTTATTTTTCACTTTCTGTAATTCGGTTTCATTTACCAGCTCATTTTTAATTTTATCCAACTCCATTGCCACTGCTTTTTCTGCATCCTCCATCTTTACTCCTTTCACCAATTTCCCCTCCACAGCCACCAGGCCCGCATCCGTGCTGCCAAAATGGTGACATTCTATATTGCTAAACAATTTTTTTTCTTTTACCAACGATTGGTACAGCCTTGAAGATCCCCCGCCACTGAGAATATCAGTAAGCAGGTCTGTGATATAATACTTTCTGTCAAGACGACCTGCCATATGCCAGCATTTATATAAAGCATCCAGTGGCACAGTTGATTTTATTTCGAGCCTTTTCTCTTCTGTCTGTTCGGGCTCCTGCGGCAGATTTCGTTTATACCTTTCGCCCGAAGGAATATCGCCGAACCATTTTTCTGCCAGCGTTTTTACTTTTTCAACGGAAACATTTCCTGCTACAACCAATACAGCATTGGCGGGACAGTAATGTTTAAAGAAAAATTTTTTTACATCCTCCAGTTTTGCGTTTTCAATATGTGACAGTTCTTTGCCGATCGTCATCCATCTGTAGGGGTGTGTTTTGTATGCCAGCTCCCGCATCTTATGCCAGGCATCGCCGTAGGGTTTGGTCAGGTAATGCTCCTTAAACTCTTCGCAAACCACTTTGCGTTGTGTTTCTAAACTTTTTTCATCGAATGCCAATGACAGCATCCGGTCGCTTTCCAGCCAGAAAGCTGTCTCCAGGTTATCGGCCGGCAGTTGTATATAATAATTAGTAAGATCGTTGGTAGTGTACGCATTATTTTCCCCTCCCGCCATCTGCAGTGGCTCATCGTAGTTCGGTATATTTACCGACCCCCCAAACATTAAATGTTCAAAAAGATGGGCAAAGCCTGTTCGTTCGGGGTCTTCATCCCTTGCGCCCACATCATACATAATATCCATTACAGCCATGGGTGTGCTGCTGTCCTGATGGATGATGACACGAAGGCCATTAGCCAAAGTAAATTTTTCAAATTGAATCATACACAAATAACAGTTATAGGAAGATAAAGTTTGTACGCCTTCGCGGAAACTATGGCGGACACAGTAAAAGTATTAAAAAATACAGGTAAGTGAGGTTTGTTTGTAATGAAGAGCTTATCAGAAAATACTTTTCACTTTGAATTCAACGTCGCTGATGACCCCGTCTCTCCGGTAAATGATCTTTACCCTTTCATTGGGTGCCTGCAAGAGTATCTTGTATTGGTTCAGGTTTTGGGAAAAATTTTTGTTGACCGCCAGTACCTGGTCACCCTCTTTCAGTCCTGCCGCTTCAGCCGGGGATCCTTTGGCTACATCGCCAACCAATATCTGTCCATTAATAAGATACAACTCTACCCCGGAATAAGAATAATCAAACGGCTCGGGATAATGGCTGTTCGGGGTGATATAGATGTCGCTTTTGGCATAGTTCAATATTACATTGAACCGTCGTAATATATCATTGCCGATCAATCCTCCCATATAAGGATAGTTTGTTACGTTGAACTCGTCTTCAAAAATATGGACGGGTACATTTCTGAAACGGTAAGGGCCTACTTTCACTTCCCTTATTACCATTAATTCCATATCAATTTTTCCCCCTAATCCTTCTCCTTCCTTTGTCCAGCGTTTCTTCTTGCTGTCAATAAATGAACTGTCGGCTATAAAATCCCTGGTCAGCAACATGCATACACCGGCTCCCATATCATATAAAAACCTTGAACTTACAGTTTCTTCATCCCTTACTCTTATATGCTGGGCCATTAACTGGTTGACGGACGGTTTTAAAAGATAGCCTCCCCTCGGATAGCGGATGGTGCCATTTGTCCAGAAAGAAACCTTCATGCTGTCATAATCAAACTTCATAATAAACCGTTTGAAAACAGAATAGCCGATAATGCCGTCTATTCTTTCCCCGTACACCGCCGTCAGTATGTCGTAATTATTAATGTGAAAATCCAGGCTGTCGATGGTGAGGCCCGGAAATTTTAATTGCTGGTTGTATAAAAAACTAACTTTCCGGATGACAGCAATACCCCTTATGGTTCTTTCGGTAGGAACAGGTTTTAGTTGAAGGTAGTCTGCTGTAGTAGAATCAAGTGATATGCCGCTGCTTCCTGTGTCTAATATAAAGTTAAGTGTATCCGAATGCTCGCCTAATTTTGCCTGAACGATAACTATACCCCCGGTAAGCTGGGTAAAGGGGATCTTGATAAGCTCCCTGGAAGGGGGCTCTATAAACTCTTCCTGTGCGGCTAATGGATTAACAACCACAACCAGGAATGAAAGCAATAAAAAAGAGAAATTTTTTTTCATGACGCCGGTTAAAGTTACGCTGCTTTTAAAGACATTATTTGCCGGGATAAAGATGCAGGCGTCTGGCCGGTTTACACAAATATGCCCTTCAGCCCGTCTTGTATAAGGTCTGTTTATCCTGTCAAATAACCGTTCAGCCTTTTTGCGCCGCTGCAGTACCTTTGCGCCATGCAATTAAATGATCTGTACGATAAAGCTGCTGCTTTCGGGTTTCTTACCATTGAAGAAGGGGTTCACCTGTACCATCATGCCCCGCTTACCGATCTGATGTTTGTTGCAGATGAGCTTCGCAAAAAACAAGTGCCCCATGGCAAGGTGACCTGGCAGATAGACCGGAATGTAAACACGACGAATGTCTGCATCGCCAATTGCAAGTTTTGCAATTTTTACCGCATACCCGGCCATGCCGAAGCATATATTACCGATATACCCACCTACCGGAAAAAGATTGAAGAGACGTTGAGATGGGGCGGCGATCAGCTGTTGCTACAGGGTGGCCATCATCCTGAACTGGGCCTGCAATTTTATGTGGATACATTCCGGCAAATAAAAAAAGAATTCCCCAGTATAAAATTGCATACACTCGGGCCACCGGAAGTTGCGCATATCACCAAACTTGAAAAATCAACACATCGTGAGGTGCTGATGGCATTGAAAGAAGCCGGCATGGATTCATTGCCGGGAGCAGGGGCAGAAATTTTAATTGACCGGGTACGTCGTTTGATATCTAAGGGAAAATGCGGGGCGCAGGAATGGCTCGATATCATGCACGAAGCACATAAGCTAAACATCACTACTTCTGCCACTATGATGTTTGGCCATGTGGAAACAATTGAAGAAAGGTTTGAGCATTTAATAAAGATAAGAGAAGTGCAAAGCCGTAAACCGGAAAATGCCAAAGGCTTTCTTGCTTTTATCCCCTGGACATTCCAGGATGTGGACACCCTGCTTGCAAAAATAAGAGGGGTGCATAATCTTACAACGCCTGAAGAATACATCCGCATGATTGCGCTCAGCCGAATCATGCTTCCCAATATTAAAAACATACAGGCCAGCTGGTTGACTGTTGGCAAACAGACTGCACAGATCTGTTTACATGCCGGTGCCAATGATTTTGGAAGCATTATGCTGGAAGAAAATGTGGTTAGCGCTGCGGGTGCGCCACACCGGTTTACCTATAAATCCATACAGGATGCCATCCGCGAAGCGGGTTTTGAACCACTGCTGAGAAACCAGCAATATGAACAGAGATCAATACCTGCAATGATAGAAGAGCAGGTGATTGATTATTAATTCTTTTGGCAGGAGGTTTTTTACCCCTTTTATTTTCTTACCTTTCATAAGGTCCTCCTTATCCGACCACGGTATGAACATAACCATTACCTCTGTTGACCGGGATGAATACATCCTTATTACCTCTATCGGTGTATTGGAAAACAGAGATGATTTACTCACACATGCGGAACTCATTTATCAGGAGATCAGCAAGTATGACAAACATAAAATACTTATTGACGACATAGAAACCAGGTTCCCTCCAAACAGGTTGTATTATTATGATCAGGTACATTTTTTTGGTACGGGTTTTCCCCGGGAAATAAGATTTTTAAAAATTGCTATTGTCTTGTCCCCGGAATTTGAAGAAATCGGAAAATTTTGGGAAACTCTTGCTGTAAACAGGGGGTTTGAGTATCACTCCTTCATTTCTATGGCGAAAGCTCATCAATGGCTGATTCAGTAAATTTGCCCGAGGCCCTTTTCATCCATATAAATTATTTATGAAAAAAATATTCCGTTGGTTCAGAAGGATCGCATTGGCAGAAGGAGTTTCGTTTTTAATTTTATTATTAGTTGCCATGCCGCTGAAATATTTTGCCGGCATGCCGATGGCTGTAACCGTTTTCGGCGGGTTACATGGCGCATTGTTTATTGCGTTTGTCATACTGGCCAGAGAGGTAAAGAATGGATATAAAAAAGACTGGAAGTGGATGGGCAGGGCTTTGCTTGCATCCGTTGTTCCATTTGGCACTTTTTATATGGACAGGTATTGGAAAAAAGAAGAAGTAGCAGCAACTAATTCGTAAATATTGAAATTCTTATCTTCATCATATTTCCAAACATTATTTATGAAAAAATATTTGCTTATTATTTCCATTTGCCTTGCCTCCTGCAATAACAACTCTGGTGAGGCAGAAGAAAAAAGTGATACTGCCGCAGTGCTGTATGGATGGGAAACCGGACTGAATGATTCCACCGGAAAGCTGGAAGTAACCCGGTCCGTTGAACCGGGCCCGGATTCCTTAACCGTTACTGCTGTTCTTGATTTTCTTAATAAAAAATACCAGCATGTTCAATTACATTTCATAAAAACATCCGGCGATACCATTTACCTGGCTATTCCTGAAGCCAATTATCTTACGCAGCAAATGGGCTCCACCGGTCCGCAACTTTATTTTGCCTATGCCGTTTATAACCTTACAGAAATACCCGGTATGCATTATGTGAATTTTGATTTTGAAGAAGGGGATCATGCTTTTCCTGGCGTACTGAACAGGGATAGTTTTAAGGATGAATAAAAACTTCTTCGTATGTCACTCTGGCTACCCACCATCTGCACCGTTATTGTAACCATTTTCTTTTTGATTGCGGAAAGGATATTTCCCGGCAGGGAACTGCCCAACAGCAAAGGCTGGTATGCAAGGGTGCTGTTTGTAAACGCACTGCAGGTTGGCATCACTTTCGGCACCAACAAAGCCTGGTTCAACTGGCTCAGTGGTTCTTCACTTTTTCATATTGGCCATTGGAATATGCCGTTGCTGGAAGGGTTTGCCGGCTGGCTCATCAGCACCTTCTTTTTTTACTGGTGGCACCGTATCCGCCACGCCAATGGCTTCTGGGTTATTTTTCATCAGGTACATCATTCCCCTCAACGTATTGAAACGCTGACCTCTTTTTATAAGCATCCTGTTGAAATTTTATCTGACTCATTTCTTATTGCCTTACTCATGTACCCGGCTTTAGGATCATCGCTGGAAGGGGCTTTCTGGCTCAATTTCTTTGCCGCCACTGGCGAATATTTTTATCATTCCAATATCAAATCTCCCCGTTGGATGAAAAAAATCATTCAAACACCTGAGCTGCATTCCATCCATCACCAGCTGGGTGTGCATCATTACAATTATTCTGACCTGCCGATGTGGGATAAATTATTCGGAACCTATAAAGACACAAATGAATTCGTAGAGCATTGCGGTTTTCCCCGAAATAATGAGCGAAAGCTCTGGAAGATGTTTGTCTTTAAGGATGTGTACAACGACAAAGACCCGGAACTGGAAAATAAAAAAGAGCCGGAATAGTTGCCGGCTCTTTCTCTGCTAAATTTTTTTAATTTATTTCGGATATTTTTCCACTTTGTTGCTGATTGGTTTCACCGTCCGTAAAAAAGCATAGATGGCTTTCAGGTCATCATCCTTCATCTTTCCATACGCCGCCCAGGGCATGATGGTATTTTCCCGGCCGGGGTTTCTATTCACTACTTCATCAGAAGAATTGTTCTTGAATTTATTCACAAACATTTCTTCTGTCCATGCTCCAATACCGGTTGCCGAATCCGGTGTAATATTAGCGACCGCAACTTTGAACATGGGTGTTTCAAAAACAAATCCACCGGCATACATTTTTGAAAAGTCTGGTCCCTGCGGGCCCATCGGCGTGTGGCATTCGGAACAGACAGCTACTGTTGTGAGGTATTGCCCATATTTCACTTTATCCGAAGGATCCGGCATACTGTTATTATCCAGATTGCTTTCGGGCAAAGGTCCGAGCATACTCATGGGTATTTCCAGTTTTCTGGCTGCTGTTGTTCTTTCAATAGGTTTTAATGTCCTGATATATGCAACAATAGAGAGTACGTCGCTTTTTGCCAGCTTACTAAAAGAATGATACGGCATTATAGGGAAGAGTGTATCTCCCTTTTTGTTTACACCTCTTGTAATAGCTGTTATCAATTCCTCATCTGTCCAGTCTTTTAATGCATAAGGAGTGATATTGGGCGGCGTGACCTCTCCGGGTACTCCTTCAGCCTTTCCAAACGGAAATGCAGAGCCTCCTCCTTCCGTTCCCGGAACTACCGGCATCGAAAATTTACCGGTATCCCTGATACTGTGACAGTCTAAGCATTGCGTAACATTATGGGCCAGGTATTCTCCCCTTGCAACCATGCTTTTGAGTGAATCTTCCTTGCTGTTGGCCTTAGGTTCGTTTTTTTTTCCTTTACAGGAAGCAGTGTACAAAGCAGCGGCTGTCAATATGCCAATCACTGCCAGTGAAATAAGCTTTCTCATATTGGTTCTTGTTTTTGGTTGAAAAAATAAGCGGGAAAAGATAATAAGTTTTTCGGAAAACCAAAAGGGAACTCCTTTACAAATGTTGTATTTTCATGTTCCTAACCAACCCCGTTTCACTCATGACCCATGTAATGATTTCGGGCAGGCGCTGCCTGCTTATTGTTAGCGTTTTTCTTTTTCTTAAAAGTGCTGGTCTGCAGGCGCAATCAAAAGAACAAACCCTGCATAACCTGAACAGCCTGCTGGTAAATGCTGTAATGGATGATGTGTTCAACCCGGTTGTATCCAGCCGTATTTACACTTATCCCAATATTACTTTTTATGAATGTATACGGCAGGAAGACCCTTCCTTTCCTTCTTTAGCCGGCAAACTAACGGGGTTAACCACCCTGCCGGCAGCAGAGAAAGGAACAGATTATTTTATTGCAGCCACTGTTGCTTTTTCGCAGGTGGGGCAGGCGCTTATCGGATCTGAATATAAATTTGAAGACTGGCGAAAAGCTTTTCTTGATTCTTTAAAGGGCATTACAGACTCCGCTACTCTTTCCCGCTCCGTTCAATACGGTAAGCAGTTTGCATCAGCAATTATTACCTGGATAAAGAAAGATAATTACGGAGAAACAAGGGCCATGCAGCGATACACCTATACCCAGAAAGATGGCCGCTGGCAGCCCACTCCTGTTGACTTTGCCCCGGCACTGGAGCCCAACTGGATGTTTATGCGGCCAATGACCCTGAAGTCTGCCTCACAATTTTCCCCTAAGAAGAAACTTACATTCAATAAATCAAAAACTTCGCTGTTTCATAAAAATGTAATGGAAGTCTATAAGATCGGCAACACATTAGACAGTGTACAAAAGGCGATTGCTTTGTACTGGGATGATAATCCCAACATATCGGTGGAGCGGGGGCATTTTAATTATTTTCTACACAAGGTTTCTCCCGGAGGCCACTGGATTATGATCACCCGGCAAGCCTGCCTGGAAAAAAATATTTCCCTGATAAAGGCTTCGGAAGCATATGCGCTAACATCCATTGCTTTGTTTGATGCTTTTATCAGTTGCTGGTATGAAAAATTTACCACTGACCTGGTGAGACCGGTTACCTATATAAATAAATATATTGACGAAAAATGGCAGCCCTTTATTCAAACTCCCCCTTTTCCCGAGTTTACCAGCGGCCATGCGGTCATCAGCAATGCTGCGGCAACTGTTTTAACGGGAATTTTTGGTGAAAATTATTCTTTCACCGATAATACAGAAATACCATTTGGCATTCAGCCCCGCACATTTCCTTCATTCCTGAAGGCGGCTGAAGAATCAACGATAAGCCGGGTATATGGTGGCATTCACTATCTTGAAACCGCCCGCATCAGTGGAATACAGGGCCGCCAGATTGGTAAGCATGTATTAAATATTCTTTATTCGCCGGTTCACCGAAAACCATTTTAACAATGCGCCAGTTATTTTTTTTTCTATTCTTTGCTTCTTTTCAGTCGGCAATTCTGGCCCAGGCAACATCTGATAAGAAATTATTCTCCACCCTGCCCTCTTCTTATACAGGGGTCACTTTCAGAAATGATATTTATGAAGACAATAAATTTTTCTATTATGATTATATGTATCTCTATAACGGGGCCGGTGTAGCTGTAGGAGATATTAATAACGACGGGTTGCAGGACATCTACTTCAGTTCAACCACCGGCTTCAATAAGCTGTACCTCAATAAAGGGAGTTTGAAGTTCGAAGACATTACCGACAAATCCGGGGTAACCGGGGGTATGGGCATCAAGACCGGAGTAAACATGATTGACCTTAATAATGACGGATGGATGGATATTGTGGTATCAAAATCGGGCCCGTTTGATGTGGCGTATCGGAAGAAAATAATTTATATCAATAACAAGGACCTCAGCTTTACCGATAAGTCAGCAGAATTGGGGCTTGATGAAGCCAGCCATACTACACAAACACAGTTTTTTGACTACGATAAAGACGGCGACATGGATGCCTTTTTGGTAAATCACTCCATGGATTTCAACAACAACATGGTGATTAACGCCAAAATGGAAAATGGGAAAATCGTTATGATTGATGACACAGCAAGGCAGTATGTAAGTCTTCGTCTTTATGAAAACCGGAATGGCCGTTTTGTGGATGTAAGCAAAAAAGCAGGAATATGGACCCATACATTCGGTCTGGGGGCTGTGGTAGCCGACATTAACCTGGATGGCTGGCCGGATATCTATGTAGCCAATGATTTTAAAAAACCTGATTTTCTCTACATTAACAATGGCAATGGCACTTTTACCGATAAACTAACTTCTTACTTCCGGCATATTAGCCAATCTTCGATGGGGCTGGACATCACAGACATTAATAATGACGGACTGGAAGACATTTTTATCCTGGACATGGCTTTTGAAGATCCAGACCGGCAGAAAAGGTTATTCACCCAGCACGTCAACTATGATAAATTCATGCTGTCAATTCAACTGGGTTTATTCTGGCAATACAATCATAATACACTTCAGATCAATAATGGTAACGGCAGTTTCAGTGAAGCTTCTTATTCTGCAGGTCTTGCCGAAACCGACTGGAGCTGGGGACCGCTAGTAGCAGACTTTGACAATGACGGATGGAAAGATATCTATGTAGCAAACGGGTATAAAAGAGATGTGAACGATTGGGATTACCGTGGCTATTTTATTGACTCTATGAAAAACCTGGTAGCTGCTGGCAAACAGGTTGATTGGATGAAATGGTTCAGCCAGGTTCCTTCTGTGCGGGTAAAAAATTGTTTTTATCACAATAACGGCACACTCCGGTTTGATAATTACTCAGACGTTTGGACGGATGCCCCGCCCTCTTTTTCCAATGGCTCTGCGTACGCTGACCTGGATAATGACGGCGACCTGGATATTATCATCAACAATGCGGATGACGAAGCTTTTATTCTTCGTAATAACCTGAACGAAATGAACCCGTCCCAATATATCCGTTTCAGGTTTCTAAAAAAGAAAGACTCTCCCGAAGAAGTGTATGGCCCGGTGGTGAAACTTTATGATGCAAAAGGAGGTTTGCAGATGAATCATTACGATCCGCAGCGGGGTTATATGTCCACCAATGAACATTTCCTTCATTTCGGTCTTGGTAAGGAAACAAAACTGCCGATGGCAGAAATAACCTTTCCTTCAGGTAAAAAAATCATTCTTTCCGATATAGCTGGCGGACAAACGCTGACATTGTATGAATCAGATGCTGTGGCAACAAGTCCTGTCGCCGAAAAAAAGAAAATGCTGTTCACCGAAGTCCCCGCAAAAACAAAATTCAATTACACACACAAGGAAAATGATTTTATAGATTTCAAAAGAGAGCCATTGATTCCTTACAAGTGCAGCCGAAAAGGGCCTTACTACGCCAAAGCGGATGCCAATGCTGATGGAAGAGAAGATATTTATGTTGGTGGCAGCGCAGGAAATGAAGGAACACTGATGATGCAAAATGCCGATGGCAGTTTTACCAAAAAAATACAACCGGCTTTTACAAAGGACAAAGGATTTGAAGATGCCGGCGCTGTTTTCTTTGATGCAGATGGTGACAAAGACAATGACCTGTATGTGGTGAGCGGCGGTGCCCAGTTTGCTGCAGGCAATGCCCTGTACCAGGACAGGCTTTACCTTAACGATGGGAAAGGAAATTTTACCCGTTCCGCATCTGCGCTTCCAAAAGAAACCAATAATGGATCATATATCATCAGCGCTGATATAGATGGCGATGGCGATATGGACCTGTTTGTTGGCGGCGGCGTAATACCGGGCAAATTTCCCCGGCATGATAACAATATGCTGCTACGGAATGATAAAGGGAAATTCACCAATATCACTCCTGCGGAGATGAACAATACCGGTATTGTTAGCTATGCAGCATGGGGAGACGTGGATGGTGATTCTAAAAATGAGTTATTGATAGCAGGAGAATGGATGCCGGTGATGATCTTTAAAAAAACAGGCGATCAATGGGTGAAAAGCGACGCTACTGTGTCCATTAAAAGCCTGGCTGATAACAGAGAAAGCGCATCGCTGAACGATCTCTCCGGCTGGTGGAATTCCATTCAGTTGTTTGACATTGACAAAGACGGCGATTTGGATATCATTGCCGGTAACCGGGGGGTTAATTCAAAGATCAGGGCAACCCTTGCCGAGCCCTGCACCATCTATGCAAAAGATTTTGACAACAGCGGCAGTTATGACGCAGTAATGGGTTATTATATCTATGGTAAATGCTACCCGATGTATCACCGTGACCAGCTCATTGACCAGATGCCATTTATGAGAAAGAATTTTTACCGCTTCCGCATGTATGGGGGCAAGACCATGGATGATATTTTTACCGCTGACCAGAAAAAAGGAATGGATATTTTCAAAACTGCCTGTTTTGAATCCGGCGTTTTCATTAACGAAGGAAATATGCATTTCCGTTTTGAAGCATTTCCTGAAATGGCACAGCTGTCTACTATCAACGATATAATGGCGGACGATATAGACAAAGACGGTTTAACCGATCTGGTGCTGGTGGGCAATTCTTATGATGCGGATGTAAGCACAGGTAACTATGACGCCATGGCCACTCTCTTTCTGAAAGGAAACGGTAAAGCTGGTTTTACGGCTGATGTAAGAAGCGGTTTACCCGGTGAAGGAGAAGTAAGAAGGATTATTCCCCTGCAGCAAGGCAATTCTTTTATCCTGTTACTGAACAGCGGTGCAGCAAAGGTCATTACTAAAAACTGAGAAGACTATCCTGTCACAAAGCGGTAGCCAATGCCCTTGATGGTGATAATCTCCAGTGAAGGGTCTTCTTTCAGATAGCTGCGGAGTTTGGTGATATACACATCGAGGTTGCGGGAATTGAAGAAGGAATCATTTCCCCATAACAGGTTCAGGATATCTTTCCGGTCAATGATCTTGTCCCGGTTTTCATACAGGAGTTTCAATAATTCACTTTCCCGGTAAGAAAGCTTTTTTTCTTCCTTGCCATTGCTTAACACCTGCCGGTTGAGTTGAAAATTATATTTACCAATGGTAGCGGAGCCGCCGTTTATTTTTTGTGTGCCTTCAGTTTTATTTCGCAATAAGTTCTGAATACGCACAATTAATTCTTCCATGCTAAAGGGCTTGCGGACATAGTCATTGCCGCCGAGAGAAAATCCTTTGACCACATCTTCCGTTTGTGTTTTAGCTGTCAGGAAAATGATGGGCACTTCTTCATCCAAATCCCTGATCTCATCGGCAATGGCGAAGCCGTCTTTATTCGGCAGCATCACATCCAGCACACAGATATCCGGGTTTGATTTCTTGAACAGTTCAATAACTTTGGCGCCGTCGCTTTCCATGATAACATCAAAGTTCCTGCTCTCCAGGCTTTCTCTTACGATCTTGCCAAGAAACAACTCATCCTCTACATATAAAACCTTTGTCTTGCTCATGTACGTTGTTTGGGTAAAATGATAGTAAATCTTGTTCCCAGGCCCGGCTGGCTATCCACAGAAATGATCCCATTATGTTTTTGCACCACATGCGCCACATAGCTCAAGCCAAGGCCATATCCCTTTGTATTATGTGTATCACCTGCAGGCACCCGGAAAAACTTTTCAAAGACTTTGTTTTGATATTCTGCCGGAATGCCAATTCCGTTGTCTTTAATGCTCAATTCAACATTCTGCCCGCCTCCGCACAACTCAATTTGAATGGACGGGTTTTCGTTGCTGTACTTAATCGCATTATCAAGCAGGTTGAACACTACACTCAGTAAATGCAAACGGTCGCCTTGCAAATTTAAGTCGCCGTCTTGCGTAACAGTCACCCGGGCATTATTCTTTTCTAATTGTAATTTTAGCGACGCCGTTACTTCATCCACAATTTCTTTCAGGCTCACGGGTTCATATTTCAGTTCGAGCTGTTGTTTCTCAAAAACAGAAAGCTTCAGCACTTTGTCCACCAGCAGGCCCAACCGCTGCAGTTCGTTGGATGAAATGTCGAGATATTCTTTTGTACGCTGCGGATCGTTTATGGCGTTGAAGTTTTTCAGCGCTTCTATGGCCACACCCACCGTTGCGATAGGTGTTTTTAACTCATGGGTGATATTGCTGATGAATTCATTTTTCAGTTCTGCCAGCTTTTGCTGCCTCAACAGGTTACGGTAGAGTAAAACGAAGGATAAAATGGTGATAACAAGAAGGATTGCCGAAAACAGGATGGGCAAACTGATCCTCTTCAGCAGGTAGGGGAAAGTATTGCCTAATTTGAGCTGGTAAGTAATAGGCTTCGCAAAACCGATCGTTACCTCATTCAATAAGGGGCCGTCAGAAAAAATGGCACTGTCCAGTTGCCGGACAGAAAAAGGGATATCCAGTTTTTCCTCTTCCAATGCCATATGGTAAGCCGAATCAATTTCAGCCACTTTAATGGAATCCTGCAAAGAATCCACACCGTAGAGCATATTAAAAATATGGTTCTGTCCCGGGCCTGTATGAATTTGGCGGTTGAAATGAACAGAATCCTTGTTCATAGAAATAACCATCCCTGTACTCACGGTCTGCTTGATGCTGTCTTTCAGTTTATCTTTGATAACATTAATGGTAGAAATAATTTCCTGCTTGGGGGTAAACTTTACTCTTACCTGCTCAGATCCATCTTCCATAAATATTTTTACTCTTCCTTTTTGGGCGCTGTCCCATTGAAATCCATCGAGTTTTAGTTTGGAAGTCTGTAAATGAAAAATTGTTTCCCGGAAAGCAACGGAGGTTTTGATGGCCAATGTCTTTTTCTCCCGTTCATAGCTTTGCTTCAACCAGTAAAACTGGAACCCGGCAACACCGAGGATAGTGATGCTCATCAGAAACAATAGCCAGCGAAGCTTGCTCATACGGAACAAAAGTAATTCAATGCCACGGGCATTTGCAGCAGTTTTAACCTTTATTAACCTAAAACAAAGGTGGCTTAACCTATCTTGCGACGCTGCTATTATAGTTTTGGTAAAAACAAAATAATCATGAAAAAAATATTGATTGCCGGGTGTCTTGTACTAACGATAAGCCTGGTGCAGGCACAACAAAAAGAGGGTTTTGTCACTTATGAAAGAGTGAGCCAGATGCAGGCCCGTTTTAATATCAACGGGGTGGAAAATGTGATGCCGCAAACACGTAAGGATAATTTTGAGCTGACGTTTGGCAATAACCAGTCACTCTGGAAAGCCGGCGAAGTGGAGGATGATGGCGGTTCTTTTACCAGCGATAATGGTGCCCAGATACGGATGGTGGTGGCCGGAAGCAATGATGTCCTTTATACCAATTTTGAAACCGGCAAAAAAACAGAGAAGCGGGAGTTTTTGGATAAAACATTCATCATCGACGACAGTGTCCGTCCGCTGAAATGGAAAATGACCGGCGAAACAAAAACAATTCTGAACATGCCTTGTATGAAAGCGACCGCCACCAATATTACTACAAGAATGATGATGAATATGGATAACGGAAAGATGGAACGTAAGGAAGTGCAGGATACCGCCAATATCATTGCCTGGTTTACTACCAGTATACCTGTTTCTGCGGGTCCTGCAGAATACCAGGGGCAGTTACCCGGTCTTATTCTTGAAATGGATGTAAACAACGGAAGACAAACTTATATTGCTACTGGTTTTTCTGAAAAAGCTGATCTTGCCATCATTAAAGAACCAACAGGTAAAAAACATTACACTCCTGATGAGTTTAAAAAGGAAAGGGATAAGATGATGAAAGAAATGGAGCAGAACAACCAGGGCGGTCATCGTGTAATACGGATGAACTGATAATTTATTTCAGCCATGAAAAGAGCCCCGCACATAAGCGGGGTTTTTTTATTGAAATAGACGCTTCTGTTTTTATCTTTAGAATTATGATACAAAAAGAATTTGCAGACAAAGCAGTTGCGGTTGTTAAAAAAGATGCCACAGTGATTGGCCTTGCTGCCGGTGGTTCATGGATAACAAACGAAATGGATGAGTATTCCGATCTTGACCTAATTCTTGTCACTAAAAATAAAGTTGCCGTCGATAAGGAAAAGATGCTGAACTATGCCGGAAAGCTGGGAGAACTGATCTCTGGTTTCACCGGCGATCATGTGGGAGAACCCCGTTTGCTGATTTGTCTTTTTGACACTCCATTGCTTCATGTGGATATAAAATTTTTAACTTTGCCCGAGTTTTATGAAAGAGTGGAAGACCCGGTAATATTGTTTGAACGGGATGGTCAGCTTACTGACGTAATAAAAACAACAAAAGCGCAATGGCCCCAGCCGGATCTTCAATGGATGGAAGACAGGTTTTGGACCTGGGTGCACTATATCGCAAGCAAAGCTGCCAGGGGAGAATATTTTGAGTGTATCGACGGGATTGGTTTTATAAGAGCACAGGTGCTGGCCCCGCTGCTGCAGATAAAAAGCAAAACAACAGTACGGGGATTACGCAAAGTAGAGAAAAAGCTCAATCTCCCTGACCTGGAAGATCTGAAGATTACCATTCCCCAATATAACAAAGCATCAATTTTAAAAACATTGGATAATACGATTGGCATTTACAAAATGCTTCGCCGCAAACTATTTACAGATAAGAAGAAGTTACGGGAATTGGCAGAGAAAAGAGCCGTGGCATTTTTGAAGAAAATAACGAAATAGAAAGCCTGGCTAAAAAGATTTTCTTCTTATTATTATTGTTTCGCCTGTTTTGGCATATAATCATCCAAAAAATCGTTGTATGCCTTATTCCAGTCGTTCAGCACAGAACTGCGTTCCTTATTCAGGTCGTTGTTGGTAGCGTTGAAATTTTTTAATGCATAATTAATATCGTTTACAGCGCCATTGTATTGGTCAATATCCGCCTGGGTCCTTTTACCAGAGGGTTTGGACTCAAACTGCTTTTTAATCTTTTTGAAATTTTCTTCCTTTAAAAAATAATCTGACAGCGAAGTGCTTCTCGTTGCCTCTGATTTGTAATAATTCAGCATGCTGCGGCAGGCATTGATCAGCGAGGCATCGCCGTTATATCCTTTCAGGGTCTTTAGTTTTTCGATCCCTTCTTCAGCCAGTTTTTTCAGTGAATTAATGTTCTGCTCCATGCTCACCAGGTTTCGCTGGTTCATGGCTTCTATCAAGTACGCTTCCTGCTTGTAGCTTTTGAAAAAAACAAGGTATACTTCGTTGGCATACTTCAATACTTCATTGGCCTTTTTGGATTTTTCGCCCAGTTCTGAAGATGATTCTATAAGAGTGATATTATTTTTGGCTGCAAACTCTTTTTGCATTTCCTGCTGCTTTTGGCTGGCTTCATTCAATTTCTCATTGGCCTTTTCCTGCGCCAGCAAATAGGCTTCCATCATGTCATAACTCTGTTCGGCAATCTCTTCCATGTCAACGATTTTTCCATAATCATCGTTGAACACATTGTTCAATATCCTGAGGTAAGCAACCGTTGTATCTTTTAAACTTTTATCGCCTTTCCATGGCGGCATGCCCAGTATATTGTACTTGACCTGGTTGATGGAGTTCACTACGTCTATTCGCCTTTTTTCCACCTTACGGACACTTTTTCCATGTGATGCTGCACTTAGATAAACAAGATATTTGGTCGTCAGCTCCTGATTCGCAGTATTGATGTATTCGAGGTATTGTACTGCCGTCTCATAAGTCTGTGCAGACGGGCTTAGTGATAGCAGAAAAACAAACCCGGCTACCAGCAAAGACATTTTTTTCAGCATCCGCTTCATATAAGTTCAGTTTTAGTTAGTGGTCTTCTGTAAATTTATCAAATCCAGCAACACAGAGAAGGCTTCTTCAATATAAATATCTTCCGCAATATTTTTGAGCCACACTTCATTTACTTCTTTTGCATAAGCATTATTCCGAAAGAGTTCTTTATCGCCGGCATAATTCCCGACTGTAAATTTTTGAGTGACCCATCCCTCTTCGTTTAAAATTGATTCTTCCTCCTCGTTTTCCTTCATCCATTTTTCAAAGACGTCCCATTTAAGGGGAATGATTCTTTTGGCCGCTGCAAACAGTTTTTTTTCTGTTTCAATAAATTTTTTCACTTCATTGAATTCGGGGCTGGCAATCACTCTTGCAGCGCTTCTTCTGAAGAGTTCGCTTACGGGCAATGCGGGCAGCGGTTTATAATAGCTGTTCTTTTTACCGGTATCCGGCGTCAAGGCATGTTTAGAAAACTCCTCCCGGTATTCCAGCGCATCAAAAGCATCGGGCAGTATCACATCAGGGGAAACACCAGTGAACTGTGCGGAACCACCGGTAAGCCGGTAGAGTTTCATCACAGTTATTTTTGCTGCATCCTTGCCGGGCACAGGTTCTGCTTTTGTGCTTATGGTATCCAATGAAAATACAACCTGTCCTGTGGCTTTCCCATATGTTTTACTGCCAATGATTACCGCCCGGTTATAATCTTGTAAGGTTGCTGCCAGCAGTTCCGATGCCGATGCACTTTGTCCGTTCACCATTAATGCCAGCGGGCCATCATAGATGGTTCCCCGGTTAGGATCCTTCAATGTTATCTGTTTGCCCTCTTTGCTTTTTTCTGCACACAATGGTCCTTCATCGATAAAGATTCCAGCCATCTCCAATGCTTCACCAACCGAGCCACCGCCATTATAGCGGACATCCAGTATCAGCCCCTCCACATTTTCTTTTTTCAGGCGGATGATGGCTTTGGCTACATCATTGGCACATCCGGAACCTGTTTCATTTTCCCATTCGGTATAAAACCCCGGCAACAAAATGTATCCGATCTTTTTCTCTCCCTTCAGCACAAATCCTTTTACAATATTCTCTTCGTTCTCCAATTTTTCTTTGCGTAACAAAACAATCGCCGTACTGCCATCAGCTTTTCTGAATTTGAACACCATGCGGTCTTTTGATGACTGATCCAGTACATCATATACCTCTTCCAAAGAAGCGTTGCTCATATCCACCGCTTCCTTTCCCTCCCATTGCAGGCTTTGTAATTCGTCGCCTTCATGCAGCTCGCCTGATTTCCACGCCGGCCCACCGGGAACAAGCTGATGGATAATAACCTGTCCTTTATCATTTTCCTCCAGTTCAATTCCAAATGACAAGGCTTCGGTACTCAATTCTGCCCGGAACTCTTCACCGGCCTTTGGAGAAAAATAATTGCTGTGCGGGTCAAAACACGCAGCTATCGCATTCAGGTATAGTTCCGAAACAAATGCATCATACCCTCCGGGATATTCCAGTATTTTTTTAATCGATTTTCTTTCCGCCTGTTTTACTTTTTCTCTTGTTGCCGTTTCCCTCACAGACAATGCATCTTTAAATGATATCTTCTTGGCGCTGTCACCGGTTACTTCATCATATATCCTTCCCATCACCCGCAGTTTCAGCCTGCGTGACCAGCGGTCCCGCAGCGCAGCTTCGTCCAAAGCAAAATTGAAATTATCTTCCTTGAAAGAGGTTATGGTTTCGTTAGCCAAAAAATCAATTGGCTTTTGCATGGTCCTATCTGCAAGAGTATCTGCTCTCATCAGCGCTTTTTTATATACAGCACTGAACTGATCAAAAAAACTCCAGCCATTCCCTTTCAGTTCATCATCGAGGTTCAGACTAAAAAAAGAAAACTGTTTAAATTCCGGTTCTGTAAAAAAGATGCGCCGCCGGTCGGCAGTATTCATCAGCATTCTGAAGAGCGCAACAGAAAAACTGTCGTCCACCTGCCGGGGTGAATAATGCTTCAGTTCAATCATCCTTTTTAATACAATGGCTTTCTGTTGCAACGCAGGCTGCTGGGCATATAAGGCAAAACAGGCAAAAAAAAATGCTGCTGCTGCTGTAAATCTTTTCATGCGTCAGGTGTGTTACTCTAAGCTAAATAAACCGTTGCAAAATGAAAATTATTTATGCCAGCTTTTGTTAGCTTTAATGAAAATATCATGTATGAAGAAGTACTTGCTTATTCCGATTGCTACAGGATTGATGATAGTTTTTTCAGGTTGCACCGATTCAAAAAAAGACAATCCCGGCACCGGTGATGAAAGATATATTCCTAAAAAATATGTGGAACTGCAACACCCGGAGTGGAGCAAAAATGCCACCATTTATGAAGTGAATGTACGGCAGTACACAAAAGAGGGAACCTTCAAAGCGTTTGAACCTCACCTGCAGCGGCTGAAGGACATGGGCATTGATATCATTTGGCTGATGCCGATACACCCGATTGGCGTAGAAAAAAGAAAAGGCAGCCTCGGTAGTGAATATTCCGTGAAAGATTATTACGGGGTAAACTCCGAATACGGTACGATGGAGGATTTTAAAGCCCTGGTAAAAAAGATACACGATATGGGTATGTATGTGATACTGGATTGGGTGGCCAATCATTCTGCATGGGACAATCCAATCGCCAAAGACCATCCTGACTGGTACACGAAAACACCGGAGGGAAAATTTCAACCTACGCCGTGGTATGATTGGGATGATGTGATTGACTTTGATTACAATGTACCTGCCATGCGGAAATACATGACGGATGCTATGAAGTATTGGGTAAAGGAATTAGGTATTGACGGGTATCGCTGTGATGTGGCGGGATTTATTCCGGTTGATTTCTGGGACAATGTGAGGGCTGAATTAGATGCTATCAAACCGGTGTTTATGCTGGCCGAATGGGAGTCGAGGGATTTATTTAAGAAAGCATTTGATATGACCTACTCCTGGAGCCTCTGGGATGAAATGAAAAGAACTGTACAAAATAAAAATGTGGGCGGTCTTTTTAGTTATATGGCCCACGATGTTAACGCTGTGCCGCCGGGTGCATACCGGATGACCTTTACCGACAATCATGATAAGAACTCCTGGGAAGGAACCCAGTTTTCCAATTTTGGCGATGGCCTCGAAGCTTGCATAGTTTTTTGTTCCGTAGTAAATGGAATGCCTCTGGTGTACAGCGGGCAGGAAGCCGGTCTTAACAAATCCCTGAAGTTTTTTGACAAAGATTCCATTGAATGGAAACAACATCCGTTTTATGACCTGTATAAAAAATTATTTGCACTAAAACATAACAACCATGCTCTCTGGAACGGAACCTGGGGTGCTGAGATGATCCGGCTGAATAACGACAAAATGAATAAGATCATTTCCTTCAGCCGGGAAAAGGATGGCAACGAGGTTATTCCCATTATCAATTTCAGCGATAAACCGGTAACGGTGAAACTGAATTCAAAATATCTGACTGGTTCCTACACCGAATATTTTACCGGAACAAAGTACGAGTTAAAGGGGGATGATGTAATGACTGTTGGAGCATGGGCGTACCTGGTGCTGGTGAAGTGATAGCATTTCTTTATAAAATCTTTATACTCCGGAGCTTTTCTTTTATGCTTTGCTTATAAAGGCGGGATTATCTTTGTTCTCTATTCTTGTAAAATGCTACGCCGCATTTCCAAAACAGCAACACTCAACCAGTTTCTCATCGGCATTTCGCTGGTGTTATTGGTATCCGCCGTGTGTTATTTTCTTTCCGGCTTTATTGGCTACCGGGTAGTGGCATTTGTTTTGTTGCTGACAGTTTCTCTCCTTGCTACTGTTTTCAAAATTTTACCTGTCCTTACAGCGGCCTTGTTAAGCGCACTGATATGGAATTTCTTTTTCATACCTCCCCTGTTTACTTTTCATATCGGCACCGCAGAAGATGGTTTTTTGTTTCTCATGTATTTTATTATTGCATTCATTAATGCTGTACTCACCAACAGGATACGCAAAATTGAGAAACGGGCAAGGGAAGATGAGGAAAAAGTCAAAACAGTTAAACTATACAATACTTTATTGAATTCCTTATCCCACGAATTAAAAACACCCATAGCAACAATTGTTGGCGCAACGGATAACCTGCTGGATGATACTTCAAAAATGTCTGACAATAACCGAAAAGAACTTATTGAAAATATTTCTGTCGCAT
>CAYHPA010000019.1:0-26244 GCA_964358155.1 uncultured Chitinophaga sp.
AAGTTTAAGTGCGGCAAAGAAATTAGTTAAAGACCAAACGCCGGTGATACAGCGGGCGGATAATCTTTTATCAGCACTGGTATTAAAAGGGGAGTTGAATGCTTATGCCAGCAAATCATTTCTTTTTAACCAGGAAGTATTTACGAATACAAACGAACAATCCCATATCCGGGAAAAATGGGGGAAACTATGATCCCAAATATTCTGCATTTTGTTTTTGGTATGGCTTCCGATTTCGGGGGCAAACCTTTTTCATTATGTCATTATTTATCGATAAAGTCTGCTGTGGAATTAAATAAACCGGAGAAAGCATTATTCCATTACCAATATGAACCGGAAGGCGAGTGGTGGCAAAAAGCAAAACCATTGCTTACTTTGAATAAAGTTGCGGCCCCGGATTCATTCATGGGACAGCCACTGTATCATGTGGCACACAAGGCAGATGTGATACGGCTGCAGGCATTAAAAGAAACAGGCGGCATTTATCTTGACCTGGATACGATCAGTGTAAAATCGTTGACGGAATTGCTTCACCATTCATTTGTTGTTGGCCAGGAATTGAAACCAAAATGGGTTCCTAAAAACTGGCGGCAGCGCATCAAGTATAGATTGGGATGGATAAAAGACAGCTCTGAAAATGCAATAGGGCTCTGCAATGCAGTATTGTTGTCAGCAAAGAACAGTGAATTTGTCAACCTATGGCTAAGCGAATACAAAACATTTCGCTCAAAAGGAAGAGATAAATACTGGAATGAACATTCGGTGCTGGTGCCGGAGAGGTTGGCCGCCATTCATCCTGAAGAGATCTCACAATTGGGTCCGTATGCTTTTCATTATCCTTTGTATGATAAAACAGGTTTGCGATCCATGTTTGAAGAGCAGGCTGAATTTCCTGAAGCGTACCTTCATCATCTCTGGGAGTCTTTTTCGTGGGGATATTTGTCAATGCTTACTGTAGAAAAAATAAAAACGGAGAATACGACCTATAATTTCATTGCCCGAAAATATTTATAAATACTTTGGTTGCTGTAAGACTTATAATTCATTTGGGTCTTGTCATGCCGAGGAACGAGGCATCTCAAGCGGTTTGAAACGGGCTTCTTGTTGTAGTCTTTGAGACTCCTCCTTCGTCGGAGTGACAAAGACTCTGTATTTTGAGGACGCAGCATGTATGGTAAGGTTAAATTTACTTAATGAAAATCGGATTTGCATCCAGGTTAAGCCCTCTCGATAAAAGGACATGGTCCGGAACAGCCTATTATACTTACGAGCAGATCAAAAAGAATTACGAAGTTGAGCTATTCAACTACAAATGGACATGGCGGGTGCGGGAGTGGCTGACGATGCAAAAAAGCCTGAACAGGCGATTATTCAGAAAACAAACTGCTGTTGAATTTTTCCGCAGCTATGCAAAATACTTCAGCAGGCAATTGGAAAAAGACCTGAAGAAAAGACCGGTGGATATATTATTTGTTTCGGCCTCATCGCAAATGATCGCTTATTTGGAAACAGACATTCCGGTTGTTTACATGACAGACGCTACTTTTCAGCAACTGCAAGGATACTATCCCTACTTCAGCAATCTTGCTGCATACAATATCCGGCAGGGAATTGAACTGGACAAGAAAGCCTTCCAAAAATCATCACATTGTATGCTTGCATCTGACTGGTGTAAGGACTCAGTGGTGAGTGATTATGGTATTGATTCCGAAAAAATATCGATTATTCCCTGTGGCGCTAACCTTGATTTCATTCCATCAGCTGGAGATCTGAATTTAAGAGCTTCCGGCCAATGCAGGCTTTTATTTCTCGGAGTGGAATGGGACAGAAAGGGCGGAGAAATTGCACTGGAAACATTTCGCCTGCTGAAACAAAAGGGGATTAATCCTCAGCTTCATATCATTGGTTGTGTACCACCTCATGATCTTTCGAGGGAGACGGGCATTACTATTATTCCTTTTCTTGACAAAAACGACCCGGAACAGTTTCAGCAACTCCAAAAAATATTTTTCCAGACGGATTTCCTGTTACTTCCTACCCGTGCCGAATGTGCCGGAGTGGTCTTTAGTGAATCATCAGCCTATGGCATTCCGTCCATCACGACAAACACCGGCGGCGTTTCCAGCTATGTAAAAGATGGTATCAACGGCTATGCACTTCCATTTGATGCCGGGGCGGCTGAATATGCCCAAAAAATTGAACAGCTGGTTTCGGATGAAAGGGCAATGCAAGGCCTAAAGCTGTCCAGCCGAAAGTATTACGATGAAAAACTCAACTGGGACCTGTGGGGTCAGCAATTTCAGCAAATAGTGGAAAGACTGCTGAAAGAAAAAAGATGAAGCCTTACCTTTGCGGCATGAAAAAGTGGGGCCTGATCTTATTATTCATCTTTCATTTTTCGCTATTCAGCATTGATGCTTCTGCCCAGTGTTCTATCTGCACCAGAACAGCGCAGCAACTCGGAGAGAAACCCGCCAAGGGAATGAACTCAGGCATTCTCTATCTTGCTTTTGCCCCATTTGTTATTGTGGGGTATGTAGGTTACAGATGGTGGAAGAAAAACCGTGACACGGTATAGCTTCTTATTTACAACAATCCTTTCTTTGCCATTCGCAGGGCATGTTTCAGGTGTGAGAAAAGTACAAAAGATTTTTTTTTGTAATGGAAAACAAGTTTCCGGTTCTTCATTACATAATGGAACATGGGCCGGAAAAATTTCTTTCCGTCCATTGTCTTTAGCAGCGATGCATACTGCAGCAGTGATTTCTTTTCGTTTTCTCTTGCCACAGGCTGTTTAAAAAATGTTTCCAGAAAGCAAACGGACTGCCGTCGAAGTTGCAGTTCTCTTTCCTGCTTGTCTTTGATAGAAGTGAGTGTGCGGGAACTGTTACTGTCATGCACCCGGTGCCATGTCAGCGTTTGCGGGATGTACCCGATAGTGCCGGTACTGGCGGCATGCATACTGATCCACCAGTCGTAGAATATATCAGCCGGAAAAGGAGTACATATGTTCAATAACTCTTTTTTGAACATACAGGCATGGCCATGCACCGGGCTGTTGAAGACCAGTTTGTGCACATCATCAATAGCGGAATAGAAAACTTTCGGTGCATCGGTTCTGTTCTCAAAATCATCACCGGTAAAACTGCCGGATAAAGAATAAACAAACAACGAATCTCCCGGCCATTCCTTCATCATGGTCTCAATTTTGGAAGCTGCCCAGATATCATCCTGGTCGCAGGGAGCAATATAGTCTCCATTGGCCAGCAGCATTGCCTTTTCAAAATTCTTATTGTAGCCGAGGTTTTTTTCATTCACAAAATATTTTACCCGGCTGTCCTTGCGGCTGTATTCTTCCAGTATTGATACAGTATTATCGGAAGAAGCGTCATCAACAATGATCAATTCAAGATGAGGATAGGTTTGAGACAATACAGATCCGATCTGCGGGTGCAAAAACCGTTCGCCGTTGTAGGTACACATTACAACAGAAACCAACGGATGTTTGCCTGTGCTATTTTGAGTATTGCTGTCGGGCATTTAGCGGAACAAATTCTTTATGCCAAAGTACATTTTATCCAGCACAGTGTCCTTTCTTTTCAAATAAAGAAGGGCCGGGTATTGCAACATGATATTCCTGAGATAGCGGGGGTAATAGTATGGCGAAACAAACCGGTAGTGCACACCTGGTCTTTTAAAAATATCTTTTCCTTGTTCCATCGCTTCCAGAATATTCTTATCGTCCAGAAATTCTTCTTTGTTGAACTCGGTATGTGCAAAAGAGCGGATCTTTTCTTTTATCTTTTTCAGACCGCCGAGATAAGAAAAATGCCAGCCGGCTTTTTTTACAACGGGAAGTTCATTTCTTTTATCTCTCAACTTCTGAGCTGTTGTTGCTTTGAATTGTTTGCCTGTTGATGCGATCGTTCCATTCCACCATCTTTCGT
The DNA here is from genome assembly GCA_964358155.1 of uncultured Chitinophaga sp. GTDB lineage: Bacteria > Bacteroidota > Bacteroidia > Chitinophagales > Chitinophagaceae > JJ008. The sequence continues at coordinate 3,948 of CAYHPA010000019.1, forward strand.
TGCCAATATTCTGGCAATTCAGAAAATAATAATGAAACAGCATGGATAAAGCAACCGGGCCATTGGCTGGATTTATTTTTCCAAGCAATGCGGGGTCAGGAATTTCATCCAGGTCGCTCAATAAAATGAGGTCATCATCTGCTATCACCGAAGCAGCTTCGCCTAATGCATTCCGCTGTCCGTTCTCTAATTTCCAGGCAGCGCTTTGCGGGTTGTAAGATGTTTCATTGTCAAAGACCAGCCCTTCCGTATTTTGCTTTACGGGCAGATAAATGATTTTCTCTTTCCATGGTTCAAACCTTCCTTTGTTTGCTTCAAAATAAAATGGCTTGGGCTGACCGGAGTGAGTAAGATTTGACTCGGCGATTACAAAATTGTCTACATGGTCATTCAATAGTTTTAATCTGAACTCCAGCAGGTCCAGTTCGTTGAAAAATGTCAAGCAGTCAATGATTTTCACCGGAAAAATTATTAAAGAATAACCTTTTTATGACTCCCGTCGCAAAACGGCGGAGTTTTTGTTTGCTTGCACTGGCAAAACCATACTTCTTCCGCCTTATCAAACAACACCTTCACACTTTTAAATGGAGTGCCTTCTATTTTTTTATGATTGCTGTCGCAAAAAGGAGTTTTCTCAGTAAGACCGCAAGTACACCAGGAATATACCTTGCCGGGCTCCACCATAATGCAAGCCGGTTCACAATAAGCGGTGCGGGGCAATCCTTCATTGGGTATTGTTTCCATAGTATTTATTTATCAGCAATGAATTTATAGAGATTAAAATTATTCTTTGACCAGCAGGCTTCTATTTCTTTTTTTAGTATGGCCTTATCAATGCCCTTCATTCTTTTTTGTTCAATCAGGTAATAAGCCCTTTCCGCAAGCAGCCAGAATTTTTTATCCGTCAGGTGGGCTTTCTGCAATTGATGGAGAATGATATCCAGTAATTCTTTAACACCTTCCTTTTGCGAAGCAGTTGTTTTCAGCACCGGCACTTCGTTGTAATGATTGCTGAAGGCCGGGGCCAGCATCAGCCGCAGGTTTTTTACAAATGTATCCGCATCGGGCCGGTCGGCCTTGTTCACCACAAACACATCAGCAATTTCCATCAGCCCCGCTTTCATGGTTTGTACCTCATCACCCGCTTCGGGTACAAGGACAACGACCGTCACATCAGCAAGCCCGGCAATTTCAATCTCACTTTGTCCCACCCCAACTGTTTCAATAATGATATGATCAAAATGAAAAGCCTTCATCAGGTCTGCTATCTCAATGATCTTTGGATGCAGTCCGCCCATAGAACCCCTGGTGGCCAGTGAACGGATAAAAACATCGGGATGGGTGTACCAGTAGCTCATCCGTATGCGGTCGCCAAGCAATGCGCCGAGATTGAATGGTGATGACGGGTCAACGCAAAGCACTCCTATTTTTTTTCCGGAATTAACCAATAATCCGATCAGTGAATCAACCAGCGTACTCTTGCCGGCACCAGGAGGCCCGGTAATACCGATAATCTTTGCCGGCGAAGCAGGCAGCGATTTCAGCAATTCTTCATAGCCCGGCTGTTCATTCTCTATAAGTGAAATGCAGCGGGCCAATGCTTTTGCATCGCCTTGTTGAATTTGATTGAACAGTTGCTGCCACATAAAATGGACGGGATGTTGTATTTTACAAATGTATGCCGGGAAAATTTACCATTGAATGGAGGAGCCGTATCATTTTTATGCTGATGTTGATAATGATGACAGCCCTGTTTTTTTCCCGTGCAGCGCTGTCCATCAGTATCGTGGTGTTTACCGTTGTTTCCTTTGTTCATCCCGGGCCAAGAAAACAAATTCGGAATTTTTTTGCATCACCGCTTTTGTGGGGGATGAGCCTGCTTTTTTTTCTTCCACTATTGTCCGGACTATGGAGCGATAATATGGGAGAATGGCAATTGACCATGCTTATTAAAGCGCCATTGTTTTTATTGCCGCTTGCCTTTGCGGGGCCTGTGCAGCTTTCAAAACAACAATGGGAGTGGGTTGCTTTTGTTTTTATTTTATTAATAACGGGAGCCTCTGTTTGGTGCATGTTTCATTACATACAAAATGCGGGAGAAGTGAATGAAGGCTATCTCCGTGCAAAAACACTGGTCACTCCGCTGGCAAATGACCATGTCCGGTTCAGCTGGCTTGTCAGCGTGGCGGTGTTATTGGGCAGTTGCTTTTGTGTTTCAAAATACAAGGAGAACAGGAAACAATTTTGGATACTGTTGGTCATTACTGTCTGGCTGATCATCCTCCTTCATATTCTTGCTGCCCGCACAGGGCTGATCTCATTTTATATCATACTCGCAGGATTTTTAGGTTGGCTCATCATAAAAAAAGCAAAAACAAAATACAGTATCGCATTGCTGCTGCTGATCGTATCGCTTCCTGTCGTTGCGTACCAGCTATTACCCAGTTTAAAAAACCGTGTAAAATATTTTTTGTATGAGTTTGAGTATCTCAAAAAAACACATTACCTGCCCGGGGCCAACGATGCCGTCAGAATAATTTCATTGAAGGCCGGATGGAATATAATGCATCAGCAACCGGCCACAGGCGTTGGGTTTGGTGATGTGAAAGCGGAAACAAAAAAATGGTATGACGCCAACTATCCGCAGATGATTGAAGCAGATAAGATTTATCCCTCCGGTGAGTGGGCCATGTATGGGGCAGGTTGCGGCTGGCCGGGTTTATTCGTATTTGCAATCACTATGTTTATCCCCTTTTTGGTAAAAACAAAACATCCGATTGTATGGTGGCTGCTGAATAGTACCGCTGTTTTCAGCCTGCTGTTCGATCCTGGTTTGGAAGTGCAGTTTGGGGTTTTCATTTATGCTTTTGTTGTACTGGCATTCAATAAGTACCTATCAGAAGAAAAAATGTAATCTTGTAAGGAAATGAAACTTTCGGTTGTCATAATCTGTAAAAACGAAGCAGACATCATCGGCAAAACACTGCAAAGCCTGGATGGGCTGACGGACGATTGTATTGTGTACGATAATGGAAGCACAGATAATACTGCAGCAATTGTCCGGCAGCATGATGTTCATTATCACCTGGGAAGCTGGGAAGGATTTGGCCCAACAAAGAACAAGGCCAATACATTGGCAAAGTACGACTGGATACTGAGTATAGATGCGGACGAATCAATCAGTGATGAGCTGAAGAATGAACTGCTCCACTGGCAGCCGGAAAAAGAAAACATAGTTTATAAGCTTGCCTTCAGAAATCTTTTGGGTAATAAAATCCTGAAGCATGGCGACTGGGGAACTGATTATCATATCCGGCTGTTTAACCGGAAAACGGTCAGGTGGAATGATGCAGATGTGCACGAAGAACTTGTTTTACCGGCCAATGTCATTATTAAAGAATTAAAAGGTTTTGTACTGCACCGCACCTGGCGCAATGCAGCAGATTATAAAAATAAAATGCAGCGTTACGCCATGCTGGGGGCTGAAAAATATTTTAAACAAGGAAAAAAAGCAGGATGGCTGAAAAGAAAAATTTCTCCGGCATACAGTTTTTTCAGGTCCTATATTTTGAAACTTGGTTTTTTAGATGGCCGTGCTGGATATCAATGTGCTAAAATGATGGCGTATTATACTTTTCTGAAATATTCGCGGCTGAGGGAGCTGATAAAGCAAGTGGGGAATGGCAAGTAGCAAGCGGGGCTTCCCCACTCGCCACTTCCCACTTCCTGTTACCTTTGCCTTATGACCAATTTTATTCCCATATTTCCCCTTGGTATTGTAGTATATCCGGGAGAAAGCCTGCACCTGCATATTTTTGAACCACGGTACAAACAGCTGATCAGTGAATGTTACCAGGCAAAAAAACCTTTCGGCGTTCCAACGGTTATTGACAACAAGATGCGGGATTATGGCTCGCTGGTGGAAATAACAGAGCTTTCCAAAGTACATGACAACGGTGAGATGGACATTAAAACAAAGGGAGTAAAGCTGTTCCGGGTGCTCGAGGTAATCAAAGAAATACCAGATAAATTATACAGCGGCGCTATTGTCAACTATCCCGATACCTTTGAAGAAGGAAACCCGGAGCTGATGCGCAAGGTGATGAAGAGCATCCGTGACCTGCATCAGTTGCTGAAAGTGAGTAAAGACCCGATAGCTATCGGGTTTAAACAGGATGATGCGGAAGTAAAATGTTATGATGTCGCCCATCATATCGGTCTTTCGCTGGAAGAAGAATATGAACTGCTCGGATTGACAGATGAACGGCAGCGGCAGGAATACCTGAAACGGCACTTAACAAAAGTAATACCAATGATAGCTGAGATGGAACAGTTGAAAGAAAAAATAAAACTGAACGGACATTTTAAAAACCTTGGCGGATTTGATTTGGGAAAATAAACCTAACTAGTATCGCATGTCAATCACCCTTTGTCTTGATTCTGGTAATACCCGCAAGAAGGCTGCCGTTTTTCATGAAGCGGAGCTGAAAGAAATAATTGCATTACCCGATGATGCAGTGGAGACCATTCAATCTCTTATTCGAAAATTGCAACCAAAGAAATCAATTCTTTCATCGGTGATTGATCATAACCCCGCTATTGAAGAACTGCTTGCTGTTAATACTAAATTTCATAAACTCAGCCATCTTACCAAAGTATCATTCACCACGCCGGTTGGCAAGCCTGAATCTATCGGTGCCGACAGGCTTGCTTTATCTGCAGCAGCGGTTCATTATTATCCCGCAAAAAATAACCTGGTCATCGGCCTTGGCACCTGTGTCACCTACAACTTCATTAACAAGTATCATGAGTTTGTTGGCGGCGCTATCTCACCCGGATTAGAAATGCGGCTGAAAGCATTGAATTATTACACAGCAAAGCTCCCTTTAGTGAAGGCAGATAGCAATATCCCACTGATCGGGTACGATACAAACACCAATATCCTTACCGGTGTGGTGATGGGAATGGCAAAAGAGATTGATGGTTTTATAGAGGCATACAGGGAGAAGTACCGGAACTTTAACGTCCTGTTAACCGGGGGGGATATAGTGTATTTGGCTTCACACCTCAAAAACAAGATATTTGCAGACCCTGATTTAATCTTTAAAGGTCTGTATGCGATTAGTGAAGTTAATAACCCCTAAGAAAATCAAGACGTTACACTGCAAATCCCTAACGATCCTGGTTTTGTTTTTTACTGCTTTTAACCCTGTTTTTTCACAGGATAACTCGCCTTATTCCCGGTATGGCATCGGCGACATTGTACCCAACACCAATATCCTGAGCAGGGGTATGGGTGGCGTATCAGCAGCTTATTCCGACATTCTTTCCATCAATTTCAGCAACCCGGCTTCTTATGCTTCATTTCAAAGCCTGGTGGAGCCCAGGTCTAAAAAAATTGTGTCGGGCCGGGCCATTCTTGATGTAGGGATGAATTTTGAAAGCCGCACTTTACAGGAATCATCGCCATTAAAAAAATTTACAGCCAGCAATGCCCTGTTTTCTTACCTGAATGTTGGGGTTCCTTTAAAGCCAAACTTAGGTATGAGCTTTGGTCTTCGTCCTGTTTCAAGGGTCAGCTATAAGATTATTCGCAATGAAACATTGATCAATCCCATTGCTCCTTTTGATACCATTGAAAATGCCATTACCCGCTACGAAGGCGACGGAGGAAGTTACCTGGCATCGATCGGCCTGGGCTATGCACTGTTCAGTAAAAAGAAAGCCTACGGACTGGAAGAAAAACTGAGTGTGGGACTGAATGGCGGATACTTGTTTGGAAAAAAAGATTACAGCACCAAAAGAAGCCTTCTCAACGATACCGTTCTTTATTACCAGGGTAATTTTCAGAACAGAACTACCTATGGCAATCTTTGGTTCAATGCCGGCGTGCAGTACCAGGTGCCGCTTGACACAGCCAGCAGGATTACCCTTGCCATCGGCGCTTTTGGCAACTGGGGACAAAAAATGAATGCATCACAAGACATATTGCGGGAAACATTCGCTTTTGATAATAATCTTGGCGACATCCGGCTCGACAGTGTATCAGACATGCGGGATGTAAAAGGAAAGATCATCATGCCATCTTCATTTACTTTCGGATTCATTTTGCAAAAACCATTCATTCTGGAGAAAAACAGGCGGGAAGCAGGCTGGATGCTGGGAGTTGATTTTTCTATGCAGAATTGGAGCAAGTATCGTTTTTATGGACAATCCGATTCTCTAATAAATAAATGGGAGCTGCGGGTTGGCGGCCAGTACACACCGTTTCCTAAAAGAAATTACTTCAGTAATGTAACCTACCGGGCAGGATTTTTTGTCGGGCCTGACTATATCAAAGTGGGAAATAAATTGCCACAGATCGGCGGATCATTTGGATTGGGTCTTCCGTTGGCCGTTAACCGGCAGGCGCCTAACCAGTTTACCATTATCAATATGGCATTTGAATACGGCAGAAGAGGAAACAGCAGTAATTTGCTGCGGGAAAGCCTGTTCCGCTTTTCGCTCGGATTATCTTTCAGCGATATCTGGTTTGGAAAACGTAAATATGACTAACCCCGGGCCCCTAAAGGGGCCTCACAACAACCTGCATGATGAAGCAATCTTTCTATACAAGAGCAGGTCATCGTAAAAAGAAGAAATTTATCTTAAAAGAGAGATCATTGTTTCATCAACTAAAGCTTGCAGCTCATGGCTTATGGCTTGTAGCTTTTCTTATGAGCTGTGAGAACAGTGAGAAAAGAATTAAAGAACTGACAGAAAAAGTAAACCTGAAAGATGAAGCCATCAATGTAGAAAGTTTTCTGAGCCAGGATGGTAAGATGAAAGCAAAGCTTACGGCGCCGTTGATGCTGCGGTCAACCAGGGATTCTTTATATGTAGAATTTCCTAATACGCTGCATGTGGATTTTTATGGCGACAGCAGCAATAATATAGAAACAGTGCTGGACAGCCGCTATGGAAAATACTTTGAGAACCTGGGCAAAGTGTATTTGCGGGACAGTGTGGTAGTGGTCACCATTCATGGCGATACGTTGAAAAGCCCCGACCTCTGGTGGGACCAGAACAGCAAAATATTTTATACAGATAAGTTTGCCACATACCGCGGCATTGGCAAAAGTATCTATGGTGGCAAGGGCCTTGTGGCCACACAAGACCTCAACAGTGTGATCTTTAATGACCCCATCGGCACGGTGCAAGTTTCCGAAAGCGGCTTTCCCGATAAATGAACTTAGTTTCTTTGATTATCTTTCGCACTGAAGAGAACTCTCAACCACAAACAATAAACTAATTATGGAATATCGCCGCATGGGAAAAACAGGTCTGCAACTGAGTATACTTTCATTTGGCAGTTGGGTCAGTTTTCATAAACAGATTGATGACAGCATGGCCGATGAACTGATGGGCATAGCCTACGACAATGGCGTTAATTTTTTTGACAATGCTGAAGTGTATGCTCTGGGAGAAAGTGAAAAGATGATGGGCCGGGTATTGAAAAAGAAAAACTGGGACAGGACATCCTACACCGTTTCTTCCAAAGCATTCTGGGGCTGGCGGGGAAAAGAAAATAAACCCAATCAAACAGGACTTAGCAGGAAACATTTGGTGGAAGCATGCAACGAAGCCTTGCAAAGGTTGCAGGTGGATTACCTGGATATGTACTTCTGTCACCGCCCGGATAAAGGCACACCGATAGAAGAAACGGTGTGGACAATGCACCAGTTGATCCAGCAGGGAAAAATTTTATACTGGGGCACCAGTGAGTGGAGCGGTGTGGAAATAATGGAGGCCCACCGGGCAGCGCATCAATACGGACTGATAGGCCCGGCTATGGAGCAGCCGCAGTATAATTTGCTGGAGCGTAATAAGATGGAGAATGAATTTCTGATGATCTTTAAAACAGTAGGCATGGGCACCACTATCTGGAGCCCGCTGGCATCGGGTTTACTGAGCGGCAAGTACAATGATGGTATTCCTGAAGGCAGCCGTTTTGGTTTGCAGGGGTTTGACTGGCTGAAAGAAAGATGGATGAAAGAACAGTTCCTGGAAAAAGTAAAAGCTTTGAATAACCTGGCGCAGCAGTTGGGCATTTCCATGGCGCAGTTAAGCATTGCCTGGTGCATCAAAAATCCCAATGTAACTACCGCCATACTCGGCGCTACCAGCAAAGAGCAGTTACTGGAAAATTTAAAAGCAGAAACGGCAACAGAAAAACTGACTTCGGAAGTGATGCAGCAGATAGATGATATCGTGCAGACCAAACCTGTGTTACCCGAGCATTAGAGAAAGAGAACCTCCCACAAAGCCACGAAGGGCGCAAAAGTATTTTTCGTGCAATTCGTGCCTTTCGTAGCCCATTGCATTTTTCTCTCTTAATTCTCTCATTCGTGTTATTCGTGCCATTCGTGGCCAATCTGTATTCAACGCCGAAGGCAAATACTTGTATTAATCCGAGTTAATCTGTGTAATCTGTGGCCCACTGTATTTTTCTCTCTTAATTCTCTCATTCGTGTTATTCGTGCCATTCGTGGCCCACTGTATTTTTCGTGCTAATTCGTGTCTTTCGTGGCCAACCCATATTCATTGCCGAAGGCAATTATTTTGTATTGATCTGTGGCTAAAACAAAACCTGCCGCAGGCAGTGTTGTCTATTCTGTCTTCCGGCAGGTTGGTTTCAGTTCAAATTGGTTTTTCTTCCAGGATATAGATTCGCCAAACGGGATACAGCTATTTCGGTCAAACATTTAGCCAAATGCCGCTTCCCGGATATTTCCCGCACAATAAATTCCTCTTATTCGTAAGAATCCTTCCCGGTTACAGAAAACTACGTCCCCTCCCGGGGTCTTGTCACTCCGACACTTCGTTCCTCAGTACAAGCTGCGGAGGAGTCTCAATGACTACAAAAGACAAGCAAGTCAAAGTTTCCGAGATGCCTCGTTCCTCGGCATGACAAACCCTCAAATAAACTATCTTCATCATTAAATAATTGTACATGTCGTTTCAGAATAAAACAGTCCTCATTACCGGGGGCACCAGGGGAATCGGTAAAGCCATCGGCCTTCGTCTTGCCAAAGAAGGCGCCAATATCGTTATTGCAGCAAAAAGTGTGGAAGAAAATCCCAAACTCGGCGGCACCATTTTTACAGCGGCTGCTGAAATGGAAGCGGCAGGCGGCAAAGCATTGGCGGTGCAATGCGATATACGTTTTGATGACCAGGTGCAAAATGCGGTAAACAAGGCCGTGGAAACTTTCGGCGGCCTTGATATTTTAATCAATAATGCATCAGCTATTTCGCTGACCAGTACTGAGCAGACAGAAACAAAACGTTTTGACCTGATGCACAGCATCAATGTGCGGGGAACTTTTTTGGTGACAAAAACCTGCATCCCGCATTTAAAAAAATCATCCAATGCACATATACTTACTTTATCTCCTCCTGTCAATCTTGACCCCAAATGGTTTGACAAGCATGTGGCCTACACACTCACCAAGTACAATATGAGCATGATGACGATCGGTTGGGCCAAAGAATTTGCCAAAGACAGGATTGCCGCTAACTCCCTCTGGCCAAGAACAACGATTGACACGGCAGCAGTAAGAAACCTGCTCGGTGGCGCCGTGCTCGCCAATATGAGCCGCAAGGTGGATATCCTTGCCGACGCTGCCTATTATATTTTACGTCAACCTTCCACCGAATGCACGGGCAATTTATTTATTGATGAACAGGTGCTGGCTAAGGAAGGCATTACCGATCTGGAGAAATACTCCGTGGTGTCGGGGGCGCAATTGTACACGGATTTGTTTGTTTGAAAGGGTAGCAACACTATCAACCGCACATGCCGAAGCCGGCCGCCTTCTATTGGCCGGTTGAGGATGTAGGCCACAAAATGTGGGCGGGTAAATTTTTTCTGAATTAGTTATTGCGGTCTAACGGTTTCGGGCTTTGCGTTGGTGGGCTTTTGAAACCGTAAACTGTCTGCCAGCACCAAAGTTTATTAATTGCTCAAATGTTTCTATTCGCACTGTCCGCCCACTAACGCAAAACCCGTGTTAGGCGCTGTATTTGTTTCTCCAGTCGTCAGGAACGTCTAACCAAATTGCTGGTGTCAGCCAGTTACTTGCTTTAAATGTCACTGTCTCGTCTGAAAATGAAATTGTCTTTGTTTCAATTTTGTTTAGAACTTCCACGATAATATTTTCTTTGGTCGTGTCTGTTGAAAAACTAAAGTCGTCAACGTTAACAGGGATTTCCGAAAACCAACCTTTATAAAAAACACTTTCAGGTCCACCAAGTCCGTATTCATTTTCTTTTTTGTCCTCGCACCATTCCCACCAACTTACACTGTCAATTTTATAGCCAGTTGTCACAAGGTCGGAAATAAAGTCTTTGTAGTTGTCTCGGGAAACAATGATGTCAATGTAACCGTGTCCAACCGGTTGCGCCTTATGTTTTTCAAGTATGTTATCTAGTGTTGTCTTGTCCATGTAACGGTCGTCTGTAATATTGCGCCTAACGAACATGTAAATGTACGAAGGTTTCGAGGCCCTAAAACTTTCGCTTTTTTGTTTGATTGCTTAAAATAAAAAATTTAACAACGCCTCTCTTTATGTAAAAACAAACTATGTCGTATCTTAATAGCCATAAACACTCAGCATAATGAAAAAAGCAATATTCCTGCTATTGTGCGTCGTAACGATATCATCCGCCACCCGTGCACAAAAAGTATTTTCTGTTGACTACAGCAGCCAGGCCGAAGTAAAAGTATTTGTAGTAAAATATGAGAGCCAGGCCGATCTTAAAGTGTATAAAGTAAAGTATGAAAGCCAGGCAGGGGATAATGATGGCAAATGGTTTTTTACAGAATACAGCAGCCAGGCCAAAAAGAAAATCTATTTCGTGGACTACGAAAGCCAGGCCGACCTTAAAATATATTTTGTGGAATATGAAAGCCAGGCAGGCTGGCGCAATAACTCAAAGAAAAGCCTGATGTATTAACCGGCTTTTATTTCACCGGGAGCTGCTTCAGTTCCTTTTTCCGGCCGCATCTGCGGAAACAACAATACATCTTGTATAGAAACCTGGTTGGTAAGCAACATGCAAAGCCTGTCTATACCGATACCGATACCTGAAGTAGGCGGCATGCCATACTCCAATGCACGCAGAAAATCATAATCAATGAACATAGCCTCATCATCGCCCCGCTCCATCAGTTTGGCCTGCTCTTCAAAACGTTCCCGCTGGTCAATAGGGTCATTCAGTTCGCTGTAAGCATTGGCAATTTCTTTTCCGTTCATCATTAGTTCAAAACGTTCTACCAGGCCCCGCTTGTCACGATGTTTTTTTGTAAGCGGACTCATCTCCACCGGATAGTCAATAATGAAAGTGGGCTGCACATAATTCTTTTCGCATTTTTCACCAAAGATCATATCAATGAGCTTGCCCTTGCCCATTGTTTTGTCTGTATGAATATGCAATTGTTTGCAAACAGAACGCAGCTGCTCTTCTTTCATCTGGCTTACATCGGTGCCGGTATGTTCCAGTATCGCATCATAAATGCTGATGCGTTTGAAAGGGGCTTTAAAGGAAATGATTTTGTCCCCAACTGTTACATCCGTTGTTCCGCAAACATCCATGGCTGCTTTTTCCAAAAGCTGTTCGGTGGTTTCCATCATCCAGAAGTAATCTTTATACGCCGTGTAGAATTCCAAGATGGTGAATTCAGGATTATGTGTACGGTCCATCCCTTCGTTGCGGAAGTTGCGGCTGAACTCATACACCCAGTCAAACCCACCAACAATGAGCCGCTTTAAATACAGTTCATTGGCGATGCGTAAGTATAATGGAATATCTAATGCGTTATGATGTGTAGCGAATGGCCTTGCTGCAGCCCCACCGGGAATGCTTTGCAGCACCGGTGTGTCCACTTCCAGTGCGCCATGATTATCTAAAAACTGGCGGATAGAGCTGATCATTTTGGTCCGCTTTACAAAAGTTTCTTTTACTGCCGGATTGATGATAAGATCGGCATAGCGCTGCCGGTATTTGAATTCGGGGTCGGTCACCGCATCAAAGGTTTGTCCCTCGGCTTCTTTTACAACCGGCAAGGGGCGGAGTGATTTGCTGAGCAGCGTAAGTTCTTTGACATGCACAGATGTTTCGCCGGTTTTGGTGACAAACACATACCCTCTTATACCGATGATGTCACCGATATCAATCAGTTTTTTCCAGACGATATCATACAGCGTTTTATCTTCCCCGGGGCAGATGTCATCTCTTTTTATATACAGTTGTATGCGGCCATGGCTGTCCTGTATCACGGCAAAATTGGCCTTGCCCATATCCCGCACACTCATGATGCGGCCGGCGAGGCACACATCGGCAAACCCGATAGCTACCGGGTGCTCTTTGTTATCTTCTTTACCCGCTATTTCCCCGGCAGGCTTATAATTCTCCTTTATGTATGCTGAATTACTGTTAACCGGATATAATGGGGCAGGGTAGGGTTCAATACCCATCATAATAATCTCCGCCAGTTTTTCCCGGCGTAGTTGTTCCTGTTCTGATAAATGTGTACTCATGTTGTATTAACTGAATGTTGACCCGCCCTCCTTCGCTGCATTATTTGACAGGGTATTTTATTGCTGGAAGCTTCGGCGGGCAAGCAAAGGTACTTGTTGTAAATACAAAACCCTGACGATGCTGTCAGGGTTTTGCATCATCCGTTGGATGAAATTATTTTTTCTCAGTTGCTTTAAACAGATAGCCTACACGGATACCAAAAACAATGTTTTTGATTTTGTCGTCATTATCTACCGGCACAAGATTCCTTGCACCCTGTGTATAATGAAGTGTAACAAAAATGCCCATACCGGTACGATACCCGATGATGGCATTGCCGCCATAATCAAATCCTTTCATATCATTCGCTATCAGTTCTCCAAAACTGACTTCGGTTGATATATCATTGCCGGGTATATGCTGCACTTTTTTGGAAGGCAGGTTGAAGGCGATATAGGGGCCACCTCCGAAATAAAAATTGCCTTTTCCCCATTTCAGGTTACGCACAAAATTTATTGGAAGCTCCACATAACGAAGTGCGGTGTAGGCTTTATTAACCGGGGCAAGCGCTTCTTCGGCAGCTCCTTTTTGTACATAATCAAGACTAGGCTGAAAAGAATACTTTTGTTTTTTGCCAATCGGGAGATCTACCTGCATACCACCGGCAATGCCAATCCTGTAATCACCATCTTTACCAATACCAGAAATCGTTCTGCTCAGGTTGGCAAAAGAAATACCGCCGGAAAGACCCACCCTCGCTTTTTGGGCATTGCTGGCAAGTTGAAAACAGAAAAGGGAAGCAATGAAAATAAAAATCGCTTTTTTCATAAACAGTTATTTTAGTTACCTACTCGTATCGCTTTTCGGTTGGCGGCGCCCTGCTGTTTTGTTTGACCGGGATGTGGGGTGCTTCCCGTTATGACGGATTGCCCGTCATCAATTTGCCTGAAAAGTAGTTTAAAAATAAGGACTTTTGAAAATATTGATGGTCTTTTTTGCCGGTCTATCCGCCACCAAAAACCAAGCCTACCTTACTACTAATCGGGCAGGCAAAGATAATGGATGTGGGGAGAAAGGCAAATAAAAAACCCCGGCTTTGCTATGAAAGCCAGGGCTTTGGGGGCTTATCATTGGGTTTAGAATCACTGTTCGCCAAAATTTACCATGGTGGGGCGGCACAGACCATTTCTTACAAGCCGAATTTAATTGTAACAGAAGCGGCGGGCTGGTTGGTAAAGCCGCCTGCCTGCGGCAGCGGTACGGTTTCATTTTTGAAGGTCATGGACATGGCCCTTCTTTTGTATTTACCGGCGGCAATGAATAAAGGGATGCTGCCAATTATGGCGGCCCCGCCCCCTATCACCAATGCCCCGGCCATACCCAGGTCTACCTTGCCGGGTGCAGCAATGGCAATACAGGCGCCGCCTATCCCCAACAGAACAAAGGCAGCTTGTTTTTCATTTTTACTTTTTTGCAGATAATCCTGTTTTGTCAAAGGCGGCATAGGGTCTGTTTGCTGGCTGAATGTTACTGACGCAACCGCCAGGAGCAAGGCAAGCGAGGTCATTTTTTTCATGTGTTTGTTTTTAGTGTAATGAGGGAAGAATTTATTGCAAAACCGATTTCCTAAAACCGATACTTTAAACCCACATTCAAAACACCCGCAACACCATAGCCGGCATTTACATCAATAAGGAACCTGTTTAGCTTAAGGTCAATGCCTGCGAGGTAAACCTGGTAAGCCGGGTTTACATATTTTGCCATTTCTGTTTCATCTTCAAACTGCCTGACTTTTTTAGCCCCAAAAGAACATCCTGAGTACAACGAATATGTTTTGGTCTCTTTCCAAATCCTGTCGCAGCGAAGCATATAGCTTAGATTGCTGAATTCAACAGAGCGGTGTTTGGTGCCAAAATGGTCGTATGTAAACGCAGGACCAATCCGCCATTTTGGGCCAAGCTTTATCAAGAAACCTGCATTCAGGACGATGCATTTATGATGCGCCGTTTCCTTTGCTGAGGCGATTTCATTGTGCGCAGACTCTTTTATATAACCAGAGCTTTTATACCCGCCCTGCACATAGAATGAAAATTTTCTTTGTTGCTGACCGTATGAAATCATTGATACGATCAGCAGAAATGACAAGCATATTTTTTTTACCATAAAATAATTTTCCGAAAATTAAAACGGCTTGTGCTTGTTGCGCTTGACATTAGTCAAGAGATGCAGGTAGATAAAAAGTCTTGACATTTGTCAACCGGCCAATCCGTATATCAGGGGGATGTTTTCAGGAGTTATTCCTGTGAAACCTGCTTCGTATCCGGCTCAGTGTTTCTTCGTTCATGCCGAGATAAGTGGCGATGTGTTTTAGCGGCACACGTTGCAGTAATGTGGGATGGTTTTCCAGGAAAAATTTGTATTTCTCTTCTGCAGTATGTTTTCTCAACATCTGTGTCCGCTGCTCGGCAAGATAAAAGGCATGTTCTACCTGCCTTCTGCCTACTATATTGAATTCCGGCATTTCGGAATATAATTTTTGTATGTCAGTATAATTAAGGCAGAGTAGTATAGTATCTTCTGTGGCTTCTATAAACTCATTGCCGGGCTGTTGTGTATAATAACTCGGCCATGACGTAATGATTGATCCTTCCTCCATGAACCGGGAAGTAATATCCCTGCCATCGTTCATATAGTATGACCGCACAAGCCCTTCTGCAACCATGCAGGCTTTGTTGCACACCTGCCCCTCTTTCAGAATAAAAGCCCCGCTTTTATATTCTGAAATTTTTGTGAGTGACCGTACCCTCTCAGTCATTACTTCGTCCATCTGGTACAGGGAGTTCAATCTTTTAATAAGTAATTCTTCCATAAAAAAGGATTGTGTTACAAATTATACAAATTCCCTGTAGCAGGGTACCTTTGGTAGGTATTTTGTGCAATGAGGCTAAACTTAAACTATATGAAGAGAATTTACCCCGTATTACTTTCAATCAGCATTTTATTTAACTCCTGCAATGTGCTTTCCCAACTGCCGGGTGTGGGTAATGGCGTAACAGAAACCGAAGCCGGTGAGGGAATTAAGGAGGCATTAGGGCAGGGATTGGTAAAAGCCGTATTGCAACTGAATAAGGAAGACGGATTTTTTAAAGATGCTTTTTATAAAATACTGATGCCGCCGGATGCAAAAAAAATTGAGAATACTTTGCGCAGCCTGGGCATGGGCAATATGGTGGATAAAGCTATTCTGCAGATTAACAGGGCGGCAGAAGATGCAGCCGGATATGCCAAACCCATTTTTGTAAACGCTATAAAAAACATGACCCTTGCCGATGCTATCGGGCTGGTAAAAAATGGCGACACCAGCGCCACGCATTTCTTCCGGGTAAAAACAACCGACCAGCTGATTGCGGCATTTTTACCGGTTATCAAAACTTCGCTGGATAAGCTGAACGCCACTAAATATTATAGTGATATGGTGAACACCTATAATAATTTTCCTACCACATTTAAAAAATTAAACCCCGACCTGCCTGGATTTGTTACCCAAAGGGCAACCGATGCATTATTTGACCTGGTGGCAAAAGAAGAAAGGAATATCCGGCAAAATATTGCAGCCAGGACAAGCGATTTGCTGCGAAAGGTGTTTGGTGCGAAGTGGTAATTCTTCGGCGCCGCCAAGGTTCTATTCAGGGAATACGCTCCAGAACAACAATACGACCCTCCTGCGGGCATCATCAATGCTGTAATCAGTAATTTTTGGATTGGGCGAAGCCTCCCCTTTTCCTTCGTGCAGGTACAAGATGTTTTTTACGCTGCCACCGCTGACCGAACGGCCTTTGGTGTATTTTTCAAAAAGCTCAATGACCGACCTTGCTCTTCTTACGGAGAGTTCTTTGTTCAGTTCTTTTGCATCTACCGTTCTGCCATTGAGCCTTATCCCATCGGCCAAATCTTTATACAATTGTGTGCCTTCGCTGATGGATGTTCCGTCGGCATAGCCTTTGGCGGTAATGACAAGAGACAGGGGGAAGTCGGGATATTTTTGTGTAAACATGTCAATCTCTTTGGCTACCGGTTCAAAGTAGTTTCCGATAGCAGCTGCTACGACAGCGGTAACTGTATATTTTCCGGGTTCAAACAGAACATCCTGGTCCAGCTTTACCACCATATTCCTGTTGATGAGGTCTTCCAGGAACATTATTTTCTGATTGATGCGCTGCTCTGCTGATCTTGTTCTTGTGAGTGCACTGAGGAGTTTTTTCCAGTCATTGCGGTCTATCTCGGTTTCCTGAATGATAACGCTGTTTTCTACCTGCATTATCTTTATTTCTGCACCTGTTTTATCGATGAAGGTCTTAATACGGCTGTTGGCAGCGCTGTCAATTTCATTCTGATTTTCTTTTAGTTTACGTTTTTCATCCAGCTTTTTCAGATCGGTATTGTGTTTTTCCAGCTGGTTGTTTAGGGCTGTCAGATCTTTTTTGCCAGTAGCTGCTTTTTTTTGAGGCACACAGGAAAAAAGAAGACAAGCCAGAATTAGTACGACTGATAGCGGTAGTAGTGCTGTCTTTTTCATATAACAGCTTTTTAATGGTGCTTACTAAAGATAGAAAACTATCAGCAGAACAAAAAAGATTATGCTAAAGCCAGCAGAACCTGCCATGCCTCTTGTACTTTCCCCCCATCGAGCAATTTCTTTGCATAGGAATGTAATTCTTTTTCCATTTCATCCGGATTGATAGAGTAATATTGAATAATCTGTTTCAGGGTGCTGTCATAAAAAGCCGGGTCAATAAAAGGCATTTCATGCACATTGGCTAACTGGCCGAGATTATTGCCCGTAAGTATTTTACTGTTCCGGATACTTTCGGGTAAAGCGTCTACACCAATGCCCAGTTCTGTATTTGGTTTTTGAACATGAAAAAGATTGCTCTCGTCCACCTTGCAGTACCAATCGCCACCGAGGCGGGCTACATGATGGATTTTTCGCTGGTCTATTTTTTTATCAGCGTTCAGCAGCGAGTCATCAATATGCATCTTTAATACTTCACATATTACAAGATTGCCCGCACCGCCTTCAGTACCCAGTGGCTTTACTTCAATCACTTTACATTCCATCTTCACTTTGCTCTCTTTTACCATCGGTGGTTTCACTATTGTTGCCAGTTCTTCGGTAAAACCTGCTTTGATGAATTCATTCGTTCCTTTTGGGAATTCACAACTGGCCAGGGATGTTTGCTGCACCATGTCGTGAGTAACAATATTGATAACGACTTCCGGAACTTCCAGGACATTCTGCAGGGTATGTTTGGTGGTATTATCCCTCACCCTTCTTGCCGGCGAAAAAATAACGATGGGCGGATTGGAAGAAAAAAGGTTAAAAAAACTAAAAGGGCTGAGGTTTACATTACCCGCTTTGTCGATTGTACTGGCAAAACAAATGGGCCTGGGCGCAATGACATGCTGCAGGTAATATTGCTTTTCGGCGGGTTTTAAATCTTTAAGTTCAAGTATCATTGTTGAGAATTTAAACCGCAGAGACGGGGAGAACGCAAAGACCTTCGCTTCGCTCAGTTTTTCTCTGCGCCTTTGCGCCTCAGCGGTTATTTTTTTTAGAAATCATATTTAAGTTCAAGTATCATTGTGAGAATTTAAACCGCAGAGACGGAGAGAACGCAGAGCAAATAAATTTTAATTTATTTACAAACCTCCTGAACCCATCTTTTAATCTTACTACATTGAAGTTTACTAAATAACCCAATCTTTTATCTGTAAGTTTCAGGTGACTGATAATTTGGGCTTCATGTACCGGATGAAATTCTTCTACTGCCTTTGCTTCAACAATGATCTCTTTTTTGACGAGTAAATCGATATCATAGTATTTGCCCGTATCATGACCTTTATAAAACAACTTAATTCTAACCTCCGCTTCTGAAGCGATGCCCCTTAATTCAAGTTCCTTTTTTAAAGCAAATACATAAACTGATTCAAGCAAACCAGGCCCCAGTTCTTTATGTACTGCGATACAAGCGTCAAGTATTTCAGCTCCAAGAGCATTCAATTCATCTTTTGTCATATGAACAAAGTCTTTGTATAAAATTCTCTCAGCGCCTCCCCGCCTCTGCGGTTATATTTTCTTTCTGTTCAGAATACTCCAATCCGTTTCTTCTGCCACAATGGTATTGCTCAGTTTTCCCAACCCGTCAATCTCCATCTCTACTACATCACCCGGCTCTAGCCACTGCTCAGTATAGTTGGGGTCATTCAGTTTTCCGGTGCCATTTAATTCAAGGAAACATCCTGTGCCAACAGTTCCGCTGCCTATCACATCACCGGGATAAAGATCAACGCCATAAGAAGCCCGTTCAATTATTTCAGCAAATGTCCAGTCCATATCGCCCAGGTTGCCGTCGCTTACCTGTTTGTCATTTACAAAACATTGCATGCGCAGGTTCCAGTTGGTGCCGGTATGATTTTCTTTAGGAGGTATTTCCAAAGCCTGTAGCTCATCTAATGTAACCATCCACGGGCCAATGACGGTTGAGAAATCTTTTCCTTTTGCCGGGCCAAGGTTCAATAGCATTTCTTCCATTTGCAAACGCCTTGCACTCATGTCATTCATGATCATTAGGCCGCCGATGTATTCAGTTGCATCTTCTGCTTTGATATTTCTTCCATGTTTGCAGATCACAATAGAAGCTTCCAGTTCAAAATCCAGTTTTTCAAAATGATCGGGCATGCATCTTATTTCTCCCGGTCCCTGTATGCTGTGATGATTGGTAAAATAAAAAATGGGATACTGGTCAAACTCGGGTATCATATCCACTTTGCGGTTTCTGCGGGCAGCCGCCACATGCTGGCGAAACGCATAACCATCCCGACAGGAAGGTGGAAAGGGAACCGGCGCTAATAATTGTACATCTTTCAGCGGCACTCCCTTGTTGCTGGTCCTGCTCCCTTCTCTTAGCATCAGCTCTCCTGCTTGCGCTATTGGAAAACTGTCTTCCCAATAATTCAAAAACATATTCATACTGTTGGGCAGGTCGGGGTGCAGTACTTCCATGTCATAAATCACATTATTAATAAGGACACCCAATTGCTCTCTTTCTTCTTTCAGGTAAGAAACCAGTTTCATATATAATAATTATTAATAAGCCCTGCCTGCATAGCCTTTGCTGAAGCTTCAGCGGAGCAAGGCCGGCAGGCAGGCGCTAAGGTAAACGTTTATAGGTATTGAAGACAAAAGGCTGTCAGTTTCAAAGAGTTGGCCGCCTTGTGGGTTGACGAAAATCAGTCAATAGCGGCTTTTCCGGCACCGGCACCATTCCTTATCTTTGCGGCATGGAATTCGAAAAAATTCACAATAAGGGGCAGGCCCGATTATTCAAGAGTGATTTCCTGGAAGCCCTGACAAAAGCCCATCCGCTGGTGATCTGGGGAATGTATATCCCGATCATGACTTTTCTTATTTACACGGCCGCTACAAGGTATAATTTCAGCACTGGCAGCATTCTGCTTATCTTTTTTGGCGGCATGTTTTTCTGGACATTTTTTGAATACATAGCACACCGGTTTATTTTTCACTGGATGCCAAAAACACCGAGGGCTACCAAATTTGTTTACACCCTGCATGGCAACCATCATCATTATCCCCGCGACAGGCAGCGGCTGTTTATGCCACCATTGCCCAGCATCATCATCTCATCTACTCTGTTTGGGTTAATGTATCTGATCATGAAGAGTTATGCTTTTATGTTCTTTCCCGGGTTTCTTTTCGGTTACTTAATGTACGGCACCATGCATTATGCTATTCATGCATGGAACCCGCCGTTCAAATGGATGAAACCGCTGTGGAGAAACCATCACCTGCATCATTATAAAAATGAACACAACGGATACGGCGTAAGTTCCACCATCTGGGACCATGTGTTCGGCACCATGTTCGATCTGAAGAAGGAAAAAGAGGATAAAGAAAAAGTGAAGGAGCTGATGTTTGAAAAGAAAAAGTAAAAGACCTTTTAAAGCAAGATAACTTTATTTCCCGCCGGGTTATTGGCGGGATTTTAATTTTGAGGTATATGAGAACTATAAAATCGCAATTGCTGCTTATTGTTGTTATTATTCTTATTGCCTCCTGTAACACTGCCAAAACAAAAAACAAGGAGCGGGCATCCTTTCTTTCTGCGAAAGAAGCCGTACTACTCAACCAGCTTGTTTATAAACCCAACCTTGCAGATACATTGGCCAAATATGCTCCGGATTTTGAGGTGCTGTTTCTGCCGGAAGCCGTAAACGGCAATTTTGCTTTTATTGCCAAAAAGAAAAACAAGGAACAATATGCACTGGTAATAAGGGGATCAATGATTGAATTCAGTAATGCCGGGTTTCAGAATTTCATCCTGCAGGACTTCAACATTTTTACGATCAAAAAATGGGAATATGCTGATACCGTAAAAGAAGCTTATATCAGCAATGGTGCTTACACCGGGTTTCAAAACCTGCTGAAATTAAGAGACAAATCAACTGGTCTTGACATTAAAGATTTTATTGAGCAGAAAACACCTTCGGGGGCAAGTGTGGTAATTACCGGTCACAGCCTTGGCGGTAACCTTGCCTATCCTTTAGCCGGGTATCTAAAGAAGCAATTATCAGCCGGTAAAAGAATGAACTTACAGCTTATTACATTTGGCGCACCAGCCGCCGGTAATGCAGCTTTTGTTCAGGATATAGAAGAAAAATTTCCTGTTGCTGAACGATATGTCATTGATAATGATATAGCACCCGCCTTTCCGGATAATGACGGGATGGGTGAGATTGCAAAAAAGGTTGGCCTCGATAGTGTATGGCACATCAAAGAACTTTCTCTGAATACCCGTGATTTATTGAATATTACCGGTGATATACTCGAGCAAACCGGTGTGATAAATAAGACCAATAAGTATGTACAGAGCCAGAAGCACCTTCGTTTACTGAAGAGCAATGATACGGCTGCTTCCGGCACAGGGCTGTCTGTAAATGCTGTTTTTGAAAGGGCTTACCGTTTTCATAAGGTTGATGCCTATGCAGTATTGCTGGGAGAGAAGGCAATAAATTAAATCGGGCTCACCATTTTTCATTATCATCAATCTCATTATCCCGCTGGCGAAATTGCTGGCGGGTTTTTATTTTTTCCAATTGTCTTTCAATTATTAAATCAGTTATAAGCCGGGCCGCATTCTCTCCGTCTTTTTGTGCGAGCAATTTTCTCATCTTCGTTTCATTCACATCAATCCGGTAGAGAAGAAAAATCAGTTTCTGAAAATCATGATTGATCAGGTCATTGATATGAACGGCAAGTTTTTCTTTTAACTCATCCAAAGACGCAGTAACAGGTATAGCGACTTCAAGCGAATCATTTATAGCCGGTATCAAATCTGTGTTAATTGGTGTCATCTGTGAGAACTAAAATTTTTCTATCGCACCCAATCCAAACAATGCAAAATCATATTTCACCGGATCGTTCTTGTCCAAAGTTCGCAAGTATTCGGTTAATTCAAGAGCAGACAGCCAGTCCGTCTGTTTTCTTTTCAATATGTGGAAATGCCGGGCCACCCTTGCCACATGCAGGTCTATCGGGCAAATAAGCTGCGACGGGGAAATCTTCTTCCAAATGCCAAAATCAACTCCTCTCTTATCCTGCCGCACCATCCAGCGGAGGAACATATTTAATCTTTTACAGGTTGATTTTCTTTCAGGTG
>CAYHPA010000020.1:0-26027 GCA_964358155.1 uncultured Chitinophaga sp.
AATGCCGCCCTGTCACGGCGGAGGTCGCGGGTTCGAGTCCCGTCCGGTCCGCAAAGAGTCTCAGAGAAATCAGAGACTCTTTTGTTTTATAGACCAAGGTCGCCCCGATTCATATCGGGGTCCGGTCCGCAAAAGCCCCAAAAGGGGCTTTTGCATTTTATGTCCTGACAATCAGTACATCCCGCCAAAACCACCCATTATTATTTAATCCTTAATTTAGCGATTCCTGAAGTTTCAAAACTTCAGGGCCAAAGACTATTTATGCCAACGGATGCCAACAGACAGTTCCTGGATTTTGAAAAGCCTATCAAAGACCTTATTGATGAGATAGCCAGCATGAAGCACCGCCAGGAAAAGACCAAACTGGACCTGAGCGATACCATTCAAAAACTGGAACAGGGCATATTAGACAAAAGAAAAGAAATAACCCAGCACCTGAGCGACTGGCAGCGGGTGCAACTGAGCCGCCACCCGGACAGGCCTTATACACTGAAGTATATCGATAAAATGACCAGCAACTTCATTGAGTTGTACGGCGACCGCAATGTAAAAGATGATAAAGCCATGGTAGGCGGCTTCGCTTCGCTGGAGGGAGAAACAGTGATGCTCATCGGGCAGCAAAAAGGTATCAATACCAAGACGAGGCAGATGCGGAATTTCGGTATGGCCAATCCCGAAGGTTACCGCAAAGCGCTTCGGTTGATGAAGCTGGCCGAAAAATTCAATAAACCCGTTATTGCGTTAATAGATACTCCCGGCGCCTATCCCGGCCTGGAAGCAGAAGAAAGGGGACAGGGCGAAGCCATTGCCCGGAACATATATGAAATGATTCGGCTGCAGGTGCCGGTGATCGTTGTCATCATTGGAGAAGGGGCCAGTGGTGGAGCATTAGGTATTGGTGTTGGAGATAAAGTGCTGATGATGGAAAATACCTGGTATTCGGTGATAAGCCCCGAGAGTTGCTCCTCCATTCTCTGGCGAAGCTGGGACAAAAAAGAAGTGGCAGCCGAGCAATTGAAACTCACAGCCGTCAAGATGCTTGATTTTGGTTTGATTGACGGCATCATCCCTGAACCAATCGGTGGTGCGCATTGGGATTACATTGAATCAGCAGAGATACTGAAGAACTTCCTGATACCTGTCATAAAAGAACTGAAGGCAATCGATCCCGCAAAGAGAGTCACCGACCGGATTGAGAAGTTTGGGAAGATGGGATTCTGGGAAGAAGTTTGAGGAAAGTCGTTAGTCTTTAGTCGGGAGTCGTTAGTCAGTAACATAATTTTGTAACCAGCTTTAGTTTTTCATGGCATCTTCGTTGCGACGCTCCGTTCATCATTCTGTTCTCTGCGCAGCAATTATTACCATTTGTCTTATTGCGTGCAAGAACCCGGCTGCGGAGCAAAGGAAAATCCTTAATGCTTTTGACAGCGTCAATAAAGCACTTGAAAGGATTGACAGCCTTTTAGCTTTCTCCAAACCGGTATATGATTCATTAATGGATAAAGCCTGGGAAGATAATAATACACAACAGATGTATTACACAGTCCATGATTTCCATGGCTATTTATATGATCTTAAAAGTCGGTTTGAAACTTTTCTTGGTGACAGTATAGGGCAGGGTATTCCTGAGCAAAATCAGGGTGACCCAGGCTTATCAGATGCCTTCTTCAAAGAAAAACGAAATGACCCTGAAAGCTTTCTGAAGTATTTTCATATAGCGCTCAATAGACTGAAGCCTTTCACACAGGATGCTGCCAAATCGGCCCGTATCGACGATCTGATAACCACCACACCTGTCAACAGGGCCGAAGAACTCTTCAATGCCGGGCCACCTGTTTCAGTCATTATCATGATCAATTATTACGACCTGACGCTCAAAAGTATTACACAGAGTATTCTGCAGGAGTATTTCAAAAAGCAGTAAAATCACTATCTTTAAGGGAAGCCAAAATACGGGAATGAAACTGAACCTCCTTTTGCTGCTTGTTTTTACAGTAATTGTCTCATCCACCGGGTGTATTAAAGACAGTGACAATATTCAGTTTGTGCCCCTGCAAAACCCCGGCATTGGTTTCCCTTTTGGAGCAAATAATAAAAACGATTTCATCATCAGGCCGGGCACATCTGCGCAACAGGTTTCGGGTTTGTTATTTGTAAATCTGGAAGCGGCTGACCCCGCAGCTTCTGACATCCGCATTACAGTTGCTGATAACAGCGCTGCATTGGTGAATGCTTACAATGCGGCTAACGGTACAGCTATCCAGCCATTGCCCCGGTCTTTGTGGAGTATTCCTTCGGAGATTATAATAAAGAAAGGAGAACGAAACGCACAGGCGGATATTACCATAGCCAGTACAACGGGATTAAATTTCAATGCACAATACGCCATCGGCCTCAGGATTGCCAGTGCCGATGGAGGCAATAAGATTGCTGATAACCTGAGTAATTTGTTTGTTGTTTTCAGGATACAGAATATACTTGACGGCAGGTATAATATGCGGGGGGAATTTACCCATCCAGGTTCATCGCCGATATTTACACCCCACAATTTTAATGTTGAACTGCACACAAGCGGACCGAATTCTGTTCTGGTTTACTGGCATACCAATAGTTATAGTGTGCCTTTACCACCGACTGCCCCAATCTGTTGTTTTGTATCTCAAGAGCTTTCTTTTTTTCTTAATCCGGTAACGAATGCCATTGTTTGTGCAAATACTGCTGTGGGAGGCGCTGTGTACTATGATCAGTTTGGCCCCTATAACGGCAATACATATAACAACAGATGGGATCCTGCTACAAAAACAGTATATGCTGCATGGGGATATAATTTACTTCCGGGAGGTATTTTTGCTCCCAACATAAGCCGTGCCTGGATTGATACCTTAACTTATCTTGGTCCGAGGTAGATAAAAAATCAGACTGAATGAGAGCCTTTTTTTCATATATGCTTGCAGTAGCTGTATCAGGTATTGTACTTTCCGGGTGTATTAAAGACAGTGACAATATTCAATTTGAGCCCCTGCAAAATCCCGGCATTGGTTTCCCTTTTGGGGCAAACAGCAAAAACGATTTCATCATCAGGCCCGGCACATCCCCACAAAAGGTTTCGGGTTTGTTGTTTGTAAATCTGGAAGCGGCTGACCCCGCAGCTTCTGACATCCGCATTACAGTTGCTGATAACAGCGCTGCATTGGTGAATGCTTACAATGCGGCTAACGGTACAGCTATCCAGCCATTGCCCCGGTCTTTGTGGAGTATTCCTTCGGAGATTATAATAAAGAAAGGAGAACGAAACGCACAGGCGGATATTACCATCGCCAGTACAGCAGGATTAAATTTCAATGCACAATACGCCATTGGTCTCAGAATTGCCAGTGCAGATGGCAGTAATAAAATTGCTGATAACCTGAGTAACCTGTTTATTGTTTTCAGAGTCCAAAACCAGTATGATGGAAAATATAGTATGAAGGGACAGTTTCGTCATCCTACTGCTGAACCGACTTTTACTCCTCATCTTTTTAATATTGAGTTACACACTTATGGGCCCAATAGTGTTGTATTATATAATCTCCAGTTTTCTGATTATATAATACCTGCTACTCAGGGAGGGGTAGCTATTGGCATATCCAACCAAATACTTACTTTTAGTTTTTTTGGTAATGACTCAATTATTCTCTGGAATTCATGTCCAAACTGTTCCGCATGGTTTTATACCCCTATTCCTTCTTACAATGGCAACAGTTATCATAACAGATGGGATCCTTCAACAAAAATCATTTATGCTGCATTTGGCTATCAGTTGGGTTCTGGGGGAACGATAATACCTGCAACCAGCCGTGCCTGGATTGATACCTTAACTTATCTTGGTCCGAGATAAGTTGTTACATTCGCATTTTAATTCAAGTATTATGTCATTACGGGATAAATTCACCGGCACCGGTATCGCCATCGTTACTCCATTCAATGAAGACGGAACGATTGACTGGAAAAGTTTCAGCAACCTGATTGAATTCTGGATAAAAGGCCAGGTAGAATACTTAGTTGTGCTGGGCACCACAGGTGAAAGCGCAACCGTGCATGGAGCAGAAAAACAGGAAGTGTTTTCTTTCGTAGCCAAAGAAGTGGCAGGAAGAAGACCGCTGGTAGCCGGCATCGGCGGCAATGATACCCACGAAGTGATTGACGGCTTTAAAAAATTTGACCTGAAAGGGTACGATGCTATCCTTTCTGTTTCCCCTTACTATAACAAACCCAACCAGGAAGGAATTTTCCAGCATTACAAAGCATTGAATGCGGCTACGCCGCTGCCCATCATCATGTACAATGTGCCCAGCCGTACCGGGCAGAGTGTAACGGCAGACACACAGCTTCGCATTGCACATGAGTTAAAAAACATTTTTGCCACCAAAGAAGCCAGTGGCAATTTTGACCTCGTCAACCAGATCATCAAAAACAAACCCGATGATTTTATGGTCATCAGTGGCGATGACCCGATCACTTTACAAATGATAGCTGGCGGAGCTGAAGGATTGATCTCTGTGGTGGCGAATGCTTACCCATTGGAGTATTCCAATATGGTTCGCCTCTGTCTTCAAGGCAATTTGGATATGGCAAAACCTCTGCACTACAAATACATTGATATCATCGCTTCCATGTTTGCCGAAGGAAGCCCCAGTGGAGTGAAGGCTTATCTTTCTGAAATGGGTCTTTGTAAAAATACTTTCCGCCTGCCGGTGTGGAAGGTGAGTGAGAAACATCATGCAAGGATCAGGGAGTTGATGAAATCAATTTGACAATTAACCGATGTGACGATTTGAAAATTTGATTCATGCGAAAATTATTTTTGCCTCTATTATTGTTTGTTTCCATGTCAGCAATGGGACAGCAGTATTATGTCCATCTTGAGTTAAAGACATTGCCTTCTCAGCATCCTTTGGAGGCAGCTGTTTATTTAGCCGGCTCTTTCAATGGATGGAATCCGCAGAATGAAAACTACAGGTTTAAAAAGGACGATTTGGGTGTTTATTATTTTGATATGAAACTGGACTCCGGTACTTATGAATATAAAATAACCCGTGGCGGATGGGATAAAGTGGAATGCAAAAAGAATGGGGCAGGAATTGAGAACAGGAGATTGACCATTGCAGGTAGTGTAAGTATTCCGCTTGATATCGAGGAGTGGCAGGATCGTTTTGGAGCGCCGGTCAGGGTAAGTACTGCTAATAAGCATGTAAAGATCATTGATACCGCTTTCCTGATACCGCAGTTGAACAGGGTCCGGCGTATCTGGATTTATTTACCGGAGAATTATTCAGCATCCACCGGCCGTTATCCTGTTTTGTATATGCATGACGGGCAGAATGTTTTTGACGATGCCACTTCTTTTTCAGGAGAATGGGGCGTGGATGAATGTATTGACAGCATGAAGAATAAATGTATTGTCGTGGCGGTGGATAATGGGGCACAGAAACGTATCAACGAATATTGTCCCTATGACTTTTCGCTGAAGACATTGGGTTTATCCAATGCAGACTCCTTGCATAAAGGAGAGGGCGGTTTGTATATTGATTTTCTCGCCAACACGCTAAAACCTTTTATCGATAATAACTACCGGACATTAAAAGATAAGGAGCATACATTTATTGCAGGCAGTTCAATGGGCGGCATCATTTCCATGTACGCTGTATTAAAATATCCGAAAGTGTTCGGGGGCGCCGGTGTTTTTTCTCCCGCATTCTGGGTGGGCCCAAAAATATTTGATGATATCAGGGCAAAAGGAAGGGAGGCAGAAGCAAAGATATATTTCTATGCAGGCGGCCAGGAAGGGGAGACCATGGTGCCGCTTACACAAAAAGCTTTTGATGAAATGTCAAAAATCTCTCAATCGAGGATGATCATTGAAATAAATGAGAACGGAAAGCATAATGAGGCGAGGTGGCGGATAGAGTTTCCGGCTTTCTATAAATGGATATTTCAATGAGATTTTTCTCTTTATATTTTCTTTCTTTGTTCCTTTTTTCCTGCAAAAACGATGGAGAAAAAAAGTATGAACATGCTATTGGGGGGCATGAATTGCTTTCCTTAATTAAAAACGGGTCATTAGCTGATATTAATGCACTGGCTAAAAACTCAGGTTTTATATGTGCAGACACTACTGAAACCTCAGATTTATTAATTTACCGATATAGGGATACACTAGCTAATGAAAGCGAATTAAGTTGTCACGTTGAGAAGGGTCAAGATGTTATTTATATTCGGTTTGAGACAAAAGACCAAACCGGTTTCAAAAATATACGACAATATTTTATGAATTCCGGTTTTGTTGTAGTAAAAGAAGATCGGGATATCCAACAACTTGGAAAACCAAACAGCAGAGTCGAAATAATTTTATCTACAACTGATATAGGGGGAGATATAAATTTCAATGTGCACCTTGCAATAAGGCCTGCAAACTATCCAGTCAATTAGAATGAAAATTCAACAATGAGAATAAACTCCGTGGGGGGTGACATATTCAATATATCGCCCCTACGGGGCTCTGTCATTTGCTCTGATTGGAATTCTACCAATATACCGGCCCGATGGGCCTAATTGCGATAATATTAAACATTGTATGCAATCCCTTCCAACGCTAATTTTGTATCAGGAAATCTGCCCGAATCATCTTCTCAAATTTTTCCAACATATGATTTCACTTTGGGGTACCGGGCAAATATATTTTTCCCTAAAGCCCCGTCAGGGGCGAAATATTGGTAGAAATGCAATTCCAAATATGGTAATTGAACCCCGTAGGGGTGATATATTGAATATGTCGCCCCTACAGGGCTTGTCTCATTTGCGATTTTACCTGTCTATCAATATACCGGCACGATGGGCCTTATAGCAATGATATTAAACATTGTAAGCAACTCCCTCCAGCGCTAAATCTGTATTCGGAAAAACCTCTCTTGCTTCCTGCTCAAATTCTTCAAGCGTATCATATTTACTGCTGAAATGCCCGATCAGTAATTTTTTTACACCTGCTTTTTTAGCCAATGCAGCCGCCTGTTTGGTAGTGGAATGAAAACGGTTCTCGGCCCGTTCCCGCAGGTTATCGAGATAGGTGGTCTCATGATAAATCATATCAGCCCCCTGTATATGCGGAATGAGTGATTCATCATATTTGGTATCGGCGCAAAAAGCATATCGCTTTCCGGGTTCGGCTGCTTCGGTCACTAATTCATTTTTAATAACGGTTCCGTCTTTCTGCGTATAATCCTCACCTGCTTTCAGCCGGTCGTAGAATGTTTGAGGTATCTCGTATTCTTTTGCTTTGTCCGGGTTCAGTTTTCTTGGCGGTTTTTTTTCGGCAAAAAGAAAACCATAGCACTCAATCCGGTGATTGGTGCGGAAACATTTTACCGACAATTTTTCTGTATCAAGCAAAGTGGCGGGCTTTGTAATAGTATGCAGGTTCAGCTGATAAGGCAGTTTGGTATCGGCCACCTTCAATTGCAACTCTATTATTTCTTTTAATGGCGACGGCCCAAACACATTCAGCTCCTGCTGATGGCTTAATAACCCGAAGCTGTTGATAAGACCGATCAAACCGAAATAATGGTCGCCATGCAAATGCGAAATGAAAATATGGGAGATCTTGCTGCGGCGGATCTTGTAATTGATCATTTGTATCTGCGTGCCTTCGCCGCAATCAACAAGGTAATTAGTGCCATCATGCGTCACCACCTGGCTGGTAGGATGCCGGTTAAATGCCGGAACAGCAGAGTTATTGCCAAGGATAGTAACAGCGAACATGAACGGTCAGCGATTTGGGTGTGTTAATGATAAGCCTAAGACTAAAGCAAAAGGCATTTAGCTGCACTGGCACAGTCGTTAATCAATACCTGGAATTTTTCAATTGCCAGGTATTTTCCTTATAAACGGGCTAAGGACTAATGACTCCCGACTAACGACTTCCTTCACTCTCCATCCAGAAACTCCCTTTCAATCTCCTCCATCTGTACTATATCCCATGCTTCACTTTCCGTGGGGGTCACATTCATCATTTCCAGCAGGTCGTTTTCGTCCAGGTACTTCTCAACCGGTTCCTGCAATTCGCAAATAACAAAAGAGGCGCTGTTCTCATAAAATTTCTGCTGTATATACACCAGCTTTTCAGCCGCAGCCATATCCATCTCGCTGATGTCTTTTAAAATCAGCACCAGGCTTTTAACGTCATTTTGCAGGTAAGGGAGCAAACAATCAGCCAGCTCGTCTGTCATTGTAGCAGAAAGTGCCGGGCCGGGCAGGGTGATGACATGAAATTTCTCTTTGGTATCCGTTTTGACTTGCATATAGAGTGTTTAGGGTTTATTGCCCGCCATAGCTACTTGACCAACGAAGCCTTGGTGAAATTGGATAGCGAAGGCGGGCGTTTTGACCTGCATAATGTCTGGTTTTATTTTGAATGAGTTCTGCCGATTAGTGCCTCCGCCTTCATCCAAAAAAAGGATTCCGGCGGATAAACCGAAAAGCTGATAAAAGCTCCAGCCTCAAACAACTTAAATTATCAACATTCCGTTCATAACTACGGGAGAACAGGAACCAAATTTATTCGTTAATATTGTATCACAACCAATTATCTAAAAATGGATAATAATTTTTCAGCACAGGTAAAGGAGATCATCTCGTTCAGCAGGGAGGAAGCGCTTCGGTTGGGTAACGACTTTATCGGTACCGAGCATTTGCTGCTGGGCCTGATCAGGGAAGGAGATAATACCGCCGTCCGTATCCTCAAGAGTTTTAATGTTGACCTTTATGAACTCCGCAAGGAAATAGAACTGGCCGTAAAAGATAAAACGGGTAAGAATATTGCAAACATCAACAGCCTCCCGCTTACCAAGCAGGCGGAAAAAGTGATACGGGTTACTGTACTGGAAGCAAAGGCGCTGAAAAGCGCTACGGTAGAGACCGAGCATCTCATGCTTTCCATTTTAAAGAATAAAGAAAATATTGCAACACAAATCTTAAATCAGTTTGACGTGGACTACGATCTTTTCAGGCAGGAGTTGGGCATCGTAAAATCAAACGATCCCCGTGCCGAATACACCGACGAAAATGATGATGACTTTGATGAGGAAAAAAAATACTCCCAGTCATCCAAAGGAAGCAAGCAACAGGGAAATGCCAAAAGCAAAACACCCGTGCTCGACAATTTTGGAAGGGATATTACCAAGATGGCTGAGTTAGGTGCTTTGGATCCCATCGTCGGCAGGGAAAGAGAGATAGAAAGGGTTTCACAAATACTTTCCCGTCGTAAAAAGAACAACCCAATCCTGATAGGTGAACCGGGTGTGGGTAAAACAGCCATTGTGGAAGGACTGGCCCTTCGCATTGTTCAAAGAAAAGTTTCAAGAGTTTTGTTTGATAAAAGAGTTATCTCTCTTGATCTGGCTGCGCTGGTGGCCGGCACAAAATACCGGGGGCAATTTGAAGAAAGGATGAAGGCCATTATGAATGAACTGGAGAAGAACCGTGATGTCATTCTTTTTATAGATGAGTTACACACCATTGTTGGCGCCGGTGGTGCCAGCGGCTCATTGGATGCCAGCAATATTTTCAAACCAGCGCTGGCAAGAGGAGAATTACAATGTATCGGCGCATCTACCCTGGATGAATACCGGATGTATATTGAAAAAGATGGCGCATTGGATCGCCGTTTCCAGAAAGTGATGATCGATCCGCCAAGTGTAGACGATACGATCCAGATATTGAATAATATCAAATCCAAATACGAGGAGTATCACAATGTGAATTATGATCAGGAAGCCATTGATGCCTGCGTAAAACTCAGCGACCGGTATGTAACAGACAGGCTGCTCCCGGACAAAGCCATTGACGTAATGGATGAAGTGGGCGCAAGGGTGCACTTGAAGAACATTAATGTACCCGAGAATATCGTTGATCTTGAAAAGAAGATCGAAGATGTAAAGAATGAAAAGAACAGGGTGGTGAAAAGCCAGAAGTTTGAAGAGGCCGCTTCACTCCGTGATACCGAAAAGCGTTTGCAGGAAGACCTGGAAAAAGCAAAAGCCGAATGGGAGGAAGAAAGCAAGCATAAGCGGTTCCCGATCGGGGAGGAGGATATTGCCGAAGTGGTGAGTATGATGACGGGTATACCGGTGAAGCGGATGGTGGAAGCTGAGACAGTAAAGCTTCGAAAAATGGCGCTGGACATGCAGGAAATGGTGGTAGGACAGGAGGATGCTATTAGTAAAGTGGTAAAGTCTATACAGCGGAACAGGGTGGGGCTGAAAGATCCAAAAAAGCCGATCGGCACTTTTATTTTTCTTGGGCCTACGGGTGTAGGTAAAACAGAGCTGGCACGGGCGCTGGCAAGATATATGTTCGATTCGGAGGATTCGCTCATACGGATCGATATGACGGAATACATGGAAAAATTTACGGTGAGCCGCCTGATTGGTGCCCCTCCCGGATATGTGGGTTATGAAGAAGGCGGTCAGCTGACAGAAAAGGTCCGCCGCAAACCTTACAGCGTTATCCTGCTGGATGAAATTGAGAAAGCTCACCCGGATATCTATAATATATTATTGCAGGTGCTGGATGACGGTCAGTTGACAGATGGACTGGGCCGCAAGGTTGATTTCAAGAATACCCTGATCATCATGACATCCAATATCGGTGTACGCCAGTTAAAAGACTTCGGTGATGGTGTTGGCTTTGCCACTTCATCAAGAATGGAGAACCAGGATGAGGCCAACAAAGCTGTTATCGAAAAAGCATTGAAGAAAACTTTTTCACCGGAGTTCCTCAACAGGATTGATGATGTGGTTATTTTCAACAGCCTTACCAAAGAGCATATTTTCAACATCATTGATATATTGATGAAAGGTGTGTTGAAACGACTGACCAACCTTGGCTTCAGCCTTGAGTTAACGATGAATGCAAAATCCTTCCTGGCTGATAAGGGGTATGATGTGGCATTTGGCGCACGGCCATTGCACCGGGCCATTCAGAAATACCTGGAAGATCCGCTGGCGGAGGAGATATTGAACCTGAATGTAAAGGCTGGTGATGTGCTGATAGCCGATACCGATGCCGAAAACAGCAAACTCACTTTTTCTTTTAAAGGAAAAGTGGAGGAGAAGTCAGAAGCATAAATTAATTCAATAAATTGACTATCCGGATGATGCAACCAAGCATTTGTTTTTACCACATAGAAACATAGTTTTCACATAGGCTTCTATGTGTTTTCTCCTATTGTGTGCTATGTGCCTATGTGGTTCCATTATAAGGTTGTTATATACGGGTAGTTATTTTCAATAATAAAGTTGCGAAGGAGTGCCATTGTCGGCGCTCCTTTTTACTTTGTACGACGAAGCCCCGAAAACATCGGGGCGGAGTAGTATTTTTGCCATGGCATGGCAAAAAAAATAATCATAACGATTGATGGCTGGAGCAGTTGTGGCAAGAGCACATTAGCCAAACAATTGTCAAAAGAGCTGGGTTATTTATATGTGGACAGTGGCGCCATGTACCGGGCCATCACGTTGTATTTTCTGCGTAACCATATTGACTGGACGGACAAGAAAGAAGTAAAGAAGGCATTGAAAGAACTTACGCTGGAATTCATACATAATGAAAAGACCCGGCTGAGTGAGATGTATCTGAATGGCGAAAATGTGGAATATGTTATCCGTGACATGCTGGTGGCCGAAAAAGTGAGTGAAGTGGCGGCTATTAAAGAAGTGCGGGAATTTGCGGTGGCCCAGCAACGGAAAATGGGGTCTAAAAAGGGGATTGTCATGGATGGCCGGGATATTGGCACTGTTGTTTTCCCAAAAGCGGAGCTGAAAATATTTATGACGGCGGATAACGCTGTAAGGGTGGAAAGAAGGTTTAAGGAATTGTTTGAAAAGAACCCCAACATAAGTATTGAAGAAGTGAAAGATAATCTTGAGATGCGGGACTATATTGACTCCCATCGGGAGGTAAGCCCATTAAGGAAGGCGAAAGATGCTATCGTGCTGGATAACACCTATTTAACAGAAAAGGAGCAGTTTCAGAAGGCGCTTGTCCTTGTGCGGCAAAAAACCATGACAAAACAAACTGTGTAAATGCTTGCAGATTAACGATAGACTTATTAGTTTTACGTTGTCTTTTCCCATACTCCTTTCAAAGACCTTTCCTAAATCCCCTTTAAGATTAACCCTGAGCGTTTATGTCTTTTTAAGACATGTAGCATCTGCGTTGAATCCATCTGTTGAATAACCCACCTGTCCAATTTCCTGTAACCAGCTAAACAGAGATTTTTTTTATTTTAAAACCTTGAGCATGAAAAAGATTTTACTTTCTTTATTTGTAGTAGCAGTAATGGGATATACTGCTAAAGTGCAGGCGCAGTGTACCGTATCCAATTTGGCTATTGAAGTTGTTAGCTTTAACCCTTCAACATGCCTGTTAACATTCAATATCAGTTTTGAGCAGGAGGTGAACAGTGGTAACAAGTTTGCCTACATTCATCTTTGGGCTTCTTCGGATTATCACACTCCGGCAGCCGCATGGCCAAGCGGTGGTGGCGCAATCTATAGCAATCCTTCGTCCTATCCTGAAGCAGCCCAACTGGTTAATACTTTAAAAAATATCGCCATTGAGTTTAACGGTACAGCTTCACCAGTACTTGGGACTACTTATTATCCTGATCCAACAGTACCACTCTCTATTGCTGGTATGACTATTGTAAAAACAATTCTGCCGGGAGGAGTGACCGAGAGAGAAACAATTTCAGGATTGTCCTTCACTCTTCCAAGCTGCACCGGAGTAGTGACACTTAAAGGAGATATCTGGGCAAGCCAGGCTGCTAATGGCAAAAATGTGCATTGTGCTGTTGAGGGTCTGACCTTTGATATTAATAATCCCCAGATTACATCCGCTTTTAAAGTTTGTAACCCAAGGAGTATCAGTTTTGCTATAAAGAACAATGGTTCAGTCAACCTTACCGAACATTTTGTTTTGTATAAGGATGATGGAGATGGAATTTTCGAGCCATTTACCGGCCAGGATGGACCGGCTATTTATACAAGCGCTGACACCGTGCTTGCGCCCGGTGGAATTCAATCAAGGGTACAATTTGCTTATCCAGGTTCAACGACTCCTGGTGAAGGTGCAAGCCTTTGGCTTGAAGCAGTACCAGTATCTCCTGTTTCAGGGTTTTCGTCAGTTGCCTTCATCTCGAATACCACTGCCCAATGTCTTTTATTGCCGGTAGAAATCAAATCCTTTACAGCATCCCGGAACCGTTCAAATGTGTTAATGAAATGGACAACCATGGCAGAGCAGAACAATACTGGTTTTGCGGTGGAGCGGAATATAGCAGGAAACTGGGAGCAAATTGGTTTTGTAGCATCACAGGCACCGGGGGGCAACAGTTCAGACTTGCTGAACTATGTTTATACCGATGTAAACAACAATAAAGGCATCACCCAATACCGCATCCGTCAGATTGATTTTGACAGCCGTTCCAGGTACAGTGAAATCCGTTCTGTTCGTGGCGAAAGCCAGGGTGGGCAGATCATCGTTTATCCGAACCCAAGCATTGATGGAAAAGTAAATGTGTCATTTGAAGATGCAGGCATCAGGGATATTTCTGTGACGGATATGAGTGGCCGTGTTATCAGGCAAATACAGGGAATTACCAATAATAATATTACTATTGAAAACCTGACACCGGGCATGTATAGCCTGCGGGTGGTAGTTCCTGCAACCGGTGAACAAACCGTTGCAAAATTCGTAGTGAGCAAACGATAATTTGCAGGGGTTGAATTGAATTAAGGGGACAGCGAAAGCTGTCCCCTTTTTTATTAAGATTCTTCCAGGAATTTTTTCAGCGTTTCCAGCACTTTTGGCCAGGCATCTTTTACGGAGTCATAAAACCAGTCCCAGTCGCCGCCGGTTTGATAACCTCCCTGCACCAATTGCAGGAAAGTGCCGTCCTCATCCTCCTGTAATTTTATAGAAAGATAAGTGGGCCCCAGTATTTGTTTATCGGGATTGAAATAAACGAAATGGTCAATCAATAATTCCCGGTTTGGCAGGAATACAGTAATGATGCCGGTGGAAACATAATGAAAACCCTTGCTGCTGGCTTCCCATGCAAGAGAGTAAAGACCGCCCTGTTTTTTTTCCACCAGGCAGGTTTCTATTCCCCACCATTTCTTCAGCAATGCGGGTTCTGTAAAAGCATCAAATACTTTTGATGCTGGCTGATGAATTTTAATGGCGGCTTCCACTTTCCGCATGATAAAAATTTTATTGTGCCGGTACTTTCCTGATCTCCAGCAATTCCACTTCAAAGGTGAGCATAGAACCACCGGGGATGGGGCCATAGTCAGATGGGCCATATCCTAAGGTATAAGGGACATAAAATTTGTATTTGGAACCTATGCTCATCAGTTGCAGGCCTTCGGTCCAGCCTTTTATCACACCTCCCAAAGAAAAAGTAATGGGCTGGCCACGGTCATACGAGTTGTCAAACACAGTTCCGTTCAATAAGGTTCCTCTGTAATGACAGGTTACACTGTCGGCAGCTGTGGGTTTAGGCCCGGTGGTATCTCTCAGTATTTCATATTGCAGGCCGCTGGCAGTGGTTTTTACACCCTTCTTCAGTTTGTTTTTAGCAAGAAAAGCATTGCCGGAGTCAATAGCCGGTTTTGATTTTTGTGCCTGCAGCATCATCATATAATTATTCAGCACCATATTGGAAGCAGCATCATCCAGGAGAGGTTTTTTTCCTGCCAGGATATCACTGATGGCCCTTGACACCAGACCGGTGTTAAGTTTGGTAATGCCCTGTTGCTTATAAAAATTGGCAACACTTAAACCTACAGCATAGCTGGCGGAGTCGGTCAGGTTTTTCAATGGATTTATCGGTGCTTTGGTAACAGGAGTTTTACCCGGTTGTGCATATAGCTGCCCGATTGCAGCAAAACAAAAGATCAGTAATAATGATTTCTTCATATTTTTTTTAATTAGTTCGCAAAAATACAGCAAGGAAAGTGATTTCAGTTGTCTTCATTTGCTAAATTTCCACTCTAAATTACCTGAGAATGAGTGTTTTTGAAATGCCACTGCAGATCCGCTGGTCTGATCTTGACCCCAATTTTCACCTGCGCCATTCGGTCTATTATGACTGGGCCGCCATGTGCCGCATGGAATTTCTGATAAAGAATGGCCTTACCCCGGCTGTGATGCAACGTTTGCAGTTCGGCCCGATAATTTTCCGGGAGGAAGCAGTTTTCAGAAAAGAAATAAAGTATGGCGATATCATCAGCATCAACTTGCTGCTGATGAAAGGCCGCCGTGATTATTCCCGGTGGACCATCAGCCACGAAATAAAAAAAGCCCTGCCTTCGCATAAAGCTACGGCGGACAAAGAGGACGGAACGCTTTGCGCCATTGTTACTATTGACGGGGCCTGGCTCAATGTGCTGGAAAGAAAATTATTCATCCCCCCGCAGGAAGTGGTGCAGGTATTTCAGCAAATGCCGCTGGGTGATCATTTTGAATGGCAGGACTAAACGGCTATCGTTTCTCCTAAGGAGCCCTTTGGACAAACTTCAGAACTTTGGATGGAAACCTTGCTGCATAGCCATTGATGAGATTGCGGATAAAACTGTTTTCCCGGTACATGGTGATAAACTCCTTCATTTCTTCCGGGCTTGTTATTTGCGCATCAGCAGGAATGTAGCCCATACCATAAAATTCTCCTTCCAGTACCAGTACGCAGGATTTATCATCACCGGTTATTCCTTTATCTATAATTGCATAAGACGGTTGTGAGCGGAGGGAGTCACAAGCCTTTGCTACTCGTTTGTTATAGGCAGCAGGCTTTTCTTTCTGCTCACAGGCTCCATGGCAATATTCCTCCTTCATGCCTTCACATTTGCCTTCATCTTTTTGCATGAAGCATAGTTTGGGACAGAGGTTGAAATCCTTTATCAGTTTTCGTATGATGGCATGTCCATCCACGATATAATGAAAAGTGAAGACCGGGTTCAGCCGCTTCCTGTTCTTGTCGATGGCGAGGCGCTGATAGCCGTTTTGATCTTCGTACATAAATATGCCATAGATGTCTTCCCATCTTTTTTGCGAAGAATTGAATATGGGCCAGCGTTTCTTTATTTCTGCTGATTCAAGGATGCAGGCCATCAGTTCGGTACCACAATCCTGGTGGCTGATGGCATGCACATACCGCATGAAGTTTTGTTTTTGACGGCTTTCTGAATTATTGCTGAAATGACTGTTGACCCGGTAACGGATATTATTGGCCTTGCCTACATAAACAACCTTTCCTTTTTCATTGTGAAAATAATATACACCGGGTGTGTAGGGCAATTTGTCAAAATGCTCTTTGGGTACGTTGGGCGGCAGTATCCATTCTTTGGAGTTTCGCTGCAGGCTTTTCTGAATATGATTTTCCTTATCGTTTTGCAGCAATAATTCAAAGACCTTTCTTGTTGCTTCTGTATCACCCCCGGCACGGTGGCGGTCGTTGATGGTGATGCCGAGAGAATGACAAAGTTTGCCGAGACTGTAGGAGGGAAATCCTGGGAATATCTTCCGGCTCATCCTGACGGTACAAAGTTTTTTACAGTTGAGGTCAAGACCGGCTTCACGCAGATGGCCTTTTACAAATGAGTAATCAAAGTTTACATTATGGGCAATGAATATTTTATCGTTCAGTAATTCGTAAATCTTTTCGGCCACCTCTTCAAAAGCCGGGGCTTTGGCTACCATCTTATCAGAGATGCCTGTCATGGCCGTTATGTAGTTAGGAATCGGCTGCCCGGGATTGATGAGTGTTTCAAATTTTTTCGTCACTTTTTCCCCGTCAAAAAGATGAATGGAAATTTCGGTGATGCCATTGGCTGCAGCATAACCGCCGGTGGTTTCGATATCTACAATTGCATACATAATAGGAACAGCTAATTTCGTAAAAATTTACCGCAGTTGACCGATGAAAAAATGATAATGTTCAGGAACAGGCTTACGAAGGTATACCGCCACCTCAGCAAACAGGCAAGGCGTTTACGGGTAAGTTGCTACCGGTTGTATGACCATGACCTGCCCGAGTTTCCCTTTTGCATAGAGTTCTATGGAGAAAAATTGTATGTGGCAGAGTACAAACGGCAACATGGATTGACGGAGGAAGAACATGATGACTGGATGGAAAAAAGCCTGGCAGTAATGACAGAGGTACTGTCAGTACCTAAAGAAAATATTTTCCTGAAACTACGGCAACGGAAACCTGGCAGGCTGGGGCAATACCAGAAATATGATGAAGAGCCCCCGCCAAACCTCCCCGCAAGGGGGAGGCTTTACGAAGAGTCTTTGTTATCCGGCAATGATTTTATTGCACATGAAAATGGCTTAAAATTTATTGTCAACCTTGGAAAATATTTAGACACTGGTTTGTTTTTGGATCATCGTATTACCCGGCAAATGGTAAGAGAGCAAAGCGCCGGCAAAAAAGTGCTGAATCTTTTTGCTTACACCGGTTCTTTTTCGGTGTATGCAGCAGCGGGCTCGTCCGCCGGAGTTTCAACGGAGGAGGGGGGAGCTACTGAAGTAGTTACAGTTGACCTGTCGAAGACTTATTTGCAATGGGCAGAAAGGAATATGCAACTGAACGGATTTAGTGATAAGAGTAAGTACCAATATGTTCATGCAGATGTGCTGCAATACCTGAAAACATTGCCTGAAAATTATTTTGACCTTATCGTAATGGACCCGCCTACTTTCAGCAACAGTAAAAGGATGGATGATTTTCTGGATATACAAAGAGATCATGTCCCATTGATCATTGATTGTTTGAAAACATTGAAGCAAGGCGGCCAACTGTATTTCAGCACTAATCTCAGGAATTTTAATTTGGGAAAAAAGAAGATAGCGTCAGCAGGCATTAAGGATATAACAAAACAGACAACGCCATTTGATTTTAAAGGGAAGCTCTGGAGATGCTGTTATATTATCACGAGATAAGATATCAGGTACTAATAACACTGTGCAAGGGCTGATAGGTTCTTTTCGGAATAATGCCTTTCGGAAGGTTGGGTGCAACATTATCCGAAAAAAAACGGTCGGCATTTTCTTTCGAATCCCAAACTTCTACTACCATCCAGTCTTCTTCTCCCTGATACGCAGTATGCAAAATAAAACCGGGTGCTTTTTTTACGAGTTCATGGAGAAATGCAGAAACCTGGTCATAACCTTCGGGGGTTTGACCTTTAACCTTTGTTGTAACAAGAACCGGCATAAGTATGGTTTTTGGTACCTAAAAGTAACATTTTTTATCCCGGAAATTGCTATACGATGCTGTTTACAGCGTCTTCAGCACATCGTTCATACTCCTCACCGCATCGGCGCTTTTGTTGAAAGCGGCCTGTTCAGTGTCATTCAGTTTGAAATCAAGAATTTTTTCCCAGCCATTCTTCCCGATGATAACAGGAACACCCAGGCAAATATCTTTTTGGCCATACTCGCCATCCAGCGATACACAGCAGGTAAATAATTTTTTCTCATCTCTTACAATACTTTCTACCAGGGCCGCTCCGGCTGCACCGGGTGCATACCAGGCAGATGTGCCGATGAGGGCAGTTAATGTAGCGCCACCCACCATAGTGTCCTTTACAATTTTTTCCTGTTGTTCGGCAGATAAGAAATTGGTGACGGGTGCACTGTTCCATGTAGCCAAGCGAATCAAAGGGATCATCGTTGTGTCGCCATGTCCGCCAACAACCACTGCATTCAGGTCAGCGGGGCTGCAGCCAAGATGCTGGCTTAACTGATATTTAAAACGGCTGCTGTCCAATGTACCGCCCATACCAATGATACGGTTCTTGGGTAAACCAGTTGATGTCAGCGCCAGGTAAGTCATCGTATCCATCGGGTTGCTGATGACAATGATGATGGCATTTGGAGAATGCTTTAAAATGTTTTCGCAAACAGTCTTTACAATACCTGCATTGGTGCCGATCAGTTCCTCTCTCGTCATACCCGGTTTGCGGGGAATGCCGGAAGTAATAACCACCACATCACTGCCTGCGGTTTTTGCATAATCGTTGGTGCTGCCGGTTATTTTTGTATCAAAACCCAGCAGGGTGGCAGTCTGCATCATATCCTGTGCCTTGCCTTCGGCAAGCCCTTCTTTAATATCAAGTAATACCAGTTCATTACAAAGTTCTTTGCGGGCAATATTATCCGCACAGGTAGCGCCTACTGCGCCAGCGCCTACAACGGTTACTTTCATTTAAAATAATTTATAAATGGAGAATTGATTTTTCGCCCCGCCGCCGCCATTTAAGTTCTATAATCTTTTTTGCAAAAAAGGCTTTGGCGGGCAGGCGCAAAGGTAGCGGAAAGAGGCTTGTTATGAGATGAGGTTACCTGCTTTATTTTTCCTCCGAAGGAGTCCTTTCGGACAGTTCGGCCAGCACTTTTTCAATGGGCATGCTGCCCGCAAACACAGAAATAAGTTTCCCTTTTTTGTCATAAAAAGCGAGGAAGGGAAGGTTTTCAATACTGTAAAAGGGGGCTAAAAAGAACTGGACATCCTGGCCCATGATGATGTTATTGTAATTTGCCAGCCCATACTTTTCCCTGAAAGCCATCATGTCCTTATAAGGCCGCATAGTAGCCATAATGATGGTCACCTTTTGAAATTTTTCCATGTGTTTTACCAGGTCTTCTGTTTCATCCTGACAATGTTGGCAGTCTGGACTGAATACCATCAGCATGACAGGCTTCTTTTTGGGGAGATCATTTTTGATGATGCTGCTCGTACTGTCCGCCAGCAACAATTTTACAGGCGGGAAAGTTGGAAATTTTTTATAGGGGGCAGCGCTGTCATATTGGGAATGGCCAATCATGGCTATTGTAAGCAGCGAAAACAGCAGAAGATATTTTTTCATGATCTCAAAGATATTGTTCCTGACTTATTTCGGTTATTGACGCTGCCTGTTTTTATAAAGTTGTTCGATTGGCATTTGGCGTGAGGCTCTTTTGACTTTGCCGGGCAACTTTACCGCCTTATCTTTGCCGCCTCAAAAAAGATTGAACAATGGCAAATACAGCGGATATAAGCAGGGGATTGATCATTAACCTGGATGGCAGTCTTTATACTGTGGTGGAATTTGGCGAAAATAAAACGGCCCGTGCCGCCGCCAAAGTGTGGGCGAAACTGAAAGGAGTGGACAATAACCGCTCCATTGAAAAAACATGGAATTCCGGGGATACCATTTTCCCGGTAAGGGTGGAGAGGCGCTATTACCAGTTTTTGTATAAGGACGATACAGGCTACAACTTTATGGATAATGAGACTTTTGAGCAGATAGCACTGCAGGAAACCACCATAGACGCCCCGCAATACCTGAAAGAAGGCCAGGAAGTGGGTGTGCTTATTAATACAGAAAATGACCAGATACTGGGCGCTGAACTGCCTGATAAGATCACTTTGTTAGTTACCTATACTGAACCGGGCCTTCGTGGCGATACTGCCACCCGTACTTTAAAGCCAGCCACATTAGAAACAGGAGCAACCGTGGGTGTGCCTCTTTTTGTAAACGAAGGCGAGATCATCCGTGTCAATACAAAAAC
The DNA here is from genome assembly GCA_964358155.1 of uncultured Chitinophaga sp. Taxonomy (GTDB): domain Bacteria; phylum Bacteroidota; class Bacteroidia; order Chitinophagales; family Chitinophagaceae; genus JJ008. The sequence continues at coordinate 20,653 of CAYHPA010000020.1, forward strand.
AGGAGAGTACGTAGAGCGGGTAAAAGAATGATACCTGATTTAAAAAAAATGGCCTGAAATCACCCGATTTTAGGCCATTTTAGTTCAATTTCAGCCCGTTTTCGGGCAAAAACGTCAAAACTCTACATTTTCTGGATTTGATTTCATTACCTTAGCCCCGTCCCGGTTAGCGGGACATTTTTCACTAAAACCAAAACACTCCACTAAATTGAAAAACATGGATTTTAAACAAATTCAGGAGTTGATCAAGATGGTCAACAAATCCAATATTGGAGAACTGACTATTGAGCAAAAAGATTTTCGGGTCACTATAAAACAAAAAGAGGAGCATATAACGCAGGTCGTTTCTGCGGCGCCTGTTCAGGCTGCCCCAGTACAAATGGCTGCTCCGCAACCCGTCGCTACTCAGCCGGCCGCTGCTGAAAAACCCAAAGCAGCTGAAGCACCTGCCAGCAACCTGGTTACCATCAAAAGCCCGATGATCGGAACTTTTTACCGCAAATCATCTCCTGATAAACCCAACCTCGCAGAAGTAGGCTCCGACATCAACGTCGGCCAGGTGGTATGCATCATAGAAGCCATGAAACTCTTTAATGAAATTGAAAGTGAAGTAAAAGGCAGGATTGTAAAGGTGCTGGTTGACGATGCTTCTCCGGTGGAGTATGATCAGCCGTTGTTCCTTGTAGAGCCCGCTTAAAAAGTTCATTGTTCATTGCTGACAGTTCATCATAATATGCAGCCATGAACCATGAACCATGAACTTTTTCATTTCAAACTAATTCAATGTTCAAAAAAATACTGATTGCTAATCGTGGAGAAATTGCCCTACGGGTTATCCGCACAGCCAGGGAAATGGGTATTAAAACAGTGGCTGTTTATTCCACTGCCGACAGGGATAGCCTGCATGTAAAATTTGCTGACGAAGCTGTTTGCATCGGAAGGCCGCAGAGCAGCGACTCTTACCTGAATGTAGCCCACCTGATGGCTGCTGCCGAAATTACCAATGCCGATGCAGTACATCCCGGTTATGGTTTCCTTGCAGAGAATGCCAAATTTGCACAGATATGCAATGATCATGGAATAAAATTCATCGGGCCAACGCCGGATATGATCAACTCCATGGGTGATAAGATCACCGCCAAAGAAACAATGATAAAAGCCGGTGTGCCCGTGGTACCTGGCGGCGAGGGATTGCTGCAAAGTGTGGATGAAGCAAAGGGCCTTGCTAAGAACATGGGTTATCCTGTTATTCTGAAAGCAACGGCCGGTGGCGGTGGTAAAGGAATGCGTATCGTGTGGGAAGAAAGCGAATTGGAAAAAGCTTATGATACCGCCAAAGCGGAAGCGGCCGCATCATTTAAGAATGATGGCATCTACATGGAAAAATTTGTGGAAGAGCCAAGACATATTGAGATACAGGTGGCTGGTGACCAGTATGGAACTGTATGTCATCTGAGTGAAAGGGATTGTTCTATTCAGCGCCGTCATCAAAAATTAGTGGAAGAATCGCCTTCTCCTTTTATGACGGATGAGCTGCGGTATAAAATGGGGGAAGCTGCAAAAAAAGCAGCCGGGGCCATCAATTATGAAAGTGTCGGTACCATAGAGTTCCTGGTGGACAAGCACCGCAATTTTTATTTCATGGAAATGAATACCCGGATACAGGTGGAGCATTGTGTGACGGAAGAAGTGATCAACTATGATCTTATCAAAGAACAGATAAAGATCGCCATGGGAGAAAAGATATCCGGCGACGATTATATTCCGCAGAACCATGCCATTGAGTGCCGCATCAATGCAGAAGACCCTTACAATGATTTTCGCCCATCACCGGGAAAGATCACTGTTCTTCATCAGCCGGGCGGGCATGGTGTGCGGGTGGACAGCCATGTGTATGCAGGTTATGTGATACCGCCGTATTATGATTCCATGATTGGTAAACTCATTACGGTAGCGCAAACAAGACAGGAAGCCATACAGACCATGTACCGTGCCTTGAGTGAGTATGTGATAGAAGGGGTGAAGACCACTATTCCTTTTCACCTGCAGCTGATGCAGGACGAACGTTTCCGCAGCGGCGATTTCAATACAAAGTTTTTGGAAGGGTTTGTCTTGAAATAAAACATAACACTACTGTTTAACCGCCCCAATTTGTCATATTTATACTACACGGGGTTTCCATAAAGGATTACGTTGCCAGACGGACCTATGCGATAGTTTCATATGAGATTAATCATGGTACTTTATTGGATAAGTTGATACATTTCAACGCATAAATAGCGGCATCATTTTTTGCAAATTCCATCTGATAATTTTTAATTCATCTGTATGGCGTTCAAAAGGAATATTTCTTTTAATACAACCCGTATTACGGTTATATTTTCAATTGGTACGCTTTTTATCAGTTTATTGGTTTTCTCGGGTTGGCTGTTTTATTCTGATTTATTAACGTCAGCGGTTAATGGATGGGTAAGTATGAAGGCGAATACTGCCATTGGGGCAATATGCGCAGTTTGTTCGCTTTTATTATTTACCACAGGGAAAAAAAGAGGCCTGGCAACTTTTCTGGCTGTTATCACCTTCCTGATCGGTGTACTTACAGTGTCTGAATATGTCTTCCACTGGGATGCACAAATTGATGAACTATTATTCAGGGATAAAAAAACTGTTGCGCCTCTGCATCCGGGCCGGATGGCGTTTGCAACTGCTTCCGGGTTTGTGATATTCGGTCTTTCCCTGGGTTGTTTCCGATACAAAAAAATGCAGTTTGTTACAGATGTATCTCTTATTGCTGTAGCGACAATAGCATTTCTTGCATTTACAGGTTATCTGTACGACGTCAAACGACTTTATACAATTGCTTTCTTTAATACTATCTCGATTTCCTCCACCCTGGTCTTAATTTTTATTTCATTTGCCCTGCTTTTTTCAAGACCTGATACAGGGCTTATGGCAGTCTTTAAAGAAAAGACTAAGGCCGTAAGATTAGGTACCCGTCAGATTTTGTTTCTGCTTGTCATTCTTCTTGTTTTTGGCTGGCTTTGCCTGAAGGGGCACAATGCAGGATTTTACGATATACAATTCGGAATGAGTATAATGATTGCTGCATTTTCTATGATCTTCTTTTTTACTTCTATTGCTGGCATCAGAAATCTCAGTATATCAGAAAAGGAAAAGGAAAGATTGTATAAGGAAAAGGAAGAAAGCGAAGCCTTCAGCCGGGGTGTTCTTGCTTCACTAAGTTCCTGTGTGGCAGTCATTGATGAAAACGGAACTATCATCGCTGTAAATAAAGCATGGGAAAACTTTGCAACCGAAAATGGGGTAACTACACTGGAAAGGGTAGCCAATGGCTCCAATTATTTTGACGTTTGTAACAATGCCGCTGCCTTGGGCGATGATATTGCGGCCCGGGCAGTAAAAGGCATCCAGTCCGTATTGAGAAAGGAAATCAAAGCATTCGAATTACAATACCCCTGCCATTCGCCCGGGAAACAAAGATGGTTTTTGTTGCGGGTAATGCTTTTTGAAAACCCTCAACCCATGGCCGTGGTAGTGCATAATGACGTTACAGATATAGTGCTGGCAAAACAAAAACTGGAGGAAAGCGAAAATCGTTTACGTACCATTTTTAATACTGAGCCTGAATGCATCAAGCTGCTGAATAAAAAAGGAGAGTTGCTCGATATGAACCCGGCGGGCCTTGCCATGATTGAGGCCGATAATCTTCAGGCCGTGCAAGGAAAATCCTTACTGCAGTTTTTGGTTCCTGAATATCGAAACGACTTTTTTAACCTGATAAAAAAAGTATTTGATGGTGAGTCTGGTACACTGGAATTTGAAATCATCGGATTGAAGGGAACCCGGCGCAGGATGGATACACATGCGGTGCCGATGAGAGATGCAAATCAAAACATCATTGCACAGCTGGCAATTACACGGGATGTAACTGTAAAAAAGAAGGGGGAGAGAGATTTACGGGAAAGCGAATCAAAGTATCGTACACTGATGCAGCAGGCGGGTGACTCCATAGTTTTATTCAATGAGATGGGGCAGATACTTGAAGCAAATGAAAGCGCCTTGCAATTGCTGGGGTACAGCAGCGAAGAATATAAAAATATGTCGTTAAAGGATTTTGTTTTTGAGGAAGACCTCAGGGATAGCCCATTCCGGTTTGATCTTTTGAAAGGCGGTGAGCCTACAATTACAAGAAGGAGACTGAAAAGGAAGGATGGATCGGCTGTAGAAACTGAATTGCATGTAAAAAAACTTTCCGAAGGGCGTTATCTTGGTGCAGCAAGGGATTTAACTGACAGGATTAAAGCAGAGCAACAACTCAGGGAAAGCGAGAACCGGCTAAGGGAGATTACTGCTTCACTTCCCGGAGTGGTTTACCAGATTGTAATAACCAATGATGGGAAAATACGGTTTAATTTTTTAAGTGATAGCATCAGCAAATATATGGATGAGAAGGCTGATGAAATCTATAAAGACAGCAATTTACTTCTTTCAAAAATCCATCCCGATGATATAGGCAGGCTTATGGCAGCTATCGCTGTATCCACCAAAAAACGTGAGCCGCTTACTATTATTTACAGAACAAAAATAAAGAACGGGAACTATATATGGGTGCGCAGCGACTCCATTCCTGCATTGCAGGAAGATGGCAGTGTTTTGCGTAATGGAAGTATTATTGATATTACTGAGGCACAGGAGGCAGAGGAAAAACTGCGTGAAAGTGAGATTAAATTTAAAAGCCTTGTTGAAAATATTCATGAATCATTAATTATTGAGGATACAGAAGGCCGTCTTGTTTATTGTAACAGTGAATTTGGAAAAATGTTCGGGTACACAGAAGAAGAAATGAAAAACCTGAATTTTAAAGATTATACTTCGAAAGAATCTTATGATGAGGTGGCAGAGCGGCATGCTAAACGAATGAAAGGGATTAAGGTACCTGAGGAATTCGAATATAAAGGCCGGCGAAAAGATGGCCGTGAAATCTGGATTGAGTGCAGGGTTTCAACCCTGGTAGAAGGGGGAAAAATAGTAGGGACACAGTCTTTGGAAAAAGACATCACGGACCGGAAACTGGCGGAAGAAAAATTAAAGGAAAGCGAAGGAAAATACCGCACCCTGATGCAGCAGGCAGGCGATTTAATTGTATTATTCAATAGTTCCGGGCTGATCATTGAAGCAAATGAAACAGCCCGGCAGATATTGGGTTACAAAGAAGAGGAGTTTAAAAACCTTCCATTAAAGGACTTTTTCTTTAACGATGATCTTAAAAATAATCCACTAAAGCTTGACGAATTGGGCAAGGGGCTGTCTACCATCAGCAGAAGAAAAGTGAAGCGAAAAGACGGAGGAGTGCT
>CAYHPA010000021.1:0-2924 GCA_964358155.1 uncultured Chitinophaga sp.
TGGGAGATTATCGCCTGTTGGAAAAAAAAGCCAAAGAATATAACTACCAGCTAAAAGAAATTCCCAAACATATACTGGAAAATATTTCCATCAGCTCCACCAATATCCGGGAAGCGATATTACACAGTGACATCGGAACAGCAGACAAACTGCTGGGTTACGAATTCTTTTTCTCCGGCGTGGTTGTTCATGGGGACAAGTTGGGCCGCAAACTGGGCTATCCTACCGCTAATCTTAAAGTACTGGATGAGGAAAAAATAACTCCGGGCAACGGTATTTATGCAGTGTATGCAGAGCTACCCGGCATTAATGAATATCCCCACTCGCCCCTTGCCACACCCCATTCCCGGCTCAAAGGAATGATGAGCATTGGCTTTCGCCCTACCGTGGATGGAAAGAAAAGAATGATTGAAGTCAACATCTTTGATTTTGACGAAGAGATTTATGACCAGACACTCAAGGTCTTTGTAAAAAAATACCTGAGGGAAGAAATAAAATTTGACGGACTGGAGAGCCTTATAAAGCAGATTGACCAGGATAAGATTGACAGCTTGAAGGTGTTATAGAGAGAACTTAACTCTTAAATAGTTCATGGCACAATGCAAGCAGGCCCGCTATGAACCATGAACTATGAACTTCCTTAATACTTTACTTTGAACTCCAGATTCTCCGGGTTGTCAAAAAAATCATCAATAGTGGAGGTTATGGTCACTTTCATTTTATCCTCAGAAAGTTTTGCATTCTTGCCTTCTAACTTCTCCGCCGGCTTTGGCAAATTGATAATATAAGTGTGAGTGATGGGAATACCCATAGCAGCAGCTTCCTGCAATTGTGAAAGAAACTGGTCACTTGCCACTCCGGCATACTTTTCCTTGTTCAATTTCTTCTTGAGCTCACCTTTTTCAAATTCAAGTGTATAATAATCATCAAAGGAGCTGGGTTCCGGCATCTGGTCCAAACCTGATGGCATAGTGCCACCAGACTGGCCTTTCAATGTTTCAAGCAATACATTGCCTGTAAGTTTATTGAACCGGGGGATCTCAGACAGTGAAGAAAAACCGAAACTCGTAGCGCTGATAAACTTCTCTTCCGCCATATCCATGTTTACCCTCAGGCTGCCTTTTTTTACCAGTTCTTTGTCTTCTGCAGAAAGGGCCGACATAGCAGCCTCATCAGTCCCCAGGGCAACCGTGGTATCCTTAGATTTTGCAGGCAGGTTTTCCATACCCGGCACACCCATGTTTTTCAGAATACCGAGTACCTTGCCCATATCATTTGTATAAACATAAGTGCCGGTTCCGTCTTCGTTCAACGTTATTTCCTGTGTCGTTTCTAAACATCCTGTCAGCAACAATGTGCCGGCAGCAAACAAAGAGAAGAGTATTTTTTTCATAATTTAAAATTATCGGACAAATGATGTGACTTGTTTTTAAAAAGTTGCACCGAAGGAATGTCTTTGGGGCACAAAGAAAAGGGATTTATGGCAATCATCTGCCGATTGATCAACTCATCATTTTCACCACCATTTCCTTTAACAACGAAGCATCTTCCGTTCCTGCATTATTCACCCCCACTGCTTTCAGATTGTAATGATGCAACAATAGCAACGCCTTTTCCACGCCGGGATAAGTATAGAGCTTTGCGGCTTTTACATAGTCTTTTACGAAATATGGATTCACTCCGATATTGGCCGCAATCGTTTTATCATCGCTGCTTCCGGCACCAAACACCATAAACACTTTGCTGAAGAAACTGTACAAAGATGGCAATATAAGTTGTATGGGTGCTGCCTTGGGATTGGCTTCAAAATACTGAATGATGCGAACGCTGGCTGCCAGGTCTTTGGCAGCAAGAGCGGCCTGTAATTCAAAAACGTTAAAGTCTTTACTGACACCGATATATTTTTCTATATCATCCTCGGTAATATTTGTCCTCTTGCCCAGGTTCACTGAAATCTTATCTATTTCACTCTCTATCCTCGTCAGGTCGTTGCCGATATGATCCACCAGCAGCAGTAATCCTTTTTGCGAAATAGTCAGTCCTTTTGACTGAAGCAGTTCCTGTGTCCATTCCGGCAGTTGGTTCTCATACATTTTTTTGGTAGTAAGCAGAACTCCCTTCTCTTTTATGAGTTTCGCAAACTTTTTCCGGGCATCTAATTTTTTTTCTTTGTAGGAAACAACAAAAACGGTAGAAGCCAGCGGGTTCTCCACATACGACTCTAATTTTTCTGCATCCCGCATCTGTTGTGCCTCTTTCAGCAGCACTACCTGTCGCTCTGCAAACATGGGATAACGGCGGCAGGCATTGATCACATCCGGCCAGTTGGCATCTTTACCGTAAAAAACAGTGAGGTTAAATGAAGCTTCACTTTCATTCAGTATATGGTGCTCGGCATAATCCACCACTTTGTCGATAAAGTAATCCTCCTCTCCCTCCAGCCAATACACCGGCTTAAAGGCACCCCTCTTCCAGTCAGCTATGATCTTTTCCACACTCATAAATTGCTAAGATACAAGCTTTGAGACCGGAGGATTCAAAAAATAATCAACGTTTTACTAAGTGCTTTCCAGTATTCTGGCATGGTTTTCGAATTTTTAGGCTGTCCGTACGTTTTTAACAGTAATTAGCCGGAATGGCTCCAAAAGACGGCCTAACTTGCGGCCGCTTTCAAATGCAAAAAATGATTATTAATTTAAAGGTCAAAATCTAAAATCCTTTTGTTATGACAGACAGTAACTATCCTTCGGCTACGCCCAACTTGCAAAGCCCGTCCTCCAAATCAAAGAACTATAAGAACCTGGCAATCGGTTTGCTTGCTGCAGGACTGCTTGGTACATGGGGCTATCTCCTGTACGATAAAAATAAAGCAGAGAAAAAAATAAACGATCAGCAGGCTACGATCGCTAAATCAACCAATGATT
>CAYHPA010000021.1:2934-3331 GCA_964358155.1 uncultured Chitinophaga sp.
GATTACGGCAACCTGCAAAATGATTTTAATGCAGCTTTGGCCAGATTAGATTCCATCACCGGCGCCAATAATGGATTGCAAGGTGAAAAATCCGCCCTGCAAAAAGACATTGATGCCAAAAAAGTTGAGATACGAAAAATCCTGAATGACAGGAATGCTACGGCTGCCCAGTTGGCAAAAGCAAAAACGATGATTGCTGAACTGAATGATAAGATTACAGGCCTTGAAACAGAAGTAGCCCGTCTTACCGGCGAAAATCAAGAACTTTCTGTAGCCAATACTACTCTAAAACAGGAAAAGAGTACCCTCGAAACAAATCTTGCCGCAACAACTACCGAAAAGGAAGCTTTGACAAAAACAGTGGATGTGGCTTCTACTTTTAGTGCATCCAATATTC
>CAYHPA010000021.1:3341-25401 GCA_964358155.1 uncultured Chitinophaga sp.
ATGAGAAAAAAGCCGGCAAAGAAAAAGAAACAACTACCGCTAAAAGAGTGGATAAGCTGCTCGTGTCATTTGATGTGGAGAACAGGATTGCACAATCCGGCCCGGCGGATATGTACCTCATCGTGACAGCTCCCGACGGAAAAGTGATTTCAGAAGGCGCCAGCACACTCAATACCCGCACCGATGGCGACAAACCCTTCACAGCAAAAGTGGCTGTTGAATATGTGCAGGGACAAAGAAAAAATGTACAGTTCCCCATTAAACAGAACGATTTTCTTACCGGAGATTACAAAGTTGAAATTTATCATAATGGCTTCAAGATCGGCGAAGGTGTAAGAAGCCTGAAAAAAGGTGGTTTATTCGGTTAAAAGCAGTTACAGTGTGCGACGAAGCCTTGGCGAAGTCGTAACTCCTGCAAAGAAGCCGTCTCCGATAAACCGGGGACGGCTTTCTATTTTAAACACATTTTTTTCACATTATCGTAAGTAGAAGTGGCAGAGGTAAAATACTGCAGTGCATTGCAGTAACTTCATGCAAAGAAAATTACTAACCCATGTCAGTTACCCGCCGCAGCCGGTTTTTATTACCGGCCATTGTGTTATTAGTAAGCCATACCGGGCAAACACAAACCAGTATTACACCCAGATTCAGCAATTCTGTTATTTATACAGGTATAGAAGTAGGATCAAAAGGAGTAAAGATGAGTGTGATTGAAGTCGGTAAAAACCCGCAGAGCAGCGGTTCATACCAGATCGTAAAAGACAGTTCAGTTAATACTGACTTTATTTCTTTTTCACCAGCTACGTTTTCCGCCACACTCAACGGACTCTGCGGATTATACAACACAGCAGAAAAAAATTATGAGATCCCGGCAAAAAGAATATTCACCGTTATCAGCAGCGGCGTAAAGATGCAGGCTGAAAAAGATAAAAAAACAGAATGGATAACTAACCTGATCGATTCATTCCGGTTAAGAATAAATCAGCCTGGCCGGCAGGTAGAAGTGGTAGATGTCACCAAAGAGGCCATTCTCTCCCATCTGGGTATCGTTCCTGAAGCAAGACGGTACACTACTTTTCTTATTGATATTGGCAGCGGCAATACCAAGGGCGGTTTTTTTCCCTATGGCAATACAGAAAGTTTCCGGCTTTTTCAGCTAAACTGGGGCACCAAGAGTGTTGCCAACGCCACAGAGAAAAGATTGGACAACGATAACACACTTGAGAACTATAACCGCCAGATGTACCGGGTGCTGGCCGGTGCGGAAAATTCAGAGATCATTTATGCTGTTAACTCCAGTGGCTCCTACCCGCTCAGCGATAATATCGCCATCAGTGGTGGTATAGCATGGGCTGTGGCCACACTCACTCATCCGGAACTGCTGGACAACCCAGTTGTGCCGGTTAGTTTTAAAGAAGTGGCCGCATTTTGTGAAAAAATATATGACAACCCTGGCATTCTCTCCCCTGCATCTCTTGCAGTGAATGTGAACTATAAAGATCAGAAAGAAGCCATCATGAGGGAAGCCGGCAGGGTACATAAGGTTTTTGACCAACGTTCACTCATGGCAGGTGCAGGTTTGCTGCTCAAGATCATGAGGCAGTTTGCCGCCGCACATGAAACGAAACAATTCTATCTTATCAAGAATGGACAGGTAGGCTGGATATCAGCTTATGTGAATGAGAATAAGTGATCACTGAATAATGAAAGATACCAAAACGATCCTCCTTGCCTTACTCTCGCTTGGCCTCGTGGCCACATGGGTCTATCATCTTTACGATAAAACAAAATATTCTGCAGTAAAGCCGGCAGCTGAGAGGGAAAAAACCGGGCTACCATCAATAAAAAGCCTGCAGGACTCCCTTCAACAGGTCTATACCTCAACAGTTAGCCGGTTGGGTGCACAACTGGATTCTGCAAAAAATACGGCCGGCCTGCTGCAGGGCGAGCTTGCGGCAAAATTGAATGAGATAAACCTTCTTAGAACTGAGATCGCCGATCTGCTCAGAAAGCATAATGCTAAACAGGAAGATATGGCCCTTGCAGGAAGAAAGACAACCAAACTCCAGCAACTGGTAGCCGGTCTTCCAAAAAAAGATAATAACACAGCGGAAGAAACAAAATCCCCTGCTCCCTTAACGAATGTAGCCACTAACACGGAGAGCAAACCCGTGATTGAACCGGTAGAAAAAAATATCACTACCCCGTTATTTACTGCCACCGACCTGAAGTTTATTCCCGTAAAAATTACCGACGATAAAGAAGAAGAGACCAACGAGGCTGAGAATACAAATAAGCTGCTGATCTCTTTTGCCGTTAAAAACAATACCGCCGACTTCAATAATGCGGAAGTGTTTGCCATCATTACACAGCCAGACGGAAAAGTAATGCAGACCGATGTGTGGGAGTCTGCCTCCATCAACACACATGATTTTGGGAAAAAGATGTACACCCGCAAAATGAGATTTGAATACCAGAAAGGAGAAACAAAGCTGCTGCAACTGACACTAAAACCGGAAGATTACGAAAAAGGCAATTACCGCCTGCAGGTTTTTCATAATGGTTACCTGATCGGAGAAACATTTAAACGTCTTAATTAAATACCGTACCCATACAACCACCAACCCGGGATTCTGCCTTTCGTAAAAATAAAGGGCTGCTTCAACTGAAGCGGCCCTTTTGTTTGCTTGCCGTTAGTGATGGTTGCGACTCGGGTCTGACGGTCTCAGTCTGACCCGTAAAATTTTATAACCTTACAAATCTCATCTTCATAGACTCCCCGTCATCCTTTTTCGCTGCAAGGAAATAAATCCCTGCCTGTAATTTTTTTATGTCAATCTGCATTTTTTTGCTGGTAATGGTCACCAGCATCACCGTTTGCCCCTGCAGGTTAACGATTTGGATGGTCTTGCCCACCCATCTTTCATCATACGAAAGGTCAAGGGTTATATCCGAACTGGCAGGGTTCGGGTATAGTTGCGGGTGCAGCCATTGGGGATCATTTTCTGGCAGCGGCGCTTCAAAAATCAGCGGCGGGTTCAGCCCGGTGGAGGATAGAAAAGAATTGCGGGAACCAGCAGCCGCAAATAAAGCTCTCATTCTTTCTTTTTGTCCTTTGGTAAAAAGATTGGTGCAGGCATCGCTGGTAAAATCCATATAGTTCATGAACATATCGCCATTGGGCCCGTTGCCGCAGGTAATGCGGACAGTAGTTGGGCAACCGGGAGTATAGCTCGCCTGTTTCGGTGTATCATCCACTTCATCATCACCACAGTTGGCATCACCCCACAGGTGTTTCAACCCAAACCAATGGCCGATTTCATGCACAGCCGTTTTACCCATGCCATACCCCGTATTCGTTGTCACACCAAATGCGCCAAAATCCAGGACAATCCCATCCTTTAACAGGTCACTGCCCGGCAAGCTTGCATAACCTGCCAGTTTATCCATGCGGCACACCCAGATATTGAGATAGCTTTTAGCATCCCATGCATCATCTCCCATGTTGGAGGAAAATTTCATGGCATCATCCATTTTCCATTTGGTAACAGGTGTGTATTTACGGATGATTCCGGTAGTGGACCTGCTGCGGCTGTCGGAAGTAGCCAGCTGAAATTCTATCTCGCAATCTGCGGCCAGCGGCCTGAATGCTGCGGGGGTTTTTATGGAATCTGCATTACGACGCCGGAAGCAGTCATTCAAAACCTTTATCTGGCTTTGAACAATAGCATCGCTTATTTTTTCTGACGGATCATGATATAAGATATGAACTACGACAGGAATTTTTATTACAGTACCTTCTGTTCTTGATACAGTGCTGCCGGTATTGGCTGTTTGTTTATTGACAAAAGCTTCCACTTCCCTGATCTTTTCTGCAAGTCCGGGTGTGCTTCTTAGTTGTTCCTGCTGGTAGGAAAATGTTGCACAGATTTGAGCTGTCAGCTTATTAATGCCAATCAATAAGAAAAAAGAAAATATTAAACCCGTCTTCATAGCCTTTTTTTCATTTGTACGATTAGTAATGGGTATGGCGAATAGTTAACGCCAAAGGCTGTTCATGGGAAACAGGAAAATAATAACGGATAATTGGGGAGTTAAAAAAGGTGTCTCAGGGATACGATTTCGATAGAATTCCGATAACTATCGGAACTACGGACAGGGTTAAATGATTCTCAAATATAATTCATTTAATCAATTGTGCAAGACCTTTTTGTATCGTATTTTTCCTATCTGCCGGAGATGCTTGTGTAAGCTTTAACAGGCCACAACAAATTCGGTTCTTATTTTTGTCTGAAATCAATTTTTTTCATGAAAAAATTCTTCTTTATAACCGTGCTGGCTGGTCTGCTATCCTGTAAATCCAAGGATAAACCCCCGATGATCCCTGTAGTGGATGGGCCAAAGGTCATGGGCTTTTCTATTGTTGGCACTTACCCGCATGATACATCTTCTTATACACAGGGCCTGTTGATCTATAATGGTGCTATGTATGAAGGCACCGGCAATTATGGTTTTTCAAAATTGAAGAAGGTGGACCTGGCAACAGGCAAGACAGAAAAAGAGATATCGCTCGATAAAAAATATTTCGGTGAGGGAGTCACCATTCTTCGTGACACCGTTTACCAGCTTACCTGGAAAGAAAAAACCGTTTTTGTTTATACACTAAAGGATTTTAAAAAGATAAAGGAATATACTGTTGACTTTGAAGGCTGGGGACTAACGAATGATGGACAGAACCTGATCATCAGCACAGGAGGAAGTGATTTATTTTACTACGACCCATCTACATTTACACGTATAAAAACACAGGCCATTACAGAAAGCGGAAGCCCTGCACATGACATCAATGAACTGGAATACATCAACGGGTTCATATATGCCAACCAATATAAGGAGCCTTATATTTTTAAGATAGACCCCGCCACCGGTGTGGTGATAGCCAAAGCCGATGTTACCAGTATGTGGAACAGGATAAAAGCGATTGACCCGGATGCTGATGTACCAAATGGGATTGCATACGATGCTGCTACCAAAAAAATCTACATCACCGGCAAATGGTGGCCGGAGTTATATGAAGTGCAGTTTAGTCAGTAGGCCTCCCTGCCCTCCAAAGGAGGGTTCTCAGAGTCTGACAATTCAGTTTTTGTCTCCTTTAGCAATAGAATGATTTTCGTAAATCTATTCAAAAAAATTTCAGATTCTATATCCTCTGGTTCTTTTGCAATATGTAAACTGTTTGATCAAAAGCTATACAGATGTAATGACTATCTTATCTATCGGGTTCTAAAGCCCCTCCTTGCGAGGGGTTTGGGGAGGCTACATAGATCACCGAACTGCATCTTTTCACATCAGCCATTGCTTTCAGGTTGGAGCGGAAACCATTGAAGAAGGAAGAAAACAGTTTCGTCTTTCCTGTCTTGTATTTGCTGCTCAGCATGGAGATATAAAAACTGTCGTACCACATCGGTTTATACTGTAATATTTTCAACCCATGCTTCTCCATCAATACCTGCATGCTCTGCGGGGAGAAATGATACAGGTGCCGCGGCACATCATAAGCAGCCCAGTGCTCCTTATAGATAACTGCATCTTTGGAAGTATAGTTAGGCACGGCAATCAAAAGCCTTCCGTTTTCTTTCAGCAATTTTTTTAATTGCTCCACATAAGGAGAAAGATCATGCACATGTTCCAGCACATGCCAGAGGGTGATCACATCAAAACTTCCGGCAGGCAATTGAAACAGATGACTAATGTCTCTCAGTTCAATATTATATTCCTTCTTAGCTACCTGCCTTGCTCCTTCGTCGGGCTCAAGACCTGTTACAAACCAGCCATTCAGCGACATTTCGCTTACAAAAGCGCCGGTTCCGCTGCCCACATCCAATAACTGCCCCTTGCCCATGCCGGTCACTTTCTGCACTAATCTTCTTTTTTTTACTAATGTCCTTCTGCGAACTGACTGGTATAAGCGATTAATCAATCCTTTGGATGTATTGCTGTGAGAAATATAATCCTCCGATTTGTAATAAGGTGAAATGGAAGCAGCATCCGGCACATCCTGAGTAAAGCGGAGGGAACAGCCAGCGCATTCTGCTATAACAAATGTTTCCCCGCTCACCGTATGGTCTTTTGCCGACAGCACATTTTTTATTTCAGCCGAACCGCAAACAGGGCATTGTGTATAATGAATCACTCCTTTCATGAAGAAAAGGCAAAGTAAATTGAAAAGAATTAAATAATAGAGAGAATTAAGGAAGAGTGGTTTCCATCGGAACCAGTTTCGTACTATTTGTAAAAGAAGATGGCTCCATTCCATGCTGGGAAATATACCAGCCAATGAATGCAATTGACAACACTCCCAATATAAGGGCAGATACCCACCAGTAAGACCTTGCTACAGCAGGTTTATTAAGCATAGCAGTCATTTCAACCGATGTCTTTTCATCCTCCCCCACCCGCACGAAGTGCTCTGCTTTTTCCCGTATCACTTTTTCCGCTGCTACTGGTTTTTCGCTAATAAAACTGGCTGCAGTAAATTTTATTTCTCCCGCAAGGCCCTTGTTTAACACTCCCAGGCCATTCCAGTTGATGACAGTCCCATCAGCAATTTGCTTTTTCATATCAAAAGCAAAATCGTTGAACCGAATCACCGCATTCCGGTCAGAAACACCAAGGGCATGGCCCAGCCAGTGAAAGAAATTTTTTGAAGCGATGCCTGTTTCATCACTGAAAACAGCCGTATAAAGCGGTGGCTTCACCTGCCTGTTTGGAAAATCTGTTTCAGCTGGTTTCCGGTGGAGTAAAAAAGTGCCGATGCCCGGCAGGGATAAACGTTTATGAAGAATAAAGTATTGATACAACTCAGCGTACATCATCAGTTCTTTTGTGCGAACGAAAATACGATACCGCCGGTAAAGTTGAAGCCATACACGGGATATTGGTTCCAGCGCTGATATGTTTTATTGAAGATGTTATTGAATTGTGTATAAAGGTTGAGGCTTTTAGTGATCTTGAATTCCAAGCCTGCATTCAGGTCAGCTGCTCCATCCAATCTTCCCGAACTGCCATCTTTCTTCAGGTATTTCGGGCCGGTCCATGCAAACAGATCAGCTTTCAGCCACAGGTCTTTAATCACCTGCAGCCTCATATTTGTTTTTAATTCCAATGGTATCATCCCCCATGCTTCTGCATTTGTTTTTAATCCGCTATACTGATTAAAAGTGAGTCCGGTGATGAGTGAAAACTTCTCCCCGATATTATACCCCAACTCACCTCCAAAATTGGTCACCTTGATTTCCGCCTCATTTAGAACAGTAAAAGATTTACCACCGGTGCCGGTTGAATAATCATTGACAAACAAAGGCTGGTTATTGAGTTTATTAAATCCAACCTTGGCAGCATAGCTAAAGTGATCCCCGACAGAGCCTTTAAAACCGGCGAAGCGTTCCTCCACCCAGGTATTTTGCAAGGTGGCAGGTACCGACAGCCATGGATTCTGAGAAGCCAGGTACTGGTAAGTTGTTTTACGGATATAACCTGTCCATCCGCCCTGAAATGAAATTCGTTTGTCATTGGTTCCTACATCCACCAGCACATTCGGGAACATCTTAAAGGTCTTATTATCCCATGAGGGGCGGATACCCACTTCTGCATTGATCTTTGGAGTCTTAAATAAGACGGAAGGAGAAATATAGTACATCGTGTTATTGACAACCGATTTATTCTTTGGAGAGAAGCGGGTAAGATCAAAGGTGATACCAAGGTTAATAGCGAACACCTTACCGATTGTTTTCTGCAATGGCAGATCAAGCACTGTATTACTTTCTGTATTCTTTAAATTGTCGCTAAAAATATCGATCCTTGCCCGTGGCCAGTAAGTAAGCCCAAAATCTGTTTTTTCAATATTGTGCATGGCCACCCGCCCTGCAATAGTTTGAAAATTTTGCTTGAGTGAATCGCCGGAGAAAACAAGTGAGGCAGGTTCGTAGCCGTATTTGTAAGTGCGGTATTGGTTCATACCAATGCCCGCATCCCACTGAAGATTGTTCCCTGATTTAAAATAGCCATTCAGGTTTACATCCGTACCGGCGAATTTTTGAAAATCCCTTTTACCATCCGAGCCAACATGCTTTGCATAGATATTCAATCCGGCTGTTTTTCCATCGCCCAAAGAAATGCCCAGTTGCACAAAAGGAGTGCGCAGGCTTCCAAAACCGGCCTTTACATAACTGCTGTTATCAAATCTTCCACCTGTATCAATGCTCATGGCCAGGGGTTTTAAAGAACCCGGCTGAAAAGCAAATAATAAATTCTGGTTGGGTATCTCGTAACTCAGGGGGCTTTTGGAACTGTCTACCGCCGGGGGCGATGCGTTAAAATTGATCTTGGCCGCCTGTTTCAGTACGGGCTTGAAACTGGAAACGATATCAATGCCGCCTTTTTTTGTAGTGTCCTTTTGAGCATATGAAATTCCGAAAGAGAATATTCCGGTCCCCAGAAAACATACTCTATATAATTGGTGTTTCTTCATTTCTTATTTTCTTTTTGTTCCTACGGAACAATGAACTCATCACCGAAATCAGACCCTGTTAAGCCCCTTTAGGGGTTTGGGGTATTGTTCACTTTACTTGATTTACCTTCTTCTTCCGTTACCTGTGCCAGTTTTGCCTGCGCCTCCGATTTCAATTCTGCATTGATAGTATTGTCTACCACACTTTGCAAAGTAGCCTTGGCATTGAAATAATCTTTCTGCCTGAAATAGATATCGCCCAACAGGATATAAGCCTTGGTAATCCAGAAATCATACGATCCGGATTTATTGATCGTTTCAAAGGCCGCTTTTTCCGATTCGGTCAGTTTGTTAAGTTGGAACCAGCTATTGGCAATGCCGTACCGGGCTTCTGCTGCTAACCCCGCCTTATTCAATTGCACTACCGACTTGTAATTAGTGATAGCAAGGTCATACTGCCCTCCTACTTCATAGGATTTGGCAATAGCCATATTGGCGAGTGACTTATCATCGGCACTGCTGCCTTTGGCCTCTGTCAGTTCTTTCGCATTCTCCACTGCTTCCGTCCATTTTTCCTGCTGGTATTGGCTGCGCAATAAACCCCGCATGGCTTCCAGTTTGTTTTCCTGGGCGGAGGTCAGTTGTTTCAATTGCGCATAATATGTTTCAGCCCTTGCATAATTCTTCAGCTCAAAGAAAGAGATTCGTGCAGCAGTCAGCGCCGATCTTTCTGCATATTGATTGGGTGCGTTGGCTGCTACCGCTTCATAGGCAGCAAGTGCATTATTCCAGTCTTTTTTTGAATTATATATCTCAGCCCGGTTAAAATTGGCTTCCAACACATGGGCGCCGTTGGGGAATTTTTGCAGATAGTTGTTAAACGCAGCAAGGGCATCATTAATCTTCTGGTCATCATATTGTTTCTCTGCGGCTGCATAGGTCAGTGAATCTTCTGTATCCACACTAAGCGGACGGCCTGCCTGCCGCATGAAATCTGCATATTCCTCCGGCTTGCCGTCTTCAATATATATGGTCTTTACATTGTCCAGTGCATCTTCGGCCTCAGGTGTGTTGGGATACTGGTCAACCAGTATCTTAAACTGCTTCAGCGCCTCTGTATTATTATCTATATTGTAATATGCCGTACCTAGCTTCAGATATGCCTGCGGAACAAGGCTTGAGTTAGTAGTATTCTTTGCTACATTATTTAAATAAGGTATTGCCTCCCTGAATTTCTCATCACCCATATAGGTGTTGGCCACTTCCAGGTTCGCATCGGTTACCAGGGCTGAGGAAGGAAACTTCCGCATCATGGTATTCATCAGGTCAATTTTTTCTTTGGTGCTCCTTACACCGGCCAGCATCGCATTTTGGAATGTGGCATAATCTTCTGCCGGCCAGGAAAATTTGATTACATTATCATACATGGACTTTGCCACGGTATAATTCTTCTGCATAAAATAACAATCCGCTGTACGGATATAAGCATCTTGTGTAAAGGCATCAGAGTTCAGCGCCGGGTTTTTTGCCAGTGGTTCAAAATAAGTTTGTGCCACCGGGTAATTTTCCTTGCGCAGGTAAGCATAGCCAAGATTATACCGCACATTCGTTGCATTGGCTTCACCGCTTGTAGGCGAACCCGCTGTTACGTACAACTGGAAATATTTTATAGCTGTATCCAATTGATTATTACGATAACCAATCTCTCCTTTCCAGAAATAAGCCAGCGGACGAACCACGGTATTATTTGGGTCAGCCAGTACTTTATCAAGTAACTCATTTGCATCAGCCATCCGGCCATCGTTGATCATTTCTGTGGCTCGGCCATATAAAATCCTGGGATAAAGTTTTTTTGCATTCTCTGAAGGCTTGTCCAAACTTTCCAGCATCGCCTGCGCATCTTTGAAATTATTGGTCTTGGCCAGCATATCGATCATCAGCTCTTTGGCTTCAACAGTATATTTTGAATTGGGATAATCCGTTAAAAAAGAACTCAGGCTGTTGATGGCTTCATCCTGGTAACCCAGTTCGTAAGAAAGTTTGGCATACTGGTACTTGGCAATTTCCTTCTGTTCCGCGTTGCTGCTGTTGGAGGAACAAAAAAGAAAAGCATTCCTTGCATTTGATTTCTGTCCTGTTCTGAGGTAAGCATCTCCCAGTAGGTACATGGCATGCTGGCTCAGCGAGTCTTCATTACCGCTTAACTGCTTAAACCCCTCTATCGCTTTGGCAAGATTATTCTGGTTATAATAGCAATAAGAGAGTTCATACAGGTCTTCCCGCCTTACTTTTTTGGAACGGCCAACATAATCTTCTAGGTAAGGAAGCGCTTTGGCGTATTCGCCTTTTTCAAAATAAGCATGCCCTATCAGTTGCTTCAATTCAAGATCATAATACTGTGCACTGCTGCCGGATGCCAGTTTTTGCTGAATATAGTTAATGGCTTCATCCTTTTTCCCTTGTATATAGTATATCTGGGCAATGTAATAAGGAACAACAGTGCCATAGTTTTTTTCATTCTCCACAATCTTAAAACTTTCCAGTGCATCACCATATTGCTTGTCACGAAAGGCGAGGAACCCGTAATAATAATTTGCATCCATGTAATTGGGATCATCCTTCATGCTGCGGATGCTATTAAACAACGGTTTTGCTTTGGCAAAATTCTGCAGGTTGAAATAAGAATAGCCCTGGTGAAATTTCATATCAGCAATCTCCCGGTTACTCAGGTTCTCAATATTGGCCTGGTCGTATTGCTGAATGGCATCGGCGAATTTTTCATTGCGGAAATAATATTCCCCCAAATGAAAGTTCATCATCTGTACCCGGGCATTGTTCTTTTGAAGATTGATGAATTCCTGCGCCTCTTCCTCTGCCCTGCCTTCATTTTGTTTCAGGGCGCAAACCAATGTGTAATACTTTATTTCCTGGACAGTAATAGCGGTATTGGCTTTGTCGGTTTCCCTGATGTCATGCTGTAGTTCCCGGAACAAAGGATAAGCCAGGCTGTATTGCTCTTTTTGAAAATATTCTTTTGCTTCCTTGAATTTTTCTTCCGGATCTGAATAGAAACGGGTTTGCTGGGAAAAACCGGAAATAGTGAGAAAAATGGCGACTGCGAGTAAACTGTGATTCTTCATTAAGTTGTCCTTTAAACCGTGGTGGTTAAACGTTGCGAATATTCAAATTATTTCAGGGTAAACCAAACATCATTCCAAACAGGTGTGGATAAGTACGATGTTGGTGGTGCTTTAACATTTTATTGTTTTATTTCATTGGAAATAGTGGCTTTTAGTGATTAGAAAATACTTGCTATCTTCCTTCCATGAAAAGATCACAACTGATAGAATGGGGCATCGTCACCATCGGCCTCATATTCGGCTACAAATTCTTTGAAGGAGTTTTCTCGGCATTGGTCCAGATATTTTACGGTTTCGAGGCAGGAGGTATTGACATTTTTTCTGTGATGCTGCCAACCCTGATACTTATAGCGCTTTATGGAGTCTTTTTCATATTGGTCATCCGAAAAAGCAGCCAGATAGCCAGCTATCTGGCCGGCACTGAAAAGCAGGAAGCTGTTCCTATGAAAATAGGCAAACGTTCATTATTGCAGGTAGTGCTTATTGCTGTATGTGTGGCAACCGTATTATCCAATGTGGCAGAGATCCTTCTTTATCTTTTTGAAACTTTTAAAAAAGAAGCAGGCAGGAGAAGGTATTTTGAAACCGACAGCAATGCGGTAACCAACTATGCTTTTAAAATAGCGACTATCCAAACAATTGTCGCACTTGTTGTATTGTATTTCTCCAAAGAAATATCCGGCTGGTTTGTCAGGAAAAATGAAGCGGATGAGTTGACATTTGATTCATCACCGGAAAACGAACAATAAATGTTTACCTCGGAAACGCAAATAAGGGTACGCTATGCTGAAACCGATCAGATGGGTGTGGTGTATCATAGCAACTACTTCCCCTATTTTGAGTCGGCAAGGGCCGAATCAATACGGCAATTAGGTTTTACTTACGCCGATATGGAAAAAATGGGTGTCATCATGCCGGTGATTGATGTGCACTGCCGTTACCTGCGACCTGCCAGGTACGACGATTTGCTCACCATCAAAACTATGCTCAAAGAATTGCCCATTCATCATAAAATAGAATTTCATCATGAAGTGCTGAACGAAAAAGGCGAACTGCTGGCTGTCGGTAAAATAATTTTATACTTCATGGAGGCAAACGGGATGAAACGCACCACTATGCCGGCAGAACTCTTACAAAAAGTTCAACCTTATTTTTCCTAAATTTATCTATGGAGAATCAAGAAGAACAATTGCCGGAAATTAATTCAGAAGAAAAGCCTGCTTCTTTGGGTGATGTCATTGTTTATCCATCCAAATTTGTAAAACAGGAACAGGCAGTCAATATCTGGACAAAATCAGTAATAAGTCTCGGCCTCTATCTTATCATTGGTTATTATTTATTTAATAAAAGATGGGAATTCCTTCTAATAATAACACTTATAGTTCTGTTTCATGAGCTGGGCCATTTCTTCGCCATGAAATTCTTCCGCTATAAAGACCTCGGTATTTTCTTTATCCCCCTGCTCGGCGCTTATGTATCGGGCAGCAAACGGGAAGTATCGCAAAAAGAATCGGCCATCATTTTACTGGCCGGCCCCCTGCCGGGTATTATCCTCGGTATCATTCTTTACCTGCTGTATGAAAAAAACCCGGAGCTTGCCATTGGCAATATTTCTTTCTTTACAGCTTCCTTGTCACTGATCATACTTAACCTTATCAACCTGCTGCCTGTTTACCCACTGGATGGCGGTCAACTGCTGAACCGGGTTTTCCTGGATGAAGAAGGCTGGATAGGTAAAGCATTTGTATTTCTTTCAATCGGGCTGCTGGCCTGGTTCTCATGGAGAATGTACTCTTACACCCATCAGCCAGTCTATTTTATTCTCCTGCTGTTTCCGCTGATGATGCTGTTGAGAATGTTTGGTGATTCCAAATTAAAATCAGTGGAGAAAAAGATTGAAGATACGGGCATTGATATGGACAAATCGTACGAAGACCTGCCGGACGAAGATTACTGGAAGATCAGAAACATACTGGCAAATGAGTATCCTGCTTTCAGGGATGTGCCCACTGCGCCTCCTTATGAATATCATCCAAAGGAAGAACGGATCATGACAACCATACAAAGCATGCTGCACCGGCACCTGGTACAGGATGTTTCGCTGGTTGGGAAAATTTTTATTGCCCTTATCTGGGCCGCAGCTATTGCTTCGCCATGGCTTTTGAATATGGATGACTACCTGCTTCGCCAACTTGGAATATGATCAACCGCTTAAAAAAAATACAATGAAAAAATTATTATCATTAGTAGTTGTTGCAAGCCTCATAAGCTGCAACTTTGGAACCAAAACCGAAGTAAAAGTGAAAGGCAAACAATATGACCGGGATACAACTAATGTTATTAAAAAAGACACCAATCCTCCCCTTATCATCACTCTTGATACAAGTGGGGTAGATAAATCAAATTTTGGACCTATAAAACTGGGACAATATTATGGTGAAACCCAGGAAGCCTTAGGTCCCCCGGATACAAAATCAAAAGCAATTGAATGGGCTGCGGACGGAATGCTGCATGAAGACTGGACATGGAAAAAAAATGGCCTTGTCTTAAACATGTCGTCATATAAAGAAACAAAAGATGTTATCACCATACACAGTATCACAGCTATGGCCCCTTGCACATTCATAACAAAAGCAGGTTTAGGTATTGGCAGCACCTATGCAGAGGTGGAAGCTGCTTATAAGAAAGATATTGATACTGAAGCCACCGATAAAACACAAATAACCGTAGGCTCTGTGTACGGTGGCATCATCTTTACTTTCAAAAATAATAAAGCAGAAAGAATCTTCCTCGGAGCTGCTGCAGAATGATCAGACCCTGTAATGATCGGCCCGCCAGTTTTGAATTGCCTGTTTGATTTGCTTCTGTGATAATTTTTCTTCTGCTGCTTTTTTGGCCAACGCAGAAAACTCCTCATCACTGGCAAAACGAAGTGCGATGATTTGCCCCACTCTTAATTCCTTTGGGAGAGGCTTGCCGGTAAGAATATAATGACGGAAATTTTCTTCGGCGCGAATGGCCCTGTCCTGTGCTTTTAACGCAAATACCCGGGCATACCAGAAGATCAGCAGTAAAAGGAAGAACACTACTACCAGCAATGCGGCTGAATAATGGTTGCCGGCATCATGATGGCTGCATAAATTAATAACGCTGCCCACTAATCCGGCAAAAATCAATAAGAAAGCGATGCCGTGATACAGCGGGATAAGACGAATGTGGTTTTTGAAATTTTGTTCCTTCATAACAATCAGTTTATGCCCGCCAGGATAATCCGGTCGGACGGGGTTTTGAGTTCTGGGTTAGACACCCAAAGTAAGGCTTTTTGTTCTATAAGAGTCCAAAGTCCCTCCAGCGGAGGGATTTAGGGAGGCTCCTATTTCAGCTCATCCAGTACCTTGTACATCTTATTCACTACACCGGATGTTTTTTCGCTATAGTTATTAACTAAGAAAGAAAATATATACTCCTTGCCATCTTTGGCCTTATGATAACCGCAAAAACCTTTTACATCGCTGATGGTACCACTTTTCATCTTCATGCCGTTATACTCAGGCAAGGCATCATAGAAATATTTAAACCAGTCTTTCGTTTTTGCATATTTCAGTACCTCCACCTGTGCATGGGTGGTGATGCGGTTGAGTGGAGAGAGACCCGAACCGTCATAGATATTCAGTTCATCTTCATCCAATCCCTTCGTCATCCAAAATTTTTTGACGATAGCAATTCCGCTGTCCGTTGAACCGATGGCCTGTTTTTCGTAAGCAAATGTTTTTATCAATGCTTCGCCATAGAGGTTAACGCTTTTTTTGAGGAACCAGTAGATGATGGAATCGAGAGGAGGAGAATACTCAGTATGAAAAACTTTTCCCTTGTCTGTATAGACAGTGGGAAAGTCATCCGCAATATTGAACATCGGGTGCTTATCAAATATAATAGCTATACCTGCTTTCCTTACAGTATCAATCATCCTGCTTTGAAATTCGAATGCAGGATTTGGGATAGCGCCTGAGATTGTAAACCGGTCTTCGCCAAAGGGAATTGTACCATTTATAACCGAACTCATATTACCTAATGGAAAATAGATATAGGCATTGTCGCCGCTTCCTTTTGCAGCTGCGCTTAGCTTTGACTCAATTTCATACTCTTTATAGAAATATGGCTTTATCCCTTTTATTTCAACATCATCTCCGATATTTTTGCCGGATTTCAAGACAATATCATATTGATTCTCCCGCCAGTTCAACGCTGCTGCGCCTGCGCCATAATAATTGCCTATATCCTGCCATATCCATCCGTCGGGAATATTATTTACTTCAAACTTTCTGTCCTCCACAAACATCAGGTACTCTGTAGTATCAATTTTTAAATTCTGAATAGCATCAATAATCCTTTTGATAACTCCCTCTTCTTTTGTACTCTCATAACGCCAGCTGCCTAAAGTAGGGTCGCCACTTCCCAGTGCATAAATTCTTCCGTTCAATTTTCTGCCGGTTATGGAGCCCTGGTAACCGAACTCGGTTTTGTAACGATACTCCTTCCCCAACAACTCAAAAGCCGTTGCAGCAGTAATTATTTTTTGTGTTGATGCAGGCGCTAATCCAACCTGTGAATTCTTATCAAATACTACCTGACCTGTCTTTGCATCGATAATATACAAAGAACTGATGGCATGTTTCAGCTGGCTGTCGCTTTCAAACTGCCGAAAGGCCTTTTGCAATCGTTGCATAACTGTCTGCGCTGATATACCAGTAAGGAGCATCGAGAATCCTGAAGCAAGAAAGAATTTTTTCATAGTCCTGCGGTTATAACTTTGCGCCTGCCGGCCGACAGGCAGGTTCAAATTACTTCATTTCGTTCTAATCATATCTTAAATGAATTCAAATTCTGTTACGGCTTCCATCATCACCATCGGCGATGAATTATTGATCGGCCAGACAGTTGACACCAATTCCGCTTTCATTGCACAGGAGCTGAACAAGATCGGCGTATGGGTCCGCCGCCGTGTAGCGGTAGGTGATGTGTACGATGATATCTGGGATGCGCTGGATGAAGAAGGACAGGAATCTGATATCGTTATCATCACCGGCGGCCTGGGTCCCACGGCTGATGATATTACCAAGCCCTTGCTCTGTGAATATTTTGGTGGCAAACTGGTAGTAAACGAAAAAGTGCTCGCCCATGTAAAATACCTTTTTGAAAAAATATTCCGCCGCCCGGGGCCGATACTGGAAAGAAACCTGAAGCAGGCTGAAGTGCCGGATAATTGCATTGTGCTTCATAATAAGAGGGGGACTGCGCCGGGGATGTGGTTCACAGCTTCCCTAAATCCTCCGCTAGGAAAAGCCTCCCCAAACCCCTCGCAAGGAGGGGCTTTAGAACCCGAGAATTTGAATGGCCCTCATGAATACAGGATGGCAGATCCGGCGGTTTATGGTCTATTAAAAAAATTTGTGGAAGAACACAGAAGTAATCCTACAGAGGCTGAAAGAATTTTATGGGAAATATTGAAAGGCAGAAAAATTGCTGGGTATAAATTCCGCAGACAGCATATCATTGGCTCTTATATTGCTGATTTTGTTTGCATACCCGAAAGACTGATCATTGAAGTGGATGGGTTAATACACCAAGTTCCCGAAAACAAGAAAAGCGATGAAGAACGTACAAAAGATTTAAACAGATTCGGTTTTGAAGTAACTCGGTTTACCAATGAACAAGTATTATATGACACCGACAATGTATTAAACAAAATACTTGCCCAACTTAAGAAAGGAAAATCAAAACTTTCAGAGTCCAAAGTTCCCCCTCGTGGGGGATTTAGGGGGGCATCACCTGCGAAGGGGCTTGGGGAGGCCGGGGCCGTATATATCTCCCTCCCGGGCGTCCCTCATGAGATGAAAGGCCTGATGATGGATGAAGTAATTCCAAGACTTTTGGGTGAATTCGAAATGCCTGCCATCGTTCATCGCACCGCTTTTACCTTCGGACAGGGTGAATCCATGCTTGCCGAACTGCTGAAGAACTTTGAACCATCACTCCCATCACATATCAAACTGGCCTACCTGCCCAGCTACGGAATGGTGAAACTAAGACTGACATCGCAGGGAAATAATAAAGAAGAAGTGGAAAAGGAATTGCAACCTTATTTTGAAAAACTGCAGGAGCTGGTAAAAGAATTCCTCGTATCGGATAAAGACGAAGGGTTTGAAGTGGTGATTGGAAGGATACTGAAGGAAAAAAATAAAACAATGGGCACTGCCGAGAGTTGTACCGGTGGTTATATTGCTCAGCTTATCACTTCTGTTCCTGGCTCATCTGCTTATTACAAAGGGAGCATAGTGGCCTATTCTTATGAAGTGAAAGAAACAGCGCTGGGAGTGCAACACGAAACATTGACCAAAACAGGGGCTGTAAGTGAAGAAACGGTAAAGGAAATGGCAGCCGGTGCTCTTAAAGCCCTTGATATTGATTATGCGTTGGCCGTGTCAGGCATCCTGGGGCCCGACGGCGGTACCGATGAAAAACCGGTTGGCACGGTGTGGATAGCTGCTGCCAATAAAGAAAAAACAGCCACCTTAAAGCTCAACCTTCGCTTTGACCGCAAACGAAATACAGAAATGACGGCATCCAATGCGTTGAATTTTTTGAGAAAATTCATACTACAGAACCACGATTGACAGGATTAAATGTGATTAAACGGAAACTGTTACCTTTGGCCGGTTAAAAATTGCTTGTCTTCCTGCCCATCTGTGTTAATGCAGTACAAGTGTGCGACGCAAGGAACGATGAGTCATATTCTGAAGCTGGCTAACAAAAAACTATTTATGGCTGTTGTTGATCTGATAATGCCAAAACTGGGCGAAAGTATCATGGAAGCCACCATTCTGAAGTGGCACAAACAACCCGGAGATGCTGTGCAAATGGATGAAACGGTGCTGGAAATTGCTACCGATAAAGTGGACAGTGAAGTGCCCAGCACATCTGCAGGTGTAATAGAAGAAATACTTTTTAAAGTGAACGATGTCGTTCCTATCGGGACGGTGATTGCACGAATAAAAACCGGTGCAGCGGAATCAACATCTTCCCGGCCAGTTGTATCCACTCCTGTTAAAGAAACAAATTTTCAACCGGCACAAGAAGCTGTCGTGGTTGAAACATTCCAGCCTCAAACTTCAAACCTTAAACCTCAAACTGCCAACGGCTCTTCCAATCGTTTTTATTCCCCGCTTGTACTAAACATTGCTGCCGGCGAAGGAGTAAGCATGAGTGAACTGGAAAATATTCCCGGCACAGGTAATGAAGGAAGAGTGACAAAGAAGGATATACTTCAATTCGTAAGTGGAAGAAAGTCAGGAGTCATTAGTCGGGAGTCTGGAGCCAGGAGCCAGAGTGAAACGATGGTAATGCCGATGGCGAAAGTTGAGCAACAACAAACCAGCAACAATCAACAACTGACAACCTACCAGGGTAATGTTGAAATTATTGAAATGGACCGTATGCGCAAGCTGATCGCCGAGCACATGGTTCGCAGCAAGCATACCAGCCCGCATGTTACCAGTTTTACCGAAGCTGATGTGACCAATATGGTGATGTGGCGTAATAAAGTGAAAAAGGATTTTGAAAAAAGGGAAGGGACAAAGATCACTTTCACCCCACTGTTTGTTGAAGCTATTGTCCGATGCATTAAGAAATTTCCCTTGGTCAACTGCTCGCTGGATGGAGACAAGATCATCATCAAGAAAGATATCAATATCGGCATGGCTACGGCGCTGCCCTCCGGCAATCTTATTGTTCCGGTAATAAAGAATGCCGATCAGTTGAATCTTGTTGGCCTGGCAAAACAAGTAAACAATCTCGCAGACAATGCCCGCAATGGCAAATTGAAAGTAGACGATACCTCCGGCGGCACATTTACCTTAACCAATGTAGGAACATTCGGCAGCCTGATGGGCACACCGATCATCAATCAACCACAAGTAGCCATTCTTGCTGTCGGCGCTATCAAGAAACGTCCGGTGGTGGTGGAAACACCACATGGCGACAGCATTGCCATCCGGCATATGATGTACCTGAGCATGAGCTATGATCACCGCATCGTGGACGGAAGCCTCGGCGCTACTTTCTTAACAGCAGTAGCGAAGGAGTTGGAGAATTTTAATGGAGACAGGGAATATTGATTCTATTTACCCGGCTGCATTGCTACTATCAACTTCGTTGCGAATCTGTTTTGTTCATTTTCATTCTTCCAGTGAAAGAATGAAAATGAATCACTCTTCATCGTTCTGATCGCTTATCATCAAAAATATATCGCCCCTACAGGGCTCTGGAAAACATTTCATTCATCCTATTCCCACGGATAAATCCGTGGGCTACCAATATATCGCCCCTACGGGGCTAGAAACATTTTCAAATTTCCAGACTCTAAAGCCCCTCCTGCGGAGGGGTTTGGGGAGGCTTCTATTTTAACGGAACCCCGTATTTCTCTTTTTTACAGGTAAACTTTCCGCCTTTCTTTTTTACAACAAAGAGGTTATCGTAATCTGTATCTTTCAGGTCACCGGGCACAACCGTTTCCCCGCAAAGCTTATTTACCAGGTCATCCACTGTGTTGGAATGACCAACGATCAATACATCCCCTTTTTTGATGTCTTTTACCTTTCCGATAAATGCATCCATTGAATCCATTTTGCTGCTGTAAATCGTTACAGGCACATTCAGGAATAATTCTTTCAACGGATTGGCGGTAGATATGGTACGCAAGGTATTGGTGGAATAAATATGTTTGAAATTGTTGCCGCCCAGCATTTCCTTCAGCTTCAGCGCCCTTTGCTGTCCTTCAAAAGAAAGTGGCGGGTTAGTGAATGGCTTCATTGTGGCCGGGTCAAGGCCCGTTTCTTTCTCCGCATGACGGACTACATAGATTGTACTACTGCAGGAGCAAAAGAATACTGAAAGCAGCAGAATATATGACCGCATATGGTTTCTTTTAACACTCTAAAATAAATCCCGGATAAGATTCGGCTGGAAAATAAATATAGAAACTTTTTTTCAATCTTTCCGGGATTTCGCCTGTTAGCACCTCAAAAATGAGCTTTTCAGGATTACAAACAAATATTTAGAAACAATTATATAACGAATGCTCAACTTCCTTTTTGTTCTTTCCGTCTTTTTTGTAAATTACTTGTACAAACCCAGCAACTATGAAACAATTATCCGAAACCTGGTTTGCCGAAGGCCGTATTGACTTTGAGATGAAAAAATACATCCTGCTCGCCTATCTCCAGGAAATCAACAAGAATTTTGACGAAAACAAATTGTACCCGCAACTGGCCGATATTATCTTTCATTACAACAATATTGTCGCCTTCCGGGAAAACAAAAAATACCTGCAAGATCATTTTCCCAAAAAACTAAGCGGCCTGCAGTTAGAAAAACTGCAATTATTGTACGAACAGGTAATAGACGACAATGAGCTGATGCAGGAACTGGAAGACATCATCCACTATTCAACCGGGAAGATGAAGAGAACCATCGGCAACGGCACAGAGATATATGAATTTGTAGAACATAATATTGAAATAGCCCCGGTTGGCATTATTCCGCTGGATATGCAGGAAGGTTATTTCTTTCTGAGCAGCGGTGATGTGAGAAGCACGGGGGTGTACCATTACCGGCTTTCTATTTTTGAAAAGCATGATGAAAAATACCGCAGCATCCGTACCGCTTTTATTGACACCTGGCAGCGGAGTATCAGCAGTACGTATGAACATATAAAATCGGAACTGATAAGATACCGGAAAGACCTTCCTAACCCCGCTGTTTATTCCATTGAAACAAAACTGAGCTTCCCGGTGGATGAAACCTTATTGCCGATAGCGAAGAGGAGTTTGGTGAAGTTTATTAGTGCTGCAGCCTAGTTTCTAAGTGATAAGTATATAAAGTTTATAGGCACATAATACTTTAGCTACTTTATATACATACAAACTATAATGAAGTATCAGTCTACTAATTCCAACCCCCAATCCCTCCCCTTCTTCACCGCCGGCACACCTTCGGTAATCCATTTGGCAGGTTTCTCTCCTTTTAATATCCAGTCAAAGAATTGCTGCATTCGTATCTGGTAATCCCGCATATCCTGCCGCTGTGTTAGACCATGTCCCTGTCCGTTGTAGTTGAACATCCACACTTTCTTTCCCAATCTTCTTAAAGCAGTGAACATTTCTATTCCCTGGTACCAGGGCACGGCGCCATCTGCATCATTGTGCATGATGACCATCTGTGCAGTTACTTTATTCAAATGAAACAAGGGTGAATTTTCCAGGTACAAAGGAAGTTTCTCCCACAAAGTTCCGCCAATGCGGCTTTGGCCTTTTTCATATTGCCACTGTCGGTTTATGCCGCTCTCCCATCGTAT
>CAYHPA010000022.1:0-24693 GCA_964358155.1 uncultured Chitinophaga sp.
TCCAAACACCGCAATTCGTAAGGTGGTTTAAGCCCCTGCAATTACTTTTGCTGCTTATACAAAGTGGAGAAAAAGAAGCTACATATTGCATTGGTGGGCAACCCCAACAGCGGAAAAAGTTCGCTGTTCAACTGCCTGACGGGCCTCAACCAGAGTGTGGGAAATTTTCCGGGAGTAACGGTTGATAAAAAGACCGGCTCCATGCCGATGACCGGTAATGAGACCGCCGAAGTAATTGATTTGCCCGGCACCTACAGCCTTTACCCCCGCCGGCAGGATGAATGGGTGAGCTACAAAGTATTGCTAAACCAGGATAAAGCATTGAAAGCAGATATTATTGTCGCTGTGGCTGATGCCAGCAACCTGAAGCGTAATCTTCTTTTTTGTACGCAGATCATTGACCTGAAACAGCCGGTAGTGATTGCACTAACAATGATGGACCTGGCCCGACGGAAAGGAATAAAAATTGACATCCCGGCCCTGGAACGGGAGTTGGGTGTTCCGGTTGTTGCCGTAAACCCAAGAAAGAATAAAGGCATTGCAGAATTAAAAAAAGCCATTGCGCTTACTTTACAACAATCCTACAAAACACCCGCAAGGGACTTTATTGATAACAAGGCACTGGCAGCCTCTTCTGTGGATGAAGTAAAACAACATCTCCCGGAGCTTAGCGATTATTCCGCTATCCATTATCTCATCAACCATGAATCGTTTGCGCTGGATCCTTCCACGCAGGAAACGATTGAAAGCATTGAGCAAAAAAACAATTTCAATCCAACTAAAACGCAGGCGGAAGAAATTTTGCAACGATATAGCCGCATAAGGCAGGTAATGCAGCAATCTGTTTCCGAGCCCGATCCGTTACAAAAAACTTTATTCACAGAAAAGCTGGACAATCTTTTATTGCACCGCCGCTGGGGTTATTTGATCATGCTGACAGTCTTATTTCTTTTGTTTCAAAGTATTTTCTGGCTGGCGCAATACCCGATGGACTGGATCGACCAGGGGTTTCTGCAATTAAACCAATCGTTATTGTCTGTGCTTCCTGATAACCGCTGGACAGATCTTTTACTCAACGGAATCATTGCCGGACTGAACGGCATATTGGTTTTTGTTCCTCAGATCATGATATTGTTCGGGTTGATAACCTTATTGGAAGATTCGGGCTACATGGCAAGGATCAGTTTTTTATCAGACAGATTAATGCGAAGTGTCGGATTAAATGGCAAAAGTGTGATGCCGATGATCAGCGGGTTTGCCTGCGCTGTACCCGCCATCATGAGTGCAAGAAATATTGAGAACAGGAAAGAGCGGCTGCTCACTATTTTAATCACCCCGCTGATGAGTTGTTCGGCGAGGTTGCCGGTCTATACCATATTAATTGGCCTCGTCATTCCAAAAACATATTTATTAGGCTTTCTTGGTGTGCAGGGACTGGTGATGATGGGCCTTTACCTGCTTGGGCTGATAATGGCGCTGATAGTTTCGTATGTGGCCAAATGGTTTATTAAGATAAAAGAGAAAAGTTTTTTTATTCTTGAACTACCAACTTATCGTTCGCCACGGTGGAGCAATATATTGCCAACTATGATCAGCAAGGCCCGAATATTTGTAATTGATGCCGGTAAGATCATTATGATAATAAGCCTGGTATTGTGGGGGCTTTGTTCGTTTGGCCCTGGAAACACCATGCAAAAGGTGGCGCAGAAATATGAATTGCTGAAAGCGCAACCGGGTGCAGATACCACAAAACTTAATCATGAATTTCAGTCTGAAAAATTGGAAAGTTCTTATGCCGGCATATTGGGAAAATCCATTGAACCGGTCATTCGCCCATTGGGTTACGATTGGAAGATCGGAATTGCATTAATTACTTCTTTTGCAGCAAGAGAAGTATTTGTGGGGACCATGGCAACGCTTTACAGTGTTGGCGATGATAAAAAAGGAGGCTCACTGCTGAAGGAAAAAATGAAAGCGGCTGTCAGGCCAAATGGCAAGCCGGTATTTAATCTCGCTTCGGGTCTATCGCTGATGATCTTTTATGTATTTGCCATGCAGTGTATGAGCACATTGGCGGTAGTGAAAAGAGAAACAAGGAGCTGGAAGTGGCCGGTTATACAATTAATTTACATGACGGGGCTTGCTTATGTAATGAGTTGGGTGGTGTATCAGTTATTTAAATAAACTTATTTTACCGCGGGCTCCCAATTATTTCCGGGCTCAAAATAATTCCATAGCAGCAAAGAAACTTTTCTCGCCACCGCCCATGCTTCATTTTCATGTACCCAGCGCTGGTCTTTATTGTTCTTGGTAAAAATGCAGAAGACATAGGGGTTGTTGGGCGCATTCACCAACAGCACTTCGCTTCTTGACGCATTCACGCATCCATTCTTGCTGAATACTTCAATGGTTGGCGGTATTTGTGAAGTGGCTTCGTTCTCATCCCAATAGTTTCTGCCAAGGCATCGCATCATTCTTTCGCAGGCACCAAGGGAAAATATCTCGTTGCGATAAATCTTTTCAAAAATGGTTCCCATTTCTTTTGGTGTAGTTTGTCCCCAGCCGTATTGGGTGCGGTTGTTTTCCCTTCCCGGTGTTCTTGAGTTAACCCTTGTATCTTTTAATCCGAGGCTGTCAAGTATTGCATTGATCCTTGTACCTGTTCCAGCTATACTCTGCAGCCAAAGACTTGCTGTATTGTCGCTGGTGGTCAGCATCAGCATAATAATCTTTTTCAGTGCAATTTTTTCGTTGCTTTTAAAAGAACCCAATATATCAGATCCGGCATAGAGCAATGAATCTTTGTAGGTAAATGCGGAATCGTACTGCAGTTCGCTTTTGTTTATCCTATCCATAATACCCAGCAGTATCGGCACTTTTACAATGCTGGCAGTTGGGAAAATAGTGTCGGCGTTAATCATAACTGTTTTGCCGCTGCGGAGATTTTTTACATAAATACCGATGTCGCCGTTGTAACCGTTGATAGCTTCCCTGAGTTTTGTCTCTAATTTTCTATCCGTCTTTTGTGCCGATAAAAGAACCGGAAATAATAACACTGCTAACAATATTGCTTTCATATCATTAAAAT
Source organism: uncultured Chitinophaga sp. (assembly GCA_964358155.1). GTDB lineage: Bacteria > Bacteroidota > Bacteroidia > Chitinophagales > Chitinophagaceae > JJ008. The sequence continues at coordinate 3,089 of CAYHPA010000022.1, forward strand.
AATTTGATCAGCGTAATCAACGGTTCATGTTCATATAATCAATCACCAGGTTACAAAAGGCCTTTACCCCTGTTTTCATACCGCTTTCATCTATATAGAAATCGGCTGTGTGGTGCGGCGGGGCTGTCTTCGGATCTTTTCCTTTCGGCATGCCCCCGAGATAAAAAAAGAACGCCGGGGCTTTAGTGCCATAATAAGAAAAGTCTTCGGCGCCGGTCACCCATTCCCTTTCTCTCACATTGGTTGCACCGGCGGCGGATTGAAGTGATGGGATCATTTTTTTTACCAGTTCGGGGTCGTTGTATTTAACAAGGGTCTTTGTGTCAATGGTTGTTTCTGCTGTGGCCCCCGATGCTTCTGCAATTTTTGCAACTGTCCATTTAATTTTTTCATGCACAACTTTTTGCATGTCGCTGTCCAGGGTGCGGATGGTGCCGTCCAGCACACATTCCTCCGGAATAATATTATTCCTTACGCCTCCCTGGATTTTTCCCACTGTAATTACCACTGGCGCTTTGGTTAGTTCCATTTGCCTGCTTACAATGGTTTGCAGCCCTTCAATAATTTGTGCTGATACCTGGATGGGGTCTATTCCTTTCCAGGGTTGTGAGCCGTGACTCCCTTTTCCTTTTACCACTATATGAAACCAATCTGATGAGGCCATGAATGCCCCGGGTTTATATTCGATTTTCCCCGCCTCGATGTCTGATTCAATATGCATTCCGAATATAACATCCACTTTGGGGTTGTCCATCACACCTTCTTTTACCATCAACGGGGCGCCGCCCTCTTCTCCCTGAGGCGGGCCTTCTTCTGCCGGTTGAAAAATGAATTTGACGGTTCCTTTGATATCGCTTTTCATTCCTGCTAATATTTCCGCGGCACTCATCAGCATCGCCACATGTGAATCATGTCCACAAGCATGCATCACTCCCACTTCCTGTCCGTTGTACGTTGACTTTTGTTTTGATGCAAATGGAAGATTTACTCTTTCTACTATGGGTAATGCATCAATGTCTGCTCTTAATGCAATACAAGGCCCCGGCTTGCCTCCTCTTAATATTCCTACAACGCCGGTCTTGGCCACGCCTTCTTTTACTTCAAACCCGAGTTTTCTTAAATGGTCAGCAATAAGTTTTGCTGTTCTTGTTTCCCTGTTTCCCAGTTCCGGATGTTCATGAATATCCCTTCGCCATGCAATACATTTAGGTTCTATCTTTTCTGTTTCTGCTGCAGCCTTTTCTTTGAGTTTTACAATATCATTTTGCGCTGCCGTCTGCATGCTTGTAAGAATCAGAACCGGGATAAAAAGTCCTTTTATCATTGTTTATTTTTTATGAATTTACAGGAAATGCCTGTTTTACTCTGATCATTCGCTGCTTACCTGAATTTATTTATATTTAAACTCCAATGCTGCTGCATCGCCATATTCCTTTTTTGAGGGCTGTTTTCTTACACAGCATAACCGCTTTTGGCGGGCCACAAGCCCATATTGCCATGATGATGAAAACATTTGTGCATAAAAGGCCTTATGTAACTGAAAAGGAACTTATAGAATACAACGCTTTTTGCCAACTACTTCCGGGGGCATCTTCTACACAAACACTTACATTGATAGGCTATAAAAGAGGCGGTGTGCCGCTGGCGGTGCTTACCCTGATCATCTGGATACTTCCTGCTAGCATATTGATGGGAGCCTTGTCGTTTCTGCTTCATTATATTGATAAACGGGCATTAGATACTGATATTTTCAAATTCATTCCTCCCATGGCGGCCGGGTTCCTTGTTTATGCTGCTGTGATGGCCTTTCCACATGCGATTAATAATACTATTACCTGGATTATTATGATTTTCGCCACTGCAGCAACCTATCTTTTGTTTAAGCAGCCCTGGATTTTTCCGGCACTGATTGTTATGGGCGGAATGGCAACAAATATCAGCCATAAGAGAATTCCCCAAACAGAACAAAAACCCAGGCAAATAAAGTGGTGGAATTTCTGGCTATTTGGTATCATTTTTATTGCCGCCGGAGTAATCAGCGAGCAAGCCAAAACCGACAATTGGCCCAACAGAAAACCCATTAATCTCTTTGAAAACACTTATCGTATGGGCAGTCTTGTATTCGGGGGTGGCCAGGTGTTGATGCCAATGATGTATGAACAGTTTTCTGTGCGCCCGGATGCAGTTGCTAAAAAAGACTCTTCTGTTGTCAGGATTGACAAAGAAGATATGTATACCGGAATGGGGATAGTAAGGGCCCTGCCCGGTCCGGTGTTTTCAATTGCATCATTTGCTGGCGGCATGGCATTAAAAGATATGGGAACAGAAATGCAGGTGATTGGCTGTCTTATCGGAATGGTCGCCATTTTTCTTCCCAGTGCATTGCTTGTTTTGTTTTTCTTTCCCATATGGAACAACCTGAAGAAGTATGCTGTCGTTTACCGTTCAATTGAAGGAATTAATGCCGTTGTAGTAGGAATAATGATCGCATCTACATTTTACATCATGAAAGATATTTCGATTACAGGTCTTAAAACAGTGAGTTTTGTAAATATCGGAGTCATTCTTGGAACATTTTTACTGCTAAACTTTACCCGTATAGCGGCCCCATTCATTGTTCTTGCCTGCCTCGCCCTTGGCTATTTTTTGTATTTATAATATCCTCCTTTTTCTATTTCTTCAAGCACTTTATCGGGCACCAAGTAGCGGACAGATTTTCCTTCTTTAAGAGACTTACGTATTTGTGTAGCCGATAATTGAAGAAGCGGGGCGTTCAAAAGCTTTACTCTGACCCCCGCAACATCGGCAATATCAAATCCTGGCCGTTGATAAACATAAACCTCGTAGTTCTTAATGATCATTTCCGCATTTTTCCATTTATGCAGATTTTGAAAACTATCGCTGCCCATGATGATGCAGAATGTATGCTCGGGATATTTTTCTTCGAGGTATGCTAACGTAGCGCTGGTATAAGATGGCTTTGGTAGACCAAATTCTATATCAGATGCTTTTATCCGCACATCATTCTCTGTGGCCAGCCGGACCAGCTCAAGGCGATGATATTCATTCAGCAAATTAGATTCTTCTTTAAGTGGATTATGTGGAGATACGACGAACCAGATTTTTTCAATATCAGTTTCGTTCAAAATGTGGTTGGCAATAATCAGGTGGGCCGCATGAACCGGGTTGAAAGATCCGAAGTAAAGCCCAATTTTCATATTAATATATTGATAATCAATTGATTATTTCAACAATAATATGCTCGGCTTCATTTAGACGAAGGCTAAGGTGATATCCAGAAACAGAGACCGAAATGGGGTCCCCAAGGGGCGCTATCTGTTCCAAAAGGATCTTTTCGCCGGGCACACAACCCATTTCCATCAGTTTCAGAAATATCTCGTTATTATTGAATTCCTTGATGATCCCCTCCTGTCCTAGTCTTAATTCCGAAAGCCGCACTATCATTGTGTCTGCAGATTAATGAACAAAACTACTTTTGTTGACTGGTTTTCCTTTACGAATTTTGAAATTATGCCTTCACAATCAAAAGTTTGCTTCTTTTTTGACAAAAAGGGATTTGATCTCCGGAACCGGACAAGGTTGAAGCGATTTATTGAAATGCTCTTTAGAAAGGAAAAAAGGACGCTTCATTCTCTGAGTTATGTTTTCTGCTCCGATGAGCGTTTGCTGGAAATCAACCGACAATTTCTTCATCATAACTATTATACAGACATTATCACTTTCGATCTTTCGGAAGGTGTTTCAACCCAAGCCGAGATCTATATCAGTGTTGATCGGGTGAAAGAAAACGCAAGAAGTCTTGGCGTTTCCTTTAAATCTGAACTGCATCGGGTAATTTTTCATGGGGCCTTGCATTTATGCGGGTATAGGGATAAGGATAATAAGGAAAAGCAAGAAATGAGAAAAATTGAAGATTATTACCTGCTTAAGTTTTTTAAATAGCCTGCCTCATTCTTTCACGTGGAACGCTTCAATATGAAACATTTTGATTTCACGGGAAACCTTTCTGATATAGCATTTCCGTCCCCGCCATAGCTGGTCTATCTTTGCAACCCATGTTTCCAGAATATGATGTGATAGTAGTAGGCGCCGGACATGCCGGTTGCGAAGCGGCTGCAGCCGCAGCAAATCTTGGCTCTAAAACCATTTTGGTGACCATGAATATGCAGACAATTGCCCAAATGAGCTGTAATCCTGCAATGGGGGGCATTGCTAAAGGTCAGATTGTTAGGGAAATAGATGCAATGGGAGGATATTCTGGAATTGTATCCGACCTGTCCACAATCCAATTCAGGATGCTTAATAGGAGTAAGGGACCGGCCATGTGGAGCCCCAGGGCACAGAATGACCGGATGCTTTTTCACCTGAAGTGGCGGGAAATGCTGGAAAATACTCCCAACCTTGATTTTTACCAGGATATGGTGAAAGGTTTGTTGGTGAAAGAGGGAAGATGCCTGGGAGTTGTTACGGGCCTGGGGCATGAGATAAAAGCCAAATCTGTTGTACTTACGAACGGCACTTTTTTAAACGGGATCGTTCATATTGGAGAAAAGAATTTCGGAGGAGGAAGAATGGCGGAAAAAGCAGCTACCGGAATAACGGAACAGCTGGTTTCTCTGGGTTTTGAAAGCGACCGGTTAAAAACAGGAACACCCCCAAGAATTGATGGCCGTAGTCTTGACTACTCAAAAATGGAGGAACAAACTGGCGATGATGAAATTGTTGGATTTTCTTATCTAAATACTGAAAAGCCCAAAGAACAAAGAAGTTGTTGGATCACTTATACAAATCAGGAGGTGCACGATGTCTTGAAAACCGGATTTGCCAAAAGTCCCATGTTTGCAGGAAGAATAGATGGGGTAGGCCCTAGATACTGCCCAAGTATTGAAGACAAGATCAATCGTTTTGCAGAGAGGGAAAGGCATCAGCTTTTTATTGAGCCCGAAGGATGGAATACGGTTGAAATATATGTCAATGGTTTTTCTACTTCATTGCCGGAAGAAACGCAATACGAAGCTCTTCGTAAAATAGTGGGTTTTGAAAATGTAAAAATGTTTCGCCCCGGATATGCTATAGAATACGATTTCTTTCCTCCGACACAACTGATCCATTCATTAGAAACGAAACTGATTCAAAATCTATTTTTTGCCGGGCAAATAAATGGGACCACCGGCTATGAAGAAGCGGCCTGCCAGGGATTAATGGCGGGCATCAACGCACATCAAAAAGCAAAAAACCTTGCGCCTGTCGTCTTAAAGAGGAGTGAGGCATACATTGGCGTTCTTATTGACGACCTAATCAGTAAGGGAACACAGGAGCCTTACCGCATGTTTACTTCAAGGGCAGAGTTCAGAACATTGCTGAGACAAGACAATGCAGATCTGCGTCTGACAGAATTAAGTTATCGCCTTGGTTTGGCTTCGCAGGAAAGAATGGACAAGGTGATTAAGAAAAAAGAATCAGTAGAAAAAATTAAAACCAGCCTGAAGGAAATGGCAGTTGAGCCAGACGAAATCAATAGCTGGTTTGAGCAGATCAATTCTTCAAAAATTACCGAGAAACAAAAAGCACAAAAAATATTGTTGCGCCCCGATGTAGAGCTGACAGAACTTGCGGATGTATTGCCAAAATTAAAAGAAGCGCTTTCTCCATTCAACAAAGAAGCGATTGAACAGGCCTCCATACAGATAAAGTATGATGTGTATATAGAAAAGGAAAAAGAGCTGGTGCAGCGGATGAGCCAGCTGGAGGAGTTGGAAATACCAGAAACTTTTGACTATAAAAAAATTGTTTCTCTCGGCAATGAGGCAAGAGAAAAGCTATCTAAAGTAAAACCCAGGACACTTGGTCAGGCGAGCCGCATCTCCGGCATCAATCCAAGTGATGTACAGATACTGATGGTGTTTATGGGCAGATGACTATCGCTGAAGATTCCCTTCACGGATAGTCAACGAATTGTTGGGAATGCCCGATATCTCGCCCCTGCATAGAGGCGATTGACATTGGCAGTTAAATGGCTCCATATTTTCATCCAGGAATTCCGCATAATCAAGTGTAAGCTCTTCGCCTTTAGCAATATTTTTCACCGCCAATACATTAAGACCATCAAAAGCGGTATTAGGGTCGCAGCTATGATTCTGGGGGGCCCATTCAGAGGGGTCGTCGTCCCATAAAATAAAAAGCTCTTCGCTAACGGGATAGGCATATCGGCGAAAATGCATTTTTTCATCTTCATTCCAATTCTTTTCTACAAACCGTTTGGTGATGATACGCTGAGACCGTCCTTCGCCCTTAAAAATGATCTCTCCTTCTTTGATATTCCGGCTGGCATAAATTCCATAGCCTGCAATAGAATTACCCTTCATCACAAATGGCTTCTTTTTCCTTTTATGCCGGGCAATTCCTTCGGCGATGATATGTTTTAAAAAACCATCCTGGCCGATGCCATCATATTTCAATACAAAATCAGCTGAGCCCTCAAACCCGTCAGAATAAAAAACGGAGCAGGTAAAATTGATCTCTAAGAAATATATCTCGTTCTTGTTGTTCACCCTGAAATCAAGTCTTGCATATCCAACACCATTGAAACCGTTGAATATTTTTTCCGCCGCTGAACGAAGTTGTTTATCTAATACTTCTTCATTACAGGGAACATTACAATCTGGATGAAGCTCTGACGTTTTCAGTGCATAGGTCTTGAATTCCCTTCCATCGGGAAACAAATATTCAACCGGACGAAAGACGGTACAACTATGACCATCTGTATTAGCGGCCACCAGTACGGTAAACTCTCTTCCTGCAACATACTCTTCCACCAGCAGTGGCCCATATTCGTCCAGTATGCTGATGCATTTTTGCTGCAGCTCTATTTTGTTATGCACCAGCGACTGTTCATCCACTCCCAGGCTGTCGCCCGCTTTGGCTGGTTTCACAAACAGTGGAAACTTTAAATGTTTTACCGCCTCGTCCACATCCTTTAATTCATGAAGGATCACATAGCCCGGAGTTTTCACTCCTTCGCAATAGGCCAGGTATTTCATCAACTCCTTTGGCGGGTCGTAGAGTTTGGTTGTGGGGCCTGTAAAAGGCAGGTCCAACAATTCCATGGAGTAGATAACATCAATGCTGGGCACTTCCCATTCCAGGTAACCTTCACAGAGGTTCACGAATACATCGTATCCTTCTTTGCCAAGCTGCTTCAGTTGTTTGAAGGTTGTAAGCTTATTGAGAAAAATGTTATGTACTTCATGTTCGGGCACCAATGCCGACAGGTCCCTCGGCGGATCATAGTTTTTATAATCAACCCCGGTGGTGGAATAGTCCGGCTGCAGTACACAAACTTTCATGAATAGCTAAGGTAATAAGTAGAGGAATATAAAACACCCATTGATGGGATCGGGATAATATTATTTGACGGGAATTGCCTTTTTGCTTTTCGCTGTGTTTGCCTTTTTTACTTTAGGCGCTTTCACCACACTTCTTCTTAATGCGTCTTTCATTATCTCGGCAATGATCTCTGTAAAAGACACATTGGAAACCTTCAATATGGCGCCGATGGAAGTATAGTCTTCGTCCTCGCTAAGCCCGCACTGGGCATTTACTTCCAGCATATATAATTTTCCTGTAGCCGAATCCTGTCTTATGTCAATTCTGGTATATCCCTTTCCGCCGCAGGATCTATAGGCATCCATGCTCAGCTTTTTCAATGCAGTAATAAGTTCGGGCTCTGCCGGGCGGTACTCATAAAAATTTTCATTCTTCGGCATTGGGGTTTCGTCCTCATATATTTCCCAGAGACGGTCAAAAGACAGAAATTTTTCTGCTTCCGGAAGTGATTCATGGAAAACCCTTTTCACCGGTTCGTAAACAATGCAATTTTCTTTATCGTCCGATGAGCCGGTTATAAATGTGGTGTATTCGGGACCTGTTATGAATTGTTCAACAAACAAACCATCTACCAGCAGGTTCCAGCCATGGTAGCCCTTGTATATTTCTTCCGCTCTTTTTGAAAGCTCTTCTTCTGAGTGTACCACATTTTTTACTGAGACACCCATGCTGCCCCCGGAAACAGCCGGTTTTATTATCAACGGGGCGCCTACTCTTTTACAGATACCTTTTACTGACCCCTTCTTTTCTGTAATGACCCGCCAGTTCGCAGTAGGGACCCCGGCTTTATCAAAAGCCTTTTTCATGGGTATTTTAGAAGTGGTGGTATTATAGAAATGAGCATCGGAACCAGTATAGATTAATCCATATTTCTCCAGTTCATGTATAACAGAAACTCCCGGTGTGCCATTTACTTCATCGCCATCGCAAAGGTTAAACACAAGCGGAGTTTTCCCGTTCTTGCTTTCTGCAATGGATCTAATAATGGTCTTGTAATTATCCATCGTAACCGGCTGCCACTTCCATTGCGCCTTCAATTCATCAAATACCTTCGTGTACTCTTTTATGCTTTGGCTGAAATCATAATAATGCTGAATGTTCGGATCGTCCGACTCAATGTGGGGGGCCAATACCCAAATGGTATATGGCTTCAATAGCCTTATGGCTTCTGTTGTCTTCATCACTAATCAGGCTACTTTTCTTGTTGCCCGTCTCCGTTTGGTGAGTTGCAGTTGTATAAAATCTGTCAGGCGATATCTTTCCTGTGCTTCCTGTGAAAGGAATGCTGCTCCCTTTATTTTGCCGATACATACCGGACTGCCACAGTAGCAATCAAAGGTCTGTGTCATTTTCCATTCTGTAGACGGATAGAAGAACATCATTTCTTCCTCTCGGTCAATTTCTTTTAATGCCATCAGCTGCATGGTGGTTGTATTAAAAAAAACATTGGGGTCGCAGCCATGATTGATATACTGGAGAAACTCCGGCTGCAAAGTAATATGCTTGCCGACTCCAACCTGTACCGTTAAGTAGGTTGGTTCGGCAGATATGGTGCCGGCAGAAAAATCGGCTATTATTTCTCCTGGCCGATAAGAACGAAGTGCAAATAATGCATTTTGATTGTTGGTAATCTTTTGCCGTACTTCTGCAATAGTATGGTTACTTATAATGCGATAAGCAGGGGTAGTAAGTGTCTCCATAAAATGAGTTGGTAAGTAATAGAATGAAGATATAGATAAAGTTTAATGTAACAAGTTTATTGACGTTAAATGTGAATAATTCATACATCATGTTGGATAACGTTATTTTATTTTATCAATAGTACCCATGTAAGATTGAATGATTCGTTATAGCAATAGAGGATTCAGCGTACACTGCCCATCAGTTAACAGCATTCGGAAAAGGAACTACGATTTTAATCCCCAGAGCGATGCTGGACAATGCCCAGGCTGGCCATTACTAATTTTATTTCACCAAAACTTATTTCAGGCGGTAGTTTTTGCTTAACTGGCCCGGTAGATGTTCCGTCAAAATCTTTTAAAGCCGCTTCAATCAAAATAAATTTCTCCCTTGCCATTAATTCATGAATACTAATATCGCCGCTACGAATGAATTTGCAGAGGTGGCCCTCTATGGTGCCGATGGCAAGATTTCTTTCTTTCGCTATGTCTGCTATGTTTTTTCCTTCTTTGTACAGCCGGAAGGTTTCAGTATGGGTATCACCTTTCTTTTTTGCCGACCCGGTTTTTTCCCGCCTGTCGGCGGGCAAGCCTTTCCTCTCCCGTTTAGGAGATTTTTCATGTATCAAAGAAGAAAGTTGATGTTGTTGGCTGTACTCCAGTATGAGATCCAGGAATTGCTGCCCATATTGTTCTGTCTTTGCATCACCGAAGCCGCTTATCTTTCGCAGCTCTGTTAATGATTGTGGTAAATAGCGGGCCATTTCATCAATAGTGCTGCTGCCGGCAACGATATAAATGGGCAGGTCTTTTCGGGAACAAATATTATCCCTTAGTTTTCTTAGCTGCTGATGAAGGACGGGGTGTGGGCTGTCTGTCATCTTTTGCGAAACCCCCGCATAGGCATTTACAGAAAACAGTGGTAATACAAATTTTTGCTTCCTGTTGTGATAGGCCTCAATATCAAAGTTTCCCATAAAGCCTTCCAGTAAAAATTTCTTTGACGCCAGTTCGGCAAATATTTCCTTCAGCGCCTCGTTGTATTCCTTGGCATGAAGACGGCTGTCCGTTACCGCAGTTGATTTTTGAACAAACTGTATCAACGACCCCGTTTCTGTAACAAAATAACCTGCCGCTGCTTTTATTCTTTCCTGTAGTGCCGGGCTATCTTCCGGCGTTGCCTCCTGCAGAAATAATGTTTTTAGCTGTGTATGAAATTTTATGGCTGTCGCCTGCACCTTATGAAGCCTTTCAAATAAGTCCTCTGTCCATATCTGCGCTTCGAGATTAAAAGAGGAGCTATGCTCCGCAAAATATTCCTGCAATTCCTTTACGCTATTGATAGCAGCGGTAAAATCAAACAGTGAGATCAGTACCGATTGCTGATAGTCTTTTCGTGCAGCGGCCAGCTCCTGTTGCAATTGATTATTAGTAGCGGCCTTGCTTGAAAATTCCAATATCCTTGCATCCATGAAAAGGCTGCCCGGCCTTACCCTGCTTTGCAACACAAGGCCCTCAAGATTGGTACAGCGGCTAAGCGCCACATATACCTGGCCGGCTGCAAATGCAGCTCCGGCATCAATAATAGCTTTATCAAACGTGAGCCCCTGGCTTTTGTGAATTGTAATGGCCCATGCAAGGCGCAGGGGATATTGTTTAAAAGAGCCGAGTACATCTGATTCAAGCTGGCGGTTAGTTTTATTTAAGGTATAACGTATATTTTCCCACTCTTCTTTCCCAACTTCAATCTCATCCGGTTCACCTTCGCATTGAACAAATATCTTTTCTGCATCGAGCTTTGAAACAGTCCCGATCTTACCATTAAAAAAACGTTTGCCGTTTTCCGCAGAGTCGTTTCTTATGAACATCACCTGTGCCTCGGCTTTCAGTTGTAACACTTCGTCGGCCGGGTAGGCCCTGTCGGGAAAATCTCCTTTAATTTCTGCTTCATAAGTAAAAATATTACCCCCGAGGTCGTTGAGCTCTCTTACATTTATTTCCCTTGCTTTATCATTATGCGTGGTAAGAATAATATAGCCATCTTTCTTGCTGCGGCGAAATGTGGGCTGAAACCGTTTTTCCAGGATTTTCATTCCTTCTTCATCCAGTTCATTGTTACGCACCTGGTTTAGCACGGCAATGAACTGCTCGTCGCTTTGCCGGTATATTTTATTGAACTCAATGTAAACGGGCGGCTCTTCCTGCAACACTTTGCTATCAAAAAAATAATGGCCGTTGTAATACTCCGATAACAAATTCCACTCCTGTTCTTTTACCACCGGGGGCAATTGCAGCATATCGCCAATGAATAATACCTGAACACCACCAAATCGTTCAAACGGCCGGTGGCGGATATGGCGCAGTACGGTATCTATTGCATCCAGTACATCACAGCGAACCATGCTGATCTCGTCAATTATCAGCAGTTCTAATTGCTGTAATACTTTTCTTTTATCATTATTGAAGCGTAGGCGGCTTAGCAGGCTATGTCTGTTCACCGTTTCATCATTTCTTGCTGAAAAACCCAGCCCGCCTGCGTCGGGAATAAATGGTGAGAGTGGTAACTGAAAAAAAGAGTGGATCGTAACGCCGCCCGCATTGATGGCCGCTACTCCGGTGGGGGCAACAATTGCCATTTGTTTGGGGCAGTTTTGCCGGATATATTTTAAAAAGGTTGTTTTTCCCGTACCTGCTTTGCCGGTAAGGAAAATGTTACGATTGCTTTGATTCACCAGCTGCACAGCCAGTTGAAACATTTCATTATTTATATCGGGGGTGAATATTGCCACAGTAGTTTTGTTTTTTTTGCCACGAATTACACTAATGCCACTAATAAATACAATTAAATACAGAAATAGGGCCGCCTGCGGCGATGGTTTTGAATGGCTAAAAGATAATTCTTTTATATTCCAGTTTTCTTTTTCCGAAATTAACAACCAGAGCAACTCTGTTGCCAGAGGCCTTGAGATAATTAATTGTTTGAGCAATGGTGTCTTCAGTTATACCCTCTGCATTTGCCTTTACTTCAACGATTATTTTGTCATACAATAAAAAATCGGAAAAAAATGTCCTTTTTAGCCTATGCCCCTTATATATAATCGGAAATTCCTTTTCTCTTGCATGGTTCATGTCGTTTCTCTCAAACTCTATTTCCATTGCGTCTTTGTAAACAATTTCAAGAAATCCGTATCCAAGAGAATTATAGACGCTCATACAGGTTCCGACAATATTATAAACTTCTTCTTTATATAACAGGTTGTTCATTTCGAAATGGTTTTAAAAAAGCCACGAAATGCATCAATTTCACGAATACGTCTTTTGCCGAAGGCAATCAATTTGTATTTGATTTTCTCTATTCGTGTTATTAGTGCAATTCGTGGCCAAACAACTCTTATGCTTCAGACGACTTGGCGCCCAGCAGCAGCAACTCGTTCACCTGTATTTCGGTGATGTATTTTTTGTTGCCTTCTTTATCATTATAGCTGCGGTTGATCAGCTTGCCTTCAATGGCCACTTCCTTTCCTTTGGTCAGGAATTTTTCAACGATCTCCGCTACTTTACCCCAGGCCACCAGATTGTGCCATTGTGTTTCGGTCACTTTCTCGCCTTTAGCATTGCGGTAGTTTTCGCTGGTGGCTACGCTGAAGCGGGCCATCTTTTTACCACTTTCCAATGTTTTTACTTCGGGTGCATTACCCAGGTTGCCGATCAGTTGAACTTTGTTTTTTAAAGCGTACATAGTTTTAAAATTTGTGCCTCCGTATATTTTTGTTTTGCGGAAGCGGTTTTACAATTTGTTTATTTCAATCAACCGGCGACGTCATTTCCGATTGACAACACAAAGATGATAGCGGCGGAAAACGGTAGTCGGTTTTTACCCGTTTCTTCCCGAAGCTAACCGGGTAAAAACGTTTGCACACGGATAATTTTTCCTATATTCATTGCCTGAAACCCTTACTATGACTGCATCAGACACCAAGATCTGCCTTGCCTGCGGCAAACCGCTGAAAGGCCGCGTAGACAAGAAATTCTGCGATGATTACTGCCGGAATAATTATAATAACCAGCAAAAATCGAAGGGAAGTCACAGCAGTTTTGTTCGCAACATCAATAATGCCTTGCTGAAAAACAGGAAAGTGCTGGAGTCCATTTTACCAGAAGGGGAAGAAACGGCGAAAGCCAATAAAGATAAATTACAACGGCTCGGTTTTCAGTTCAAATACCTTACACATATCTATACCACCAAGACGGATAAGACCTATTTCTATTGTTATGATTACGGCTACCTGCCGTTGGACAACGATTGGTATTTAATCGTAAGAAAGAAAGAAGATTAAGGCAATTACTTTATTAGTTATACCTTTTAAAAAAATGCTGATGCAACATCATTTTAGATATGCTATCTGCTTTTGTTTGGCAATTGTAAGCATAAGTAATTCATTTGCCCAGCAGATATCGCCTAAGCTGATGCTTCCGATTGGCAGCAGGCAGGAGTTGCTGTCGGCCCGGTTCAGCCCGGATGGAAAAAGAATCCTTACCGCCTCCGCCGATCATACAGCAATGCTATGGGATATTGAGTCGGGAAACCTCTTGCTTGTTTTAGATAACCATAAAGACAAGGTATCCTCCGCTGAATTTAGCCCGGATGGAAAAAAAATTGTTACGGCTTCATATGATAATATGGTGAAGCTATGGGATGCCGGCACGGGGGCGCTACTGTTCACATTTGAAGGACACAAAGATTCTGTATTCTCCGCCCGTTTTAGTTTCGATAGCAGAAAAATTGTTTCTGCTTCGGCCGATGGCTCCGCAAAACTATGGGATGCGATAACCCTGCGGCTTGTGTCAGATCTGTCAGGCCATGAAGCCAAAGTAAATTCAGCGCAGTTCAGTTCTGATGGTAAGATGATCGTTACTGGTGCCGCCAATGGAACTGTTGCAATATGGGACAGCAAAACAGGAAATGGCAAATACCTGGGCGCAAGGAATGATCCGCAGCATCGGGGCCCTGTTATTTCCGTCCAGTTCAGCTACGATAATTCGCTGGTATTAACCGCTTCCGAAGACAGAACAGCAAAAATCTGGAATGTAACAACCGGTAATCTTTTAAAAACCCTTCAAAAACATACCGATAAGCTCAACGCTGCCCAGTTCAGTCCGGATGGAACCAAGGTGGTAACCGCTTCAAGAGACAGGACCGCCAGAATATGGGATGTGCAAACAGGAAATTCAGATACGGTATTACGGGGACATAGTAATTCTATCCGGTCCGCCCAATTCACTCTTGATGGTAAAAAAATAGTTACCACATCATACGATACTACCGCAAGAATATGGGATGTAAAAACCGGAGCCACTGACACTGTATTACGGGGACACGGAAGAACGGTCTGGTCAGCGGCATTCAGCAATGACAGCACCCGCATGGTAACCGCCTCCTACGACGGAACAGCCAGAGTGTGGGATCTTACAACCGGCGCTTTGCTTGCCAATTTAAAAGGGCATACCAATTGGGTTTATTCAGCCATTTTCAGTCCCGATGGGAAAAAAATAGTTACCGCAACAGATGACAGCACCATTAAAGTGTGGGACGCTATGACAGGCGGCCTTATTATGAACCTGAAAGGACATAAAGATTGGGTGTATTTCGCCATCTTTAGTCCCGACGGTAGAAAAATTGTAAGTACCTCCAGGGACAGGACTATAAAGATCTGGGATGTGGCTACCGGTGAACAGGATCTCAATTTCAGGGTAAAAGATATCAGACGATTTTCTGATTATAGCCCCGATGGAAGTAAGATAGTTTTTGCAACCGCTAAAGATTCGGTGAAAATAATTGATACCACTACCTGGGACCAGGTGCCCGGCTCCATATCACATCCGCAAATGGCAACAGCAAAGTTTAGCCCGGATGGTCAAAGAATCATAACAGCCTCGGGGGATTCAACTGCTAAGATATGGGACATGGCAAGCAGTGCTCTTATTCATACTTTAAGAGGACATGATGATGGATTGTTGTTTGCTTCATATAGCCCCGACAATTCAACAATCGTAACCACTTCTCTCGACCGCACAGCTATACTTTGGGACAGCTCCGGTACGCCAAGGGACACA
Organism: uncultured Chitinophaga sp.; assembly: GCA_964358155.1. Taxonomy (GTDB): domain Bacteria; phylum Bacteroidota; class Bacteroidia; order Chitinophagales; family Chitinophagaceae; genus JJ008. The sequence continues at coordinate 18,289 of CAYHPA010000022.1, forward strand.
CTTATCGGTCATGCAGAAAAAGTAATTTATGCCTCCTTTAGTTCCGACAGTAAAAAACTGATCACCTCATCAGAAGATGAAACGGCGAAGATATGGGATGTAATGACCGGTAATCTCCTGCTTACACTAAGGGGACATACCGACTGGGTAAACACTGCTCAATTCGATTCTACGGGAAAAAGAATAGTTACTGCATCCGGAGACAATACCGTTAAAGTTTGGAATGCAGATAATGGAAGTTTGTTGTATACTTTTTTTGCTGTTGACAGTGCCGATTACCTGGTGGTGGACGCCAACAATCATTTTGACGGCACAGAAAATGCCCGCAGCCTGCTTTATTTTACCTGCGGCTCCGAGGTTGTTTCGCTTGACCAGGTAAAAGATGAATTATGGGTGCCTAATCTTGCCGAACAACTGAATAACGGGAGGTCAATCAAATCAAAAACACTTGATCAACTGGATGTTTGCGGACTTATCCCTGAAGTGGAAGTTGTGGGCGATGATCCGGCCAGATTTCAGTTCAAAATAACGCCACACCGCGGCGGTTTAGGCGAAACCGTTTTATTCGTTAATGGCATAGAAGCAAAAAGATATCATAAGCATCAATTAGATAGTCTTGGAACTGATTATGGAGTAAGCGTTGTTAAAGATTCGCTTACCGGCTATTTTCTAACCGGCGAAGAAAATTGGGTAACCCTGAAAGCCTATACAAGCGATAATAATGTTTCTTCTGCTGAGGCCAGGATCAGTATTGAGAAAGACAGCACTACCGTCATTCCCAACCTGTATGCTGTAATGGTGGGAACAAGTCAATACAAAGAGTCTGCCCAGCCTGCCGAAGGTTTGTTTGATACCAATATGAACCTGAATTATCCTGCCATTGATGCCCGTACGGTTTCTAAAACACTGGCCGTCGCAGCCAGAAATATGCTGAACACAGATGGCAAAGAGCATGTATTCATGTACAATCTTACAACGGACAGCGCTGATATGCTGAAGCCCAATAAACAAAACATCAAACTAGTGCTTGATTCAATTGGCAGGTTGGCTACAGCCAACGATATCCTGCTTATATTTCTTTCCGGTCATGGTGTGATGGATGAGTCAGGCGGCAGGAAACAGTTTTATTATATGACCGCAGATGCTTCCAGTCTCCTTGATGAAAAAGCGTACCCGGAAGTCGGCATCAGCACAGATACACTTACTGAATGGATAAGGCCAAAAAATATCCGGGCGCAAAAACGCATCCTGATATTGGACGCCTGCCACAGCGGCCAGGCAATTAATGATCTGCTGGCTAACAGACCCCAGCAATCAAGATCTGTTTCCGAAGCCGATAACAGGGCACACATGATAAAAGACATTGACCGCCTGAATGAAAGATCTGGCCTGTTTGTCCTGTCGGCCTCTGCCAGCAGCAAAAGCGCATTTGAATCAGATAAGTATGAACATGGTTATCTCACCTATTCATTATTAAAAGCCATCAAACGCCAACCCGATATCCTGGAAGACGGAAAAAACCTGAACATCAGCCGCTGGTTCAATGCCGCAGGAAAAACAGTAAGGGCTTTAGCCAGCGAAGAAAACAGCGACCAGAAGACGCAAATATTTTCTGTAACCGATTTTAATATTGGCGAAGTGGATTCTTTGGTAAAATCGCATATTGCCCTGAAAGGAGAAAAGCCCATGTTTACCAGCAGCATTTTTCAAAGTGCTGACTCTGTATTTGATTCCATTATCGGCAGGGACTCTCTTGGGCTGACCCGTTTGGTCAACAATGCCTTGCACGGAGTTTCAGAAAAAGGAAAAGAGGGCAAAATTGTTTTTGCGCCCACATCTGCTGATAATGACACATACAGCTTGGAGGGAACGTATAAACTGAAAGATGGTGAGCTGAAAATCAAAGCCCGGCTCAAAAAAGGGGGAAAAGATATTTGTGAACTGGAAGAAACCGGACCTGCGGACAAAGAAAAACGTAAAGAATTGGCCGATCGCATTATCAGCAAGGCAATTGAATGCATTCCGCAGGAATGATCAGCCCGGTTGCTCATTGGCTGCTTTACCGATTGCCTTTACATTTGCAACATGTCAAATCCCGTTATCTGTATCGGTGCAGCTTTCACAGATGAATTGTTTCATGCCAAAGAAGAAATGCTGCTGGCCACCACCAATGATGCGGTGGTTACCAAAACCGGCGGCGGCGTTAGCCGTAACATTGCACATCAGCTGGCATTGTTGGATGTGCCTGTACAATTACTAAGTGTGTTTGGAAATGATAGTGATGGTGATTGGCTGAAACAAGTTTGCACTTCCGCCGGGGTAAAACTGGATGCCTCCATTACCAAAGAAGGGCTTTCGGGAAAATACACCGGCATTCTCAATGTGGATGGTTCTTTGTTTTCCGCCTTCTTAACCAATGCGGCTAATCATTTAATAACTCCTGAACATTTATCAAAACACAAAGACTTGCTCAATACTGCCTCTTTTTTATTGGCGGATGCAAATATTAATGTGGACACCGCTGAGTGGTTACTGGCTTTCAGCAATCAATCGGGTATTCCTTTTATTCTTGAGCCCGTTTCGGTTCCGCCTGCCAGAAAATACAAAGATGTAAGCCTTGACGGCCTTTATATGATAACGCCGAATGAAGATGAGTTGCCGGTGCTTTGTTCCGATCAGGCAAGCATGACACAGATGCAGATCCAGGAGCTGTTGGTAAAAGGAGTTCAGAATATCTGGTTGCACAATGGAAAAATGGGTTCTGCTTTGTACAATAATGAGAAAGCAATTACACTACATGCTCCGAATATTGATGTGGTTGATTGCACCGGGGCCGGCGATGGTTCTTTGTCCGGTTATATTCTTGGAAAGCATCTGGGCAAAGCGGATATGGATTGCCTGAAGCTGGCGCATACTTTATCTGCAGAAATATTGCAGGTAAATGGCGCCATTGCAACGCATTTGAACCAGGAAAAACTATTGGGCCTTGTTACTAAATATTACCCCGATTAATGAATTCGTTTTTAGAAATACTGCCTGAAGTATCGGAAGCCCTGCAAAACAATAGGCCTGTGGTTGCACTGGAGTCAACCATCATTTCCCATGGCATGCCCTATCCAAAAAATGTGGAAACAGCAATGTCAGTAGAACAGGTAATAAGAGATAACGGCGCTGTGCCAGCTACCATCGCCATCATGAATAGTAAATGTCATGTGGGCTTAAGTAAAGAAGAATTGGAGTATTTTGGAAAAGCTGATCATGTATGGAAAGTAAGCCTGCGGGATATGCCTTATGTAATCAGCAAATATTTATATGGCGCAACGACCGTTGCAGCTACGACGAGAATTGCAGCAATAGCCGGAATAAAAATCTTTGTAACCGGCGGCATAGGCGGGGTGCACCGCGGAGCCGAAACAACTATGGACATATCTGCTGATCTTACTGAAATGGAAAACACTTCAGTGGCGGTAGTATCAGCTGGCGTGAAATCAATTTTGGATATTGGACTAACGCTGGAGTATTTGGAAACGAAAGGAGTTCCTGTCATTACATATGGACAAGATGAGTTTCCAAGCTTTTATTCCAGCAAAAGCGGATTTAAATCGTCACTGCGACTGGATACGGCAAAAGAAATTGCATCCATGCTTGATACAAAATGGAGATTAGGGCTAAATGGTTCTGTGCTAATCGCCAATCCTGTTCCTGCTGAATTTGAAATTGGCACTGACGAAATGGAATTGCATATACAAAAGGCGTTGACTGCTGCCAAAGAAAAAAATATTATCGGTAAAAATGTAACACCATTTCTGCTGAAATATATTGCTGATCATACACAGGGAGAAAGCTTAGAAGCAAATATTGCATTGATAAAAAACAATGCGAAGTTGGGGGCAGCGATTGCAGCGGCTTACACAAAACAAGTATTGTAATAATAAAAATGTCCGGTCAAAAAGAAATAACAGCCATCATCCTCGCCGGGGGCAAAAGCAGCCGGATGAAAACGGAAAAGGGGCTGGTTCCGTTCCGGAAGAAGCCGCTGGTGCTGCATGTGATTGATGCTGTAAAAAAAATTACCAATAAAATCATTATTGTCACATCCAACCCGGAATACAAACAATTGGGTTATCCCTGCATTGAAGATAAGATGAAAGATAAGGGGCCACTTGGCGGAATCTATACCGGACTTTTTAATTCTGCCACTCAAAAAAATCTTCTGCTGGGCTGCGATATGCCCTTTCTTTCTAAAAAACTACTTGCAGCATTGCTTAATAATTATGGGAATGAAGATGTGCTGCTAACAGAGCATCTTGGCCTCGCAGAACCTCTCTGTTCTGTGTTTGACAAAAACTGTATGACGCAGTTCGGGCAATTGCTTGAGAAAAATCAATTGAAAATCACTGATGCTTTGATTGGTTTAAAAACAAGAGTCATTAGTTTTGACAAAGAGGAGTGGTTTGTGGGAAATGAATTTGCCAACATCAATTCAATTGAAGAACTGGATAAATTCAAAGAATAAAAATATTATATAACAATAAACCTCTTTCTTCTTTCGTGAACCAAAGCCTCTCCCTTTCGGGGAGGTAACCGAGCAAAGCGAAGGTTAGGAACAAAGTTCGGGGGAGAGGCCAAAACTAAATCACTTGTCAAACAACATTAACCCCGATCTGGCCATTGCTCAAAGCATCGCCATCACACATATAAGAGATATTGCCGCTAAAACCGGTATTCCGAAAGAAGACCTGGAATATTATGGTAAGTACAAAGCAAAACTTCCGCTGAAATTGATTGATGAAGAAAAAATTAAAAAAGGCAGACTGATTTTAGTAACGGCTATCAGCCCGACACCTGCCGGTGAGGGAAAAACAACTACATCTGTTGGTTTGTCGGATGGGCTGAATAAGATCGGTAAAAAAGCAATGGCGGTTTTACGGGAACCATCATTGGGACCGGTGTTTGGAATAAAAGGCGGTGCAGCGGGCGGTGGCTATGCACAGGTGATTCCGATGGAAGATATCAACCTGCATTTCACCGGTGACTTCAGCGCAGTGGAAAAAGCAAATAATCTTCTGGCAGCGTTGATTGATAATAATATTCAAAGCAAGACCCGCAGCTTGCATATTGATCCGAGAACCGTTGTCTGGAAAAGAGTGATGGATATGAATGACCGGTCATTGCGCAACATAGTTATCGGTTTGGGCGGCACGGCCAATGGAATGCCAAGATCTGATGGTTTTAATATCACAGCGGCATCGGAAGTGATGGCGATTTTATGCATGTCAAAAAATTTAGATGACCTGAAAGAAAGGCTTGGAAATATCCTGGTTGGTTTCACCAAACAAGGCGAACCCGTATTTGCAAAGCAATTGAATGCACAAGGAGCAATGGCGATACTTTTAAAAGAAGCTATCAAACCGAATCTTGTACAAACGCTGGAAGGTAATGCTGCCATTCTTCATGGCGGACCATTTGCCAATATTGCACAGGGAACCAACACCATCATCGCAACAAAAATGGGATTGTCACTGGCAGATTATGTGGTAACAGAAGCCGGCTTCGGCGCTGACCTTGGCGCAGAAAAATTCATGAACATCAAATGCGGTTATTCGGGATTGAAACCGGATGCGTTAGTTTTAGTGGCAACAATCAGGGCCTTGCGTCATCATGGCGGGGCAAAGAAAGCGGAGTATAATACGGCAAGTATTGAAAAAGTAAAAAAAGGATTTGAAAACCTGGAGAAACATATTGAGAACTGTAAAAAGTTTGGATTGACACCGGTGGTTGCGATTAACCGTTTTCCAACTGATTCAGCAGAAGAAACTGAATTTGTAATTAGTGAATGTGCAAGGCATGCTGTGAAGGCCATCATCAGCGATTGCTGGGCAAGGGGGGGCGAAGGAATGAGAGAAATAGCACAGGCTGTTGTAGATATTATTGAAAGCGGCGTCAATCATTTCAAACCATTGTACGACTGGAGCATAACGGTTGAAGAGAAGATAATGAAGATTGCTAAAGAAATTTACGGCGCCGATGATGTGGAATATTCTCCCAAGGCAAGAGAAGGATTGAAGATGATCAAAGAATTGGGGTTTGATAAACTCCCCGTCTGTATGGCAAAAACTCAAAAGTCTTTTTCCGATAACGAAAATAAAGTTGGCCGGCCAAGAAACTTTATTGTTACAGTAAGGGAGTTTGAGTTTGCTGCCGGTGCCGGTTTTGTAATTCCTATACTCGGCGATATGATGCGGATGCCCGGCTTACCGGCTGTTCCGGCTTCGGAAGGAATGGATATTGATAATGCGGGCAAGATATCTGGATTGTCATAATTTTTAATACGTCTTTGTTTGTATGGGATTTTTAAGAAAAATATTTTCGGGAAGCTCGGCAAACGAGGGGAAAAAGAATCAT
>CAYHPA010000023.1:0-24595 GCA_964358155.1 uncultured Chitinophaga sp.
TATGGCCTATGGAGAAAAAAATATCATTTTCGGCGACAACTATATTATTCCAAAGCCGCTTGACCCAAGATTGCTGGCTACCGTAGCACCGGCTGTTGCCAGGGCTGCCATGGAAAGCGGCGTGGCACAACAACCAATCGGCAACTGGGACACCTATATCAACAACCTGAACAAACGACTGGGACTGGACAACCAGGTAATGCGGATCATCGGCAATAAAGCCCGCCGTGACCCCAAACGGATTGTATTTGCCGAAGCTGATAATGTAAAAATCCTGAAAGCAGCACAGATTGTGTATGACGAAGGAGTAGGCTATCCTATTTTGCTTGGTGATGAAACCAAGATCAAAAATATTGCCACGGCCAATGGCATAGACCTCGAAGATATTCCCATCATTGATCCACGAAGTGATGAAGTGGAAGAAAGAAGAAATAAATATTCGGAGATATTTTTTGCCAAAAGAGGAAGAAGGGGTTTCAATGCCTATGAATCTAAAAAAGTAATGAAGGACCGCAACTATTATGGTTGCATGATGGTGGAATGCGGTGATGCGGATTGTATGATCTCAGGTCTTGCCAAGAATTATCCGGATACCATCCGGCCTGCACTGCAATGCATCGGTACGGAAGATGGGGTGAAGAATATTGCCGGCATGTACCTGATGCTGGCTAAAAAAGGCCCGTTGTTTTTGGCCGACACCACGGTTAATTTTAATCCGACAGCAGCGGAACTGGCCGACATTACATTGATGGTGGCCAAAGAAGTACGCAATTTCAATATCATTCCCCGCATTGCCATGCTGAGCTATTCCAATTTCGGCAGCAGCAATTCGCCTGAAGCAAGGCTGGTAGCTGAAGCAAGAAAAATGGTAAAAGCAAAAATGCCAACGCTGCTGGTGGATGGAGAGATGCAGGCCAGCGTGGCCTTCAACAAAGAGTTGATGAAAGAAAACTACCCCTTTTGTGAACTGGTGGATAAAGATGTCAATACACTCATCTTTCCCAATCTTGCTTCCGGCAATATCGCTTATAACCTGATGAAGGAACTGGAACCAGCCGATGCCGTAGGCCCGATTTTGCTTGGCCTGAAAAAACCGGTACATATCCTTCAACTGGGAAGCTCAGTAAGAAGTATTTTGAATATGGCCCTTATCGCCGTAGTGGATGCACAGATAAAAAGCAAGACCTCTACAGAAGAAATCGTAAAAAAATCTAAATGGTGGAAACGTTTCCGCAAAACGAACAGGGAAGTTTAAGGTCTGACGTTTAAAGTTTAAGGTTCTTTAAATTTGCAATACCCCTTGTCAAAATGAACATTCCGAAAACAACTTTAAACCTTAAACTTTTAACTTTAAACTTCCAATGACCATTTTCTCCGACATAGGCCGCTACCTGCTGATGATAAAAGGGATGTTTTCCCGGCCGGAGAACAGGAAAATGTACTGGAAAGAATTCATTCACCAGTGTACGGAAATTGGTGTTGGCTCACTGGGCATCGTTGCTATCATTTCTGTCTTTATCGGCGCTGTATCCACTATTCAGACTGCCTACCAGTTGGTAACGCCGCTGATCCCCCGCTCTACCATTGCACAAATCGTCAGAGATACGGTAATTCTGGAATTTGCCCCCACCCTTGTTTGTATTGTGCTTGCAGGTGTTGCCGGTAGCCGCATTGCCAGCGAGCTGGGCAATATGAGGGTGAGTGAGCAGATAGATGCATTGGAGATCATGGGCATTAATACCAAAACCTATTTGATTCTTCCAAAAGTTGCTGCCGCACTTGTCATGATTCCATTACTGGTGGTGATGGCCATGGCGCTTGGCATCTGGGGAGGCAGGCTTGCCGGCATATCTGCAGGAATCATTGACGGATATACATATGACAGGGGCTTAAAAGAATTCTTTGACCCTTATACAGTAAAATTTGCACTGATTAAATCCTATGTATTTGCTTATATCATTTCAAGTATTCCCGCTTTTTATGGTTATTACGTAAAAGGGGGTGCATTGGAAATAGGAAGGGCCAGTACCAAAGCGGTGGTTGTCAGTTGCATTCTTATTTTATTTGCCGATTATGTCTTATCAGCTTTGTTATTATAAATAATGATTGAGGTAAAAAACATACAGAAAAGTTTTGGCGACAAAGCGGTGATAGAAGATGTAAGCGCCGTGATGAAGGCTGGCCAGTGCAATCTAATCATCGGGGCCAGCGGCAGTGGCAAAACCGTATTAATGAAATGTATGGTAGGTCTTTTTGAACCGGATGCCGGCCATGTATTATATGGTGGTAATGATTTTACGGCTATGAAGGGGGAGGATAAAACAGAGATCAGAAAGGAGATCGGCATGCTTTTTCAGGGTTCGGCTTTGTTTGACAGCCTTACCGTGGAGCAAAACATCATGTTCCCTCTCAGCATGTTTACCAAATGGACGCATAAAAAAAAGCTGGACCGGGTAAATGAAGTGTTGGCAAGGGTAAATCTTGTGGATACCAATAAAAAGTTTCCTGCAGAGCTTAGCGGTGGTATGAAAAAAAGAGTAGGCATTGCCCGTGCCATCGTACTTAATCCCAAGTATCTTTTTTGCGACGAACCCAACTCCGGTCTTGACCCCCAGACTTCGCTGGTGATTGACCGTCTGATAAAAGAGATAACGCTGGAATACAACATTACCACTGTGGTAAACACCCACGACATGAACAGTGTAATGGAAATCGGTAATTATATTTTATACATGTACAAAGGCAAAAAAGAATGGGAAGGAAACAATAAAGAAATTATTTTCAGCAAAAACCAGCGGTTGAATGATTTCATCTTCGCATCCGAATTCCTTAAAGACGCCAAAGACATGCGGATGCTGGAACAAAAAGGAAAAATTCCTGATGACCGGAATATGGATGATATGCTCAAATAAAAGACTCGGGATTAAAATGGAATTTTTGAAATGATCTCAAAGGCCGATAGCTACGAAACAAGCCGGTTGTACCCGGACACAACAATGACTCCCAAAACAGCCAAATCCCTTACTTTTGCGGCAACTTTTATTCTTCAGTCATGAGTATTCTCGTCAATAAAAATTCAAAGATTTTAGTGCAGGGCTTCACCGGAACGGAAGGCAGTTTTCATGCCACGCAAATGATAGAATACGGCACCAATGTGGTGGGTGGGGTCACACCGGGCAAAGGTGGCAGCAGGCATCTGGACAGACCTGTTTTTAATACGGTAGTGGATTGTGTAAAAACAACCGGCGCTGATACCAGTATCATTTTTGTTCCCCCTGCCTTTGCGGCGGATGCCGTAATGGAAGCAGCAGAAGCGGGTATAAAATTAGTGGTTTGCATCACCGAAGGAATTCCGGTGCAGGATATGGTGAAGGTTAAAAACTATTTGCAGGGGAAAAATATGCCCGGCATCCCGTGGACAAGATTGGTAGGCCCCAACTGCCCGGGAGTTATTACTGCCGGTGAATGTAAAGTGGGTATTATGCCGGGATTTGTTTTCATTCCGGGCCGCATTGGTATTGTTTCCAAATCAGGAACACTGACATATGAAGCCGCTGACCAGGTGGCCAAAGCCGGCTTGGGCATCTCTACTGCTGTTGGTATTGGTGGTGACCCGATCATTGGTACTACCACCAAAGAAGCCGTGGAATTATTTATGAATGATAAAGACACTGATGCCATCGTAATGATCGGCGAAATAGGCGGTGGTATGGAAGCCGAAGCAGCCCGCTGGATAAAAGAAACCGGCAATAAAAAACCGGTGGTCGGTTTTATAGCAGGACAAACTGCCCCTCCCGGCCGTCGTATGGGGCATGCCGGGGCCATCGTTGGCGGGGCGGACGATACGGCAGCAGCTAAAATGAAAATAATGGCCGAATGTGGTATTCATGTAGTGAGCAGTCCGGCTGATATAGGAAAAAAGATGGCTGAAGTGATAAAGAAGTAAAAATGTCTGAATGATATTAAAGAAAACCTCCCCGATAAATCGGAGAGGTTTCTTTTTTTAACCCTTAGTGTATAGTGCATGTGTGTTTAGCGGGATTCACGGATAAAACGAGCCAACTCATCTTTACTGCTGCTGAACGTCAGCGCATCATTCAACTGATAATAGTTATTCTTGTCTGCTGTTTTGCGGTACGCATACTTGGCTATTTCCAGCCTGTTGTTTTCAAAAGTGAACAGGAGCATCATTTCCTTCACCTGGATTGTAGTAAAGTTTTTTCCATCAATTATGGTCTTTGCCAGAGTTAACCTGGAGTTTTCAAACCACTCTTTACGGATCTGCTCTTTAACATCATTGAATTCACGGTCCTTCATTACATTTCCGTAACCATGGTTCCATCCGCCATCATCCATATCGATATCGTCGCCATTATATTCATCCTCTTCATCGGTATACCAGTCAGTCTCCGGGCCTACCATGTAGGAATCCACAAATACCTTTCCGGACCTGTTAATGATGATATCGGTGTGCAGTTTCCTGCTGATGTAAACGGAAGTGCTGTACATAAGCTGATCTTTCTGACTAAACCTGTTTCCAAAATCATTCCGCTTAACTTCCCGGTAAATTCTTACACTATGATACCCCTCTCTGAGGTAATCAAGTGTAACACTGTTGCCCCTCATGAATACTCTCTTACCATCAATTTCAACTTTATAATTCATGTTTGTGCTGATGCTGGTAATGCTCAGGCCGCTGCCATTATAAGCGAGGAGTGAAAGGGAGAACAGTGAGCTTAATAAAAGGGTAGAAATTTTTTTCATGTTGTTTCATTTTAAGGTTAAAAAAATATTGCTGTACCAACTATTTCCAAAGCCATGCCATCGTGCCAAAAAAGATTGAAACAAAATGTTAAACGCCTGTGCGGGTTTTGTTCCTGTTTTGCTGCTTTATGCGGGAATCCTTTTCAGTAAAGGGTTTCAGCCAACCCTGTTTTCCTGCTTATGGTATGCCGGCAATTGGAAGAGGCAATAATATTTATGAAAATGACACCGGTTGGGCATCATATCCTCGCCTGATATTAATTACCTTGTATTAAAATTTACCACATGTATTTGCCAGTTGTCAAGTCTTGTTTCTTTACCATCATCCTGCTAAGTTTATTTAGTGTCAACGCAAACAGCCAGACACCCATTAAGAAATATGAAAAGGAATGGAAACGAATTGAAGCCTTTGTTGAAAAAGGATTGCCCAAATCTGCACTTACAGAAGTAAAAAAACTCTACGACCTGGCAAAAAAGGAAAAACAGGATGCACAGGTCATCAAGACCCTGGTTTATATGACCAGCCTGCAAACAGAAAACCGTGAAGACAATGAAGTACTCTCCGTTAGCGAGATTGAAAAAGAAATTGCCATCAGCAATGAGCCGGTGGCGTCCATCCTCAAAAGCCTGCTGGCAGATATGTACTGGGGCTATTACCAAAGCCACCGCTGGCAGATGTATGACCGTACCAAAACGGATAATTTCAAAAAAGAGGATATCGCCACCTGGGATGCAGAAGACTTTCATAAAAAGGTCAGCGATCTCTACCTGCAATCCATCAAGGAAGAAAAATTATTAAAGCAAACAAAGTTGGCACCCTATGATGCTCTTATCACCAAAGGAAATATGCGGCACCTCCGCCCCACACTTTTTGACCTGCTGTCACACCGTGCCCTTGGTTATTTTCAAAATGATGAAAGAGACATCAAGAAACCGGCCTATGCTTTTGAAATAGACCAGGCCAGTGCTTTTGATCCGGCGGTTGGGTTTATTGCAAAAAAATTCATTACTAAAGATTCTCTTTCTCTTGAACATAAGGCCTTACTCATTTATCAAAAATTGATTGCCTTTCATATTTATGATTCAAAACCCGATGCACTGATTGATGCAGACATACAACGCATCCTGTTCGTAAAGGAAAAGTCAACCCATCCTGATAAAGACAAACTTTATTTCAACAGCCTTCTTTTCATTAGCATGCAATACATGGATTTACCTGCTGCTTCCCAGGCCTGGTACCTTCTTGCCGCTTATCATAATGAAAAAGCAAACAGTTACCAACCTTATGGAGATACAACGCACCGATTTGACAGGATAAAAGCAAAAGACATATGCGAAACATTATTAAAACAGAAGGATTCTTCTGAAGGAAAGATCAATGCTTATAACCTGCTGAACCAGATCAACAGCAAGTCACTTCAGTTCAGCGTGGAGAAAGTGAATGTGCCTGGTCAGCCGTTCAGGGCCTTGCTTCAATATAAGAATTTTAATACCCTATACCTGCGCATCATCAAGGCTGATGCAAAACTGAAAGAACAACTTGTCAATTCCTATGATGAAAAATACTGGCCTGCTATCATTGCTGCAACACCGGTAAAAAGCTGGAAGCAATCATTGCCCATCACAAATGATATGCAGGATCATGCTACCGAAATAAAAGTGGATGGGCTGCCAAACGGCGAGTATATACTGGTAGCTTCCAATGAAAGTGATTTTGCCGGCAAAAAAGTCATTCTTGGCGCACGGCTATTTTATGTTTCTGCCATCAGCTATGTAAATAGTGTTGATGATTTCTTTGTCCTAAACCGTGACAACGGACAACCCCTTGCCAAGGCATCCGTACAGGCATGGGAGCAGAAATACGACTACAAGCAATCAAAGTACATTAAAGAAAAAGCAAAACTGTACACAACAGACGCCAACGGTTTCTTTAAAATGGAAAAAGCAAAAAGAGATGCCAATAATTATTATGGCAGTTATGCTTACCTGCTTGAAATAACGCACAACGGCGACAAACTCTTTATGGATGACCTGGTGTATGATTATTATTACAGCAACGCTGAACCGGAAGAACCTAAAATAAGCAATGCTGTTTTCCTGTTTACCGACAGAAGCATTTATCGTCCCGGCCAGACCATTTTCTTCAAAGGGATTGTGCTCATGAGGAGCAATAAAGAAAAAGGAGGAACAGTGAGGGCTAATTATGAAACTTCTGTTGTCCTTCGTGATGCGAACTATAAAGACGTAGACACCATTAAAGTAAAGACAAATGAGTATGGCTCATTCAGCGGTAAATTCCAGTTGCCGCAAAGCGGTATGAACGGGCAGTTCAGTATCTACACAAAAACCGATAATGGAAACGCATCTTTCCGGGTGGAAGAATACAAACGGCCTAAGTTCTATGTGGATCATGAGCCTATCAAAGGAACCTACAAGGTAAATGATAAAATAAAAGTGACGGGTATTGCCAAAGCTTATGCGGGCAACAATATTGACGGCGCTATGGTAAAATACAGGGTGGTTCGTCAACCCCGGTTTATTTATAGCTGGTGCTTCTGGCGCTGGTGGCAGCCGCCTACTGAGGAAATGGAAATCACTCATGGTGAAACAAAAACAGACAAGGACGGAAAGTTTGTGGTGGAATTCACCGCTATCCCCGATCTGAAGATCGATAAACAATTTGAGCCGGTTTTTGACTATACAGTGTATGCCGATGTAACAGATATCAATGGCGAAACAAGAAGCGGCGAACAAATGGTATCGGTAAGCTATAAATCGCTGATGCTGGTTACAAATGTACCTGTCACCCTTCCCACCGATAGCCTAAAGAAATTATCTATCCGTACGCAAAACATGAACGGACAATATGAACCTGCCATTGTAAAAGTTAGCATCAGCAAACTGAAAGAAGAAAAACGCCTTATCCGCAGCCGGTTCTGGGAAAGGCCCGACCAGTTTGTAATGAACAAAGACGAATACATTAAAAACTTCCCCAATGATGAATATGATAATGAAAGCGATTTCAAAAGCTGGGAAAAGGGACAACAGGTTTTTGAAAGAAGTGATTCAGCAAGGGAAAATGGGGAATGGCAGGTGGTAAGCGGGAAATTTAATCCTGGTTTTTATGTAATAGAGATGTCAACCAAAGACAAGAACGGAGCAGAAGTAAAAGATATAAGATATATTGAGTTATTTGATGAAAAAAGCAACCAGTTGAACAGTCCGGATTATTTATGGACAGGCGTTCAGAAAACAACTGTTGAACCCGGTGAAACAGCAAAGATTGAAATGGGGACATCAGCCGATAATTTATTTGTCGTGCATCAGCTCAGTAAGAAGTCTGGAGAATACAGTTTCCTGAAAGTGGATAACGAAAAGAAGTCATTTAGTTTCCCCGCTGCAGAGTCAGACCGTGGCGGTTACGGCGTTGGTTGGATGTTTATCAAACATAACCGGTTTTACCAGCTAAATCAGACCATCAGCGTACCCTGGACCAATAAAGAACTGACCATTGAATATGCCACTTACCGTGACAAGACATTGCCGGGAAGTGAAGAAAGATGGAAAGTAAAAATATCGGGTTACAAAAAAGAGAAAGTGGCTGCAGAAATGCTGGCCAGCATGTATGACGCTTCGCTTGACCAGTTCTATTATCATGGCTGGAGCCAGCCTTATATCTGGCCTTCTTACTATAATGGTCGTAGTTGGGTGGGTGCGCAAAACTTTACCAAAATAGAATCCACACAGCGGTATATCAGCGAAACGGAAGGAAAATATGTTGACAAGCGATATGATTTTTTATTTAATGATAACAACGATTATTATGGTGGTGGTTATTTGGGGTCATATAAAAAATCAATGCGAATGGACGGCGCTGTTATGGCAATGGAAGAAAAATCAGAAGCAGCTCCAACAGGAGCAACTGAAGTTACGGTTGGCTTGATAGCTAGAGAAATGAGAAAACCTGACTCCGATGCCGACGGTGTTGCTGACATCTTTGACAAAGAAGGGGTAACTGGTAATAAAAAGCAAGGCCAGCAAGGTGGCGATGTAAAAATTCGCAAGAATTTCAATGAAACAGCTTTCTTTTTTCCTGACCTGAGAACTGACAGCAGTGGTGCAATTGAGTTTTCATTTACTATGCCCGAAGCACTGACCAAATGGAAATTCATGGCGCTGGCGCATACAAAAGATGCGGCATTTGGCAGCAGCACTAAAGAGATTGTTACCCAAAAAGAACTGATGGTACAACCCAATGCGCCAAGGTTTTTGCGGGAAGGCGACCGGATGGAATTCAGCTCCAAGATCGTTAACCTGACCGATAAAGAAATGACCGGCACGGTTGAATTGCAGTTGGTTGATGCTATTACCAATGAACCCGTAGATGGCTGGTTTAAAAACATGGTGCCCAACCAATATTTTACAGTAGCCGCCAAACAAAGTGAAGCAGTGAAGTTCCCGATTGAAGTGCCTTACCAGTTCAACAAAGCCCTTGTATGGAGAGTTACTGCCAAAGCAGGTGCTTACAGCGATGGCGAAGAAAATGCCATGCCTGTATTAACGAACAGGATGATGGTGACGGAAACCATGCCTTTGCCGATGAGAGGAACAGGCACAAAGAATTTTACTTTTGAAAAATTATTGAACAGTGGCAAGAGCGAAACATTGCAGAACTATGCGCTGACGGTTGAATACACTTCCAACCCAGCCTGGTACGCAGTGCAGGCCCTGCCCTACCTGATGGAATATCCGTACGAATGTGCTGAGCAGACATGGAACCGGTATTATGCCAACTCACTGGCTACATTTATTTCCAACTCATCTCCCCGCATCAAACAGGTATTTGAAACATGGAAAATAAAAGATACCGCTGCGCTGATGAGCAACCTGCAAAAGAACCAGGAGCTGAAAGCTGTATTGCTGGAAGAAACGCCATGGGTGCTGCATGCAAAAAATGAAGCCGAGCAAAAAAGAAATATCGCACTGCTGTTTGATATGATCAAAATGAGCGAACAACTGAACAGCGCTTACGACAAGCTGAAACAAATGCAAAGCAGCAATGGCGGTTTTGTATGGTTTACCGGCGGGCCGGATGACCGCTATATCACCCAATACATTGTAACCGGCATCGGTCATCTGAAAAAATTAAACGCTACTGCTTCAGGGCAGAGCATGAAACTGACAACTATCCTCACTACTGCCATTCCTTATCTTGACAGAAAGATAAAAGAGGATTATGATGACCTGATCAAGTATAAGGTTGATCTGAAAAAATATACACCAGGTTACACAACTATCCAGTACTTATATATGCGAAGCTTCTTCCCGGAATATGATATTGCTGCCGCTTCTAAAACAGCCTATGATTATTTTCGTGGACGTACACAGCAAACATGGGTGGGGCAGAGCAAATACATGCAGGGTATGATTGCATTGTCATTGAACAGGACAGGCGATACTAAAACCCCTGCTGCCATCCTGAAATCATTGAAAGAAACTTCGATCACTAATGAAGAACTCGGCATGTACTGGAAAGATCAGGTAAGCGGCTGGTTCTGGTACGAAGCACCAATAGAAACACATGCATTGCTCATTGAGGCATTCCAGGAAGTGGGTAAAGATGTAAAAACAGTAGATGACCTGCGGACATGGTTATTGAAAAACAAACAGACCAATAACTGGAAAACAACGAAAGCCACGGCGGAAGCTTGCTATGCATTGCTGCTTCAGGGAACAGAATGGCTGAGCAATGAACCCACTGTTGAAATAAAATTGGGCAACACAATTATCAGTTCAACAGAAAATAAAACAGAAGCAGGAACCGGTTATTTCAAAAAAGCTATTGAAGGCAAGAAGGTGAATCCGCAAATGGGAAATATCTCGGTAACTGTTTCCTCTCCTAATGCCAATATCAGTGCAAGCTGGGGTGGCGTTTACTGGCAGTATTTTGAAGACCTTGACAAAATAACCTCTGCGACTACCCCGTTGAAGTTGACAAAGAAACTGTTTGTAGAAAAAAATACAGACCGCGGGCCCGTCATTACACCTGTAGCTGATGGAGGGGTAGTAAAAGTGGGCGATAAAATAAAAGTAAGAGTGGAGCTGCGGGTTGACCGTGATATGGAGTATGTGCACATGAAGGACATGCGGGCTTCGGCTATGGAGCCGGTGAATGTACTGAGTGGTTATAAGTGGCAAGGCGGTCTTGGTTATTATGAAAGCACCAAGGATGCCAGCACCAATTTCTTTTTCAGCTACCTGAGAAAAGGAACTTATGTGTTTGAGTATCCGTTGTTCGTTACCCATGCCGGTAATTTCAGCAATGGCATTACAACGATACAGTGTATGTATGCGCCGGAGTTTACCAGTCATTCAGAAGGGGTTAGGATAACTGTAGAATAAATTAACCGCAGAGATGCAGAGGGCGCAGAGTAATTCCTGAGCAAAGCTCAGGGACTCTGCGTCTCCCCGTCTCTGCGGTTCAGCTTCTCCCTATTCTTTCCTTTATTTTTACAAGATGTTTATTGATTATTTAATCATTGGCCAGGGAATAAGCGGCACATGGCTCAGTTACTATCTTCAAAAAGAAGGAAAAAGTTTCCTTGTTATCGACAACAACTTTAAAGATGCTCCGTCAAGAGTGGCTGCAGGTATCATCAATCCGGTAACAGGTCGCCGTCACGTCACTGTATGGATGGCTGATGAAATAATACCTTTTGCATTGTCTGCGTACAATGAATTTTCCCAGGTGCTAGGCATTCATGCCATCTCGCAAAGAAATATTGTTGACTTCTTTCCTTCGGCACAGATGCGGCTGAGTTTTCAGCAACGTGTGGATGAAGCAGATGATTACGTTAGTATAGCCTCAGACGAAAGCCGGTTCAGGCATTTATTCCATTATGATCTTGGTATTGGGGAAATAAGCCCTGTTTATACAGCACATCTTGAAAATATTTTACCCGCATGGCGGCAACAGCTTTTGCAAAAAGAACTATTGCTGGAAGAAGAATTTGTATTAGAAGAACTTGAGATCAATAAGGAAAGAATTCAATACCGGAATATCACAGCTGAGAAGATCATTTTTTGTGATGGCGCATCCAGTACCGGAAATCCCTGGTTTGATAAATTACCTTTTGCGCCTAATAAAGGTGAAGTATTAACCTTGCACATAGACGGGCTTCCCGATAAAAATATCTATAAAAGAGGCCTTACACTGGCGCCATTAGCCACCCCCGGTCATTGGTGGATGGGCTCCGGATACGAATGGGAATACAATGATGTAAACCCAACCAAAGCGTTCAGAGAAAAAATGGAATCGCTGTTGAAAGAATGGCTGAAATTGCCATTTGAGGTTACCGGCCATTTCGCATCGCTGCGTCCCGCCACATTGGAAAGAAGGCCTTTTGTTGGATTTCATCCCCTGCATCCGAATATTGGTATATTAAATGGTATGGGAACAAAGGGGTGCTCCTTAGCGCCATTTTTTGCAAAACAACTGGTGAACCATCTCCTTCACAATTCTGAAATAACTCCTGAAGCAGATGTAAAAAGGTTTTCAAAAACATTAGCCAGATAAGGTAGTCTCCTTAAGCATAAAAATTATTTTTTCAAAAATTCCTTTGATTTTATCAAATCATTACTTTTAACAGATGCCGGTGCTAAAAACCGGCTTGTAACTATTATGAGCCAGTCCAACGAAATGCTGTACAGTATTCCTGCCCGCCTCCGCAAAATGGAGAACCTTCATATTGCTTTCTGGCTGATGAAAGACATCAGCTGGTGCATGATCTGGAAAGAGTTGGGGCTAACGATGATTGTTCCCACCTTATCTGTGGCGATATGGATAGCCTGGAAGAACCGTCACATCGTATCCGAACTGGCGCACAATCTTGCCATTGTTTTCTGGATTACCGCCAATGCCTATTGGATGATCAGCGAATTTTTTGAATTTGACGAAGATGTAATATGGAACCAGTATACCGGCAAGCATATTGCCATTATTCCTTTCGCCATAGGTATATTGATAATGTTATACTACTATGCAGTACAAAAGCCGGGGGAAACAAAGAAAAAACATACAGTAACTATGTAACCTGCAATTGATTTCTTGTTTTAAATCGAAGATAGAAGCGGCGGATAAAATAGATGAGGGTGATGGTGATCATAGCCTGGATTTTATTGGTTTTTGTATTCAAAGGAACGTTCGGACTTTAAATATAATCAAGGGTTACCCCATTTACAAGCCAGCAAGGCCCTTATTTATTATTTTATCGTCACGCAAAGGGTCCTGATTCAGTAAATCACATACTGCATCGTATAAACCCCGAAGCTTATTGCGGAATTCCTCAGGGTTTTCAAAGAAAGTTTCAATGGAAACAGCCCAGAATTCTTCAACATTGATGGCAGCATAATCATCGATAATATGCCGTTTACCTTGCCGTAACTCTTTAAACACCGGGGCAGCTACCTGTATATACTTTTTCAGTCCATCTTCGTAATGCGGTTGCATGTTCTCCTTGAATCCATATAAAAAATCGTACGAAATAGCATGTGCCAGTTCATGCAATCCGACATTCTGTGAATCGGAATAATCTTCATAGTCATAGATAAAATTGTTCCAGGAAATACTGATAGTGCGTTTATCCGCCCTCACATGCCCCTCTACTACGTTATTGCCTCCGGAATAGCTGTATTCCCTCTTCACAATATTAATGACCGGAAAAAAATCAATCAGAAAATGTTTTAAGCCAAAAGTGAGCTGTACCGCTGCGCCGCTTATAAGCAAAGCGGGCAATTCATCAGGTTGCATATAGTGAAATCGGAATTCCTTGGATGCTTTAAAACCCAAAGTCCTTCTTAAAAAGCGTTTTTTAAGCCCTCCCGGCAATGATTGATAATAAGGGTTGTATTTATGCAGCCACTGATCATATTGAATTCTGGCGATTGTGTTTTCAGCTGAACTACTACCGAGTATTTTCTTGATTTTTCTTTTTTCCGCAGAAGCCGGTCTGATAATATAAAAATAAGCGGAGCTGAATGCCACCAAAAAAACGAACAGGATTATTTGCCACTGAGGAAATAGAAACTGAGGTCTTTTATCGTCCTCAGACAACTGGTATAGGTTCAGCGTAGTTATTGAATCAATGATATGACGAATCGAATCCGGCAGCTCATCAAAATTGTTAAGGATTATGGTATCTCCGGGAGGCATAACGGCATTTAAACTACGATATAATTCCTGTGTTACGAAAAAATCAAAGCCCCGAAAATACCCCTGTACCTTTATCTTTGCGGTTCAGAAAAGAATTGAAAAAATGTACAGAACCCACACCTGTGGCGAATTGAGATTAGAAAGTAAAGGCAAAACAGTAACCCTTGCCGGATGGGTGCAGACCGCCCGTAAATTCGGCGCTATTACTTTTGTTGACCTTCGTGACCGCTATGGTATCACACAATTATTGTTTGGCGAAGAACTGAACAAACTATTGGAAGAAAATCCCCTAGGCCGTGAGTTTGTGCTGCAGGCCACAGGAACTGTGAATGAGCGCAGCAATAAAAATCCCAACATTCCTACCGGCGATATAGAGATTACCGTTGCTTCCTTCAAAATACTGAATAAGTCTGCCGTGCCGCCATTCACCATACAGGATGATACCGATGGCGGAGATGACCTGCGAATGAAATTCCGCTTCCTTGACCTGCGCCGCAATGCAGTAAAGAAAAATATCGAACTGCGATATGCAGTAAACAGGGCTGCACGAAACTATTTGCACCAGCAAGGTTTCATGGATATTGAAACGCCTTTCTTAATTAAATCTACACCCGAAGGTGCAAGGGATTTTGTGGTTCCCAGCAGGATGAACCCGGGACAGTTTTATGCTTTACCCCAATCGCCACAAACCTTTAAGCAGTTGCTAATGGTAAGCGGATACGACCGCTACTACCAGGTGGTAAAATGTTTTCGTGACGAAGACCTGCGGGCCGATCGCCAGCCAGAGTTCACACAGATAGACTGCGAAATGGCATTTGTGGAGCAGGAAGATATATTGAACATGTTTGAAGGAATGGTGAAATCCATTTTCAAAGAAGTAAAAGGGATTGACTATACTGAGACATTACCAAGGATGACTTGGGAAGATGCCATGTGGAATTATGGTAACGACAAACCCGATATCCGTTTTGGCATGCGGGTATTGAACCTGAAAAAACCTTCTTCTGTTTATACAGAAAAACAAGACCAATCGTCATTGATTGATGGCGCCGGATTCAAAGTATTTGATGAGGCCGAGACAGTGCTGGCCATTGCCGTACCCGGTTGCAGCGAATACAGCCGCAAACAAACCGATGAACTGACGGAATGGGTGAAGCGTCCGCAGATCGGCATGAAAGGCCTGGTGTTCATCAAAGTAAATACCGATGGCACTTACAAAAGCAGCATAGATAAATTTTATAGTGAAGAAAGATTGAAAGCTATTACTGATGCTGCCAATGCAAAGGCAGGAGATCTTGTTCTTATTCTCGCTGGCCCGGAAGAAAGAACAAGAAAAGCCATCAGCGACCTGCGGATGGAAATGGCGGAACGTTTGGGTTTAAGAAAAGCGGATGAATTCAAACTCTTGTGGGTGCTGGACTTCCCATTATTTGAATACGATGAAGAAGGTAATCGCTGGGTAGCCCGTCATCATCCGTTCACATCGCCAAAGCCATCGCAGATTGAAACGATGATCAATAATAATCCTGCAATTGAAAATGCAGCTGAATATTTAAAGCACCCCTATGCCGGTATCAAGGCCAATGCTTATGATATGGTGCTGAATGGAAATGAGATCGGGGGTGGTTCTATCAGAATTTATCAAAGGGAATTACAGGAAAAAATGTTTGCCGCCCTTGGCATGGATAAAGAAGAACAGCAACACAAATTCGGCTTTTTACTCGGCGCTTTTGAATACGGCGCTCCACCACATGGCGGTATTGCTTTTGGGTTTGACCGCCTCTGCGCCATTCTCGGCGGCAGCGAAAGCATCCGTGACTTTATTGCTTTCCCCAAAAACAATGCAGGAAGAGATGTGATGCTTGATGCACCGGCTACGATTGATAACAAACAATTGGAAGAGTTAAGTCTTGACTATTCATTGCAATTAAAAGTTCTACAAGTCCTAATTGAAGCTACACAGAGTAGGAAAAAGTATCCATTAGGCAGAAGAACCGCAGGTGGTATTGCAGAAGAACTAGGTATTGAAAGAAAAGATGCTGAATTAATATTAAAAAAATTAATAGCCGCCGCACTTGTTATTAAAATTTTAATAGATAACAATTCATACTATCATATAGTAGAACCAAAAGAAGAATAATCATGATACCAGATTTTCAAAAGATAATGTTACCCCTACTTAAGTTCACTGGGGATCAAGAAGAGCATTCAGTATCTGATGCCATTGAATTTTTAGCAAAAGAGTTTAAACTTAGCGCAGACGAACTAAATGAATGGCTTCCAAGCAAAACACAGAAGATTTTTTATAACAGAGTATATTGGGCTAAAGCCTACCTGAAAATGGCGGGGCTTGTTGAAAATATTCGGCGGTCATATTTTAAAATAACACCAACGGGGCTTGAAACCTTGAAAGAAAATCCAGAGACAATAAACATAAAATATCTTAGAAAATTTCCCGAGTTTGATACTTCAAGGAAGTTTTCGGGCTCATCGAGTGATAATGATAAAAAGGATGACCCAAAAAACGATAATTTAAATACCAATTCCCCTATTTTTAATACACCAGAAGAATTAATAGAGTCAGGCTATCAAAATATCCGTCAATCATTAGAGCAAGAAATTCTTTCCAAATTAAAAATAATTCATCCTTCCTTCTTCGAAAGAGTTGTAGTAGAATTATTAGTAAAAATGGGCTACGGCGGTTCTATTGCAGAAGCTGGAAAAGCAACCCGATATACAAACGATGAAGGCATAGATGGAATTATTAAAGAAGATAAACTGGGATTAGATGTTATTTATATTCAGGCGAAACGTTGGGAAGGAACTGTCACCCGGCCTGAAATTCAAAAATTTGTAGGGGCTTTAGCTGGTCAGAGAGCTAAAAAGGGTGTTTTTATTACAACATCAAGCTTCTCAAAAGACGCAATAGCTTATGCAGCACAAATGGATGTAAAAATTATTTTAATTGACGGCGAAGATTTAGCTCAATACATGATTGATTATAACCTCGGAGTATCAGTTCAATCAACTTATGAAATCAAAAAAATAGATTCCGACTATTTTGAAGAAGAATAAGCCCCGTCGGGGCGCCATATTGGTAGAATGATGAACAAGAAACGACCGAGCCCCATAGGGGTGGCATATTAAAATCAATATATCACCCCTACGGGGTTCTGGAAAATTTCTATCTATTGAAGCTACCAACATTTCGCCCCTACGGGGCTGAAGAAAAACAAAAACAGATTCCCACTCTTTTAAAAGATAGAGTCCGACTATTTTGAAGAATAATCAGGGCTAGCCCTGAACACTATTTATGAATTGAGCAACTGTTTTAATACTGCTGCTGCCTTTTCTGCATCCGGCAACATCGCCTGCTCCAATCCCATATTCATCGGCACGGCAGGAAGGTTCAATGCACCCAGCACTTCTACCGGTGCATCCAAAGATTGAAAACAATTTTTGGAAATACGGCCTGCCAATGCTTCTGCAAATGAATTATTCTGCTGTTCTTCTGTAAGCACCAAACATTTACCGTGCAGTTTCACCCTTTCAAAAACCAATTCTTCATCAAGAGGAAATAAGGTTCTCAGATCAACCACTTCAATTTGCTGATTGAATTTTTTTGCGGCAGCTTTTGCCCAATACACTCCCATTCCGTAAGTGATTACCACGCAACTCTCTCCATTCTCCATTGCCTTATCGGAAGCTTTTGCCACAATATTCGCTTTGCCAAAAGGAAGAATATAATCCTTAGATGGTTCGGGAGTCTTTGCACCCTCCGTTCCGGGCACTTTGCTCCAATAAAGGCCTTTATGTTCCAGCATAACCACCGGGTTGGGGTCATAATAAGCAGCTTTCATCAGCCCTTTCATATCCGCTGCATTGGAAGGATAGGCTACTTTTAATCCTTTGACAGAAAGAACGGTTGTCTCTACACATCCGCTGTGATAAGGGCCACCGCCGCCATAAGCGCCGATGGGAACCCGCAGAATCATTGAAACAGGAAACTTACCGCAACTGAGATAACAGCTTTTGGAAACTTCTGTTACCAGTTGATTGAATCCGGGATAGATATAATCCGCAAACTGCACTTCCACAATTGGCTTTAATCCCACCGCACTCATTCCCACGCAGGAGCCCACTACATATGCTTCCTGTATCGCAGTGTTGAAAACCCGGTGTTCACCAAACTGATCGGCCAATGTGGCCGCTTCACGAAAAACCCCGCCTAATCTTTTTCCTACATCCTGTCCATACAAAACAGCTTCCGGATGTTTCTCCATCAACTCACGAATGGCAAACAAGGCAGCATCCACCATGATTATTTTCTCGGCTCCGGCGGGGCTTCTTGTTCCCTGTTCTTTTGTTATTAATGACGGAGCAAAAACATGGTCTGATACTTTTGCAGAGTCAGGTTCCGGTGAAGCTACCGCTTTGGCAAAATCAGCAGCAATAAGGTCTGCCGCTTCTTTTTCTATTTGTACTAAATCAGCTTCGTCAATACCCCTGTCCAGCAATCTGTTTCTCAGTTTTGGATTAGGGTCATGTCCAAGATGCTTTTCCCAGTCCTCCTCTGTGCGGTAAAATTCTTTCCGAACTCCGCTGGTATGATGCCCCAGCAACGGCACCTGGGCATGTACGAGATAAGGTTTTCTTTCCCGGCGGACAAAACCAATCACTTCTTTCATCACGGAGTAAGATGCTTTAAAATCGCTTCCGTCCACCTGTATCCGGTTGAGCCCTTTGAAACCTGCGGCAAATTCAAAGGCGTTCATCGCCCTTGCTTCTTCAGCTGTTACGCTGATGCCCCAGTTATTATCCTGTACCAAATAAATAATGGGCAATTGCTTTAATACGGCAAATTGAAAAGCTTCACTCACCTCCCCCTCTGTAATGCTGGCATCACCAAGCGAACAAACAACCACCGGCATTTCATCATTTTTCCCCTTTACAAGTTTTTCTGTCAAATTCCTTTCCAAATATTGAATGCCCTGTGCAATACCCGTTGTAGGTATGGCCTGCATCCCTGTAGCGCTGCTTTGGTGGATCATAGTGGGCTTATCATCGCCCCGGTAATTGGGATGCGAATAATATTCCCGGCCGCCGGTAAAAATATCTCCGCCTTTGGCAAGAAGCTGGAGCATTTGTTCATACGGAGTAAAGCCCAGTCCCATAATCAGGCTTTCATCCCGGTAGTAAGGGCTCACAAAATCCTGCGGGCGGAGCTGAAATGCAGTGGCTAATTGTATTGCTTCGTGCCCTCTTGAGGTGGAGTGCACATATTTACAGACAGGCCGGTTGGCTTCATAGGTTTCGGCCATTGCCTTTACCTGGCTCATCAGACGGTAGGCTTTCAGCAATATTTTAGTATCCATCATTTACGGCAAACAAAAATGTGTGACAAATTTAAGGCAATCGTTTCAGCAGCAGTAAAACAAAAGCCATCACAAGGATGGCTTTCATAACAGTTGGTTTCAGTCGTCACAACGAAAAAAAGTTTATTTTACTTCCAGTGTAAACATACTGTCATCTTCAATAAAGGCCTCCAGCTCATCTCCCACCACCACTTCGCCCACACCAGCCGGTGTGCCGGTAAAGATCACATCGCCGATATTGACAGAAAAATAGTTGGAGATATAAGCCACAATCTTGTCAAAGCTATGGATCATGTTAGCCGAATTTCCCTGCTGCACCAGTTCCTTGTTTTTGTACAAACAAAAGTTGATATCTTTTTTGTTCTTGATATTCGCAAAGGGCACCCATTTTCCAATCACTGCTGAATTATCCCAGGCCTTTGCTTTTTCCCAGGGCAATCCTTTTTCCTTTAATTCATTCTGTATATCCCTCGCCGTGAAATCAATGCCCGCTGTTATTGCGTCATAATATTTTGAAGCAAATTTTTCCTGGATGTATTTTCCGTTTTTGCTGATGCGCAATACCAGTTCGCATTCGTAATGGAGTTCATTGGTGAATTCGGGATAATAGAAAGGCGTATGCGGCTGCAGCATGGCGCTTTTGGGCTTCATAAAAATGACTGGTTCGTCAGGAACCTCATTGCCCAGTTCCGCAGCATGCGCTGCATAGTTACGTCCTACACAAAAGATTTTCATAAAAATGAAGTGTTTTGTTCAAATACATCGGATACAACATCAAGGACTGTTCATCCCATATATTCAGGTATCATTATGTTTATTGGATCTTAAAAACTGGTATGATTAACCAGTAGCCCCGGAGAATGGGTGGCCTGCCTGTCGGCAGGCAGGGCTGCTAAAGTAAGTAATGAATCTGATTTATCATAGCGAATATGCCTGATTATTTACCTGGTTCATGGCGGCTGTAATTCCTTGCACAGCAAAGGTTTCAATAGTCTCCACCGACTTGTCAATCTTCAGTTTTACAAGGGGTTCTTCTTCCTTTTTCCATTTACTGAGTACAAAATCCGATTGGCGGCCTTTGGGATAATCATTGCCTGTGCCAAACCGCAAACGGGGATATTCTTTAGTGGTTAATTCCTCTTGCAGGCTTTTTAACCCATTATGCCCTGCATCACTCCCTCCCGGTCGCAGCCGGAGTTTATCTAACGGCAAAGCCACATCATCTACAATCACCAGCATTCGTTCCAGTGCAATTTTTTCTTTATCCATCCAGTACTTCACTGCTTTGCCACTCAGGTTCATAAAAGTGGTAGGACAAATGCAGATGAATATTTTTCCTTTCCACTTAATTTCTGCCACATAAGCCAGTCGGCCTGCATAGAAACTTCCTCCGTGCTTTTGCACAAAAGTATTCACTACATCAAAGCCGATATTGTGTCTTGTATGGGCATATTCATCGCCCGTATTTCCCAAACCAACAATTAAGAATTTCATGTCTGAAAGCGGTTATCAAATATCGGATTAAGAAAACAAAAAACCCCGACAGTATCGTCGGGGTTTGCTTTTATGATAAAGAAAATTATTTCTTTTCCTTCTTGCCTGCAGCCGCAGGTGCGGCGGGTGTTGCAGCGGCAGGAGCTGCAGCAGCAGCGCCGGCAGCAGGAGCAGCGGCACCGGCAACCGGGGCAGCAGCTTCTTCCTGTTTCAATTGTCTTGTCAGTGTTACTGAAGCAATGGGAATACGGGGAGAATTCAGTATCTCGTAGTTCTCCACCTTCACATCCTCTACCCTGATATTGCCATTCAGCTCCAGGTTATCAATACTTACTTCAATCTGCTCTTTCAGGTATTTCGGATAAGTTTTTACTTTCAGCGATTTCATTTTAATATGCAACTTACCGCCATCTTTTACTCCCGGTGATACACCGACAAACTTCAGGGGAATATCTGCAATCATTTTTTTGTCTTCCACCAATTCAAGCAGGTCAACGTGGATCAGCGAATCGCTTACCGTGTCAAACTGCAGGTCTTTTAAAATGGTCCTGTAAGTTTTACCATCCAATACTACTTCTGCTACCTGGAAACTGGGTGTGTACACTAAATTTTTGAAAGCTGCAGCAGGAGCCTGGAAACTGATCTCCTGTGAGCCGCCATAAATTACACCGGGCACCAGTTCCTGAGAGCGGATCTGCCGGGTGGCTGTTTTCCCGAATCCGGTCCTCAGACTACCTTCGATTGTAATTGTTTTCATTTTCTATTTTTATTTAATTGTTTACGCTAAGTTCTACTCCAGGCCCCTGTTCCGCTTGCTGTCATCTTTTCGCTGCGAGTGGATGAATAAACTGGTGATACTCTTGTTCTCAAATGCATTCCTGATAGCTACTGCAAAAAGCTCTGCCACACTCAGCACTTTTATTTTAGGGCACAATTCCGGCTTTACAGGAATCGTATCACAAACCACCAGTTCTTCCAGCACACTGTTTTGAATATTCTCGTATGCTTTTCCGCTCAATACCGGGTGAGTGATTAATGCCCTTACACTCCTCGCTCCTTTCTCTTTTAAAAGACCTGCACTTTTTGCCAGTGTTCCGCCCGTATCACAGATATCGTCAATTATCACCACATCCCTGTCAGTTACATCCCCTATCACTACCATGCTGGCGATCTCGTTGGCCCTTTTACGGTGCTTGTCGCAGATTACCATTTCTGCATTGAAATAACTGGCAATTTCCCTGATGCGGTTAGTTGCTCCCACATCGGGGGCGGCAAAGGTAAGGTTTTCAAGCCGGAGGTTCTCTATGTAAGGGATAAAAACTGCGTGACTGTCCAGGTGGTCAACCGGGATATCAAAATACCCCTGAATCTGGGGGGCATGAAGGTCCATAGTGATCACCCTGTCTGCCCCGGCAGCCACTAACATATTGGCTACCAGTTTACTTCCAATGGCCACCCGGGGACGGTCTTTACGATCCTGACGGGCATAACCATAATAAGGAATAACGGCAATTACCTTGTAGGCCGAGGCCCTGCGGGCTGCATCTATCATCAGCAGCAGTTCCATCAGGTTCTCAGCAGGAGAAAAGGTGCTTTGCACCAGGAAGATATAGTCCCCTCTTACGCTTTCAAGAAAAATGGGGCTGATTTCCCCGTCACTGAAGCGCTGGATATTTACTTTGCCCGGCTGGGTGCCGTATCTCTTACAAATTTGTGCGGTTAGCTCCTGTGAGCCTGTACCCGAGAATATTTTGGCTGATTCCATGTGGGTGAGATATGTCCAAAGGAATCCTTTGGAGCGGCGAAGATATTACTCTGGCCGCAATCGCCATAGCTGTTGCCAAAAAATTGATCCCGAAAAAGTCTTTATTTATTATGTACAAGGGCTGTGGCCACCGGGGTTATAGGCTTTTCCGGAAATGTACTTTCCTTGCCTACAGCGCCGCCTGAGCTGGCATTACAGCTGTAAAAAAGAGATGAACAGATAAAAATGGAAAAGATAAGTGCTACCACATAAACAAACACAAAGAAAAGAACAGGGTGCAGCGAGCCCACAGGGGTAAAACTCTTGGTTTTCATACGTCAGGATTTTAATGTTAGCAAAATGGGGTGGGTCTTGATCCTGGCGGCTTGCATCTTACCACTAAGTGGTATTGATGAATTAAAATTATTGGCTAAATTGTTTTTATGCAAGAGCACAAGTACTCAATTAAACAATGGTCAAAAGACGACCGGCCCAGAGAAAAGTTACTATCTGCCGGTGCTGAAAACCTCAGCAATTCTGAACTGCTCGCTATACTTATCCGTAATGGAACAAAACAGAAGTCGGCAG
The DNA here is from genome assembly GCA_964358155.1 of uncultured Chitinophaga sp. Taxonomy (GTDB): domain Bacteria; phylum Bacteroidota; class Bacteroidia; order Chitinophagales; family Chitinophagaceae; genus JJ008. Next base: position 23,177 of record CAYHPA010000023.1, read on the forward strand.
TAGATCTTGCCAAAGAAGTGCTGAAGCTTGGAAAAGATAACCTCGGGGAACTGGGAAAGCTTTCGGTAAAAGAATTGATGAAGATAAAGGGCATTGGCGAAGCCAAAGCCATCAGTATTGTGGCTGCACTTGAATTAGGCAGAAGAAAGCAGGCTTCTGCAGTGCTGCAAAAAGACCTGGTGAGCAGCAGCACCGACATTGCCCGTTATCTGCAGGCCAAACTAAAAGATTACCGTCACGAAGTATTTGCCATCTTATTCCTGAACCGGGCCAATAAAGTCAATCATTTTGAAATTGTAAGCGAAGGAGGCATTACCGGCACAGTGGCTGACACAAGAATCATCTTAAGAAAGGCGCTGGAAGAAGATGCCGTCAGCATGGTGCTCTGTCATAATCATCCCTCCGGCAGTTTGAAACCCAGCCGTGCTGATGAAGACCTGACCAAAAAAATAAAAGAAGCCGCCCGGTTTTTTGACATCGCTGTACTTGACCATGTTATAGTAAGCGACAGCGGGTATTACAGTTTTGCTGATGAAGGACTTCTCTGAGTCGGGAGGTTTAAAATTCACAAATCCTTAAAATATCTAAGATGGGACATTATAAAGAATTGATGGCTTACCAAAAGAGCTATGATCTGGCTATGAAAATTTTTCATATTTCTAAAAGATTTCCGCCAGAGGAAAAATACTCTTTAACTGACCAAGTAAGAAGGTCATCCAGATCAGTATGTACCAATTTAGCCGAAGCTTATAAACGAAGAAGGTACAAGGATTATTTTATCAGTAAGCTGAATGATTCAGAAACAGAAAATACTGAAACGCAGGTGTGGCTTGATTTCTCAAAAGACTGTGGCTATATAACTACTCAGGAACATGAAGAACTTACTTTTCTAAATGACGAAACGGGTAAATTGATATGGTATATGATCAATAATCCAGACAAATTTATGTAACGCAGTGTTTTGGTTGGAACCAAAAGCTCCTGACTCCTGACTATCGACTCAGGCCTCCCGCCTCTCCCTACGCCTGCGCCGTCGGTCCTCCGAAATTCATCGGAACCTGTATTTCTTCCAGATCCTTGATACTGCCATTTACCGACTCATATTTCTGGATATTGTCAATCATCGCTTTCATAAAACGCTTGGCATGCTGCGGGGTAAAGATGATCCTTGACTTAACCTTACTCTTGGGTGTACCCGGCATCACATTCACAAAATCAATTACAAACTCTGCGTGCGAATGGGTGATAATGGCAAGATTGGCATAGGTGCCTTCGGCCATGTCTCGATGCGCCACCCGGCCGACCCTAGCCGATACCTGATCTCGCGTTCGCGCGGGCCGGAGCTGGTGCAGCCCGAGGACGTGCTGGAATTCACGCTCGATTCCGAGCCGGTGAAGAAGCCGCTGGCGCGGCTCTATA
>CAYHPA010000024.1:0-24560 GCA_964358155.1 uncultured Chitinophaga sp.
AAGCTGTTCATCAACGCTTTGACTTTTTGGACCGTATGAAACCAGCAGCTTATCACCGCAGTTGCTGGAATTGAGAAACATGATAACTGTGGGCTACCTGGTGGTGAAGGGCGCCAGTTTCCGCAAAGAAAGCCGCGGACTGCACTACAACACCGATTATCCGGGCAAGAGCAACATGGTTCAGAATATCGTTCTGTAGTCTCTATCTTTGTTCATAATGTATCATGTAGTTTATGGCTTCCTGTGGCTGATCTCCCTGCTTCCTTTAAAAGTATTGTACGTTTTATCTGATTGTATTTATGGACTGATGTTTTATGTCTTTAAATACAGGAAGGCTGTTGTTATGAGCAACCTGTCTATTGCTTTTCCTGAAAAAACAGAACAGGAGAGAAAAAAAATTGCAAAAAAATTCTATCATAACCTGGTGGATATGTTCATTGAAACCATTAAAATGATTTCGGCATCACAGAAGTTCCTGAATAAACGGGTAGCAGCCAACTGGGAAGCAATCAATGCATTAAAGTCTTCAGGAAAAAGTGTGCAGATGCACATGGGGCATAATTTTAACTGGGAGTGGGGTTCTGTCGTGGCAGCAGGCAAGGTTGATCTTCCCATACTGGTGGTGTATATGCCTATAGGCAATAAGGTATTTGAGAGATTGTTTTGCAGCTTGCGGGCAAGAAGCGGCAACAAGCTATTAAGAGCTACCAGGATGGCTGAAGACTTTTTACCATATCAAAAAACACAATATCTTATGGGGCTGGTGGTTGATCAAAATCCCGGCCACCCGGCCAACGCCTGGTGGTTTGAATTTTTTGGAAAAGCAACTCCTTTTGTGAAGGGGCCGGCAAAAGCTGCCATAGCGAATAATACAGAAGTGGTGTTTACTTATATTCATAAACCGGCGAGAGGACATTATGAAGCACTGATTACCGTTGTTGAAAATGCTGCAGGGCTTACTGAAATTGAACTTACAAGAAAATTTGTCAGTTACCTGGAAAATGTGATCCGTCAATTTCCTGAAATGTGGCTGTGGAGCCACCGCCGTTGGAAATGGGAATGGAAACCCGAGTATGGAGAAATAAATAAGTAAAAGATTCTTTCAAAGCAGGGGATAAAATACCCGCTGCATTTTTAAAAAGCCCTGATCAATACATTTATGTAGTTTTTATCTTTGCCCGTCATGTACTACGTTGTTTACGGCATTTTATGGCTGGTCTCCCTTTTACCATTACAGGTGTTGTATGTTTTTTCGGATTGTGTGTATGGGTTCGTGTTTTATATCTTAAAGTATCGGAAAGATGTGGTGATGAATAACCTGCTGATCGCTTTTCCCGAAAAAAAAGAGACGGAACGAAAACAAATTGCCAAAAAATTTTATCGCAACTTCACCGATAATTTTATCGAGGTCATTAAACTCATCTCTGCTTCGCCCCAATACGTTTTGAAACATTTCAAAGGGGATTATTCCTTGTATGAACCTCTTTTTACAGAAGGCAAAAGATGTCAGTCGTTATTAGCGCATAATTTTAACTGGGAATGGGCTTGCCTGGCAGGTCCGTTGGGAATGCAGCAAAAATTTCTGGTAGTGTACATGCCGCTTGTCAGCAGGACAACTGAGCGGCTCCTTATTAAACTAAGAACAAAAACGGGGGCCATATTACTTCCGGCCACCAATATGAGAAATGCGCTTGTTCCCCATCGCAATGAGAGTTATAACCTGGTGCTGGTGGCCGATCAAAGTCCCGGAGATCCAAGCAATGGCTGGTGGTTTAATTTTTTAAATCGCCCGGCTCCTTTTTTGAAAGCGCCGGAAAGCGGCGCCAGAAGAGGAAACACACCTGTTCTGTTTGTAAAAATTATCAAGGAAAAAAGGGGCCATTACAGGGCAATCTTTGAAATGGGGGAAGAGAATCCTGCTTCATTGCAACCGGGGGAAATGACAAAAAAATATGTTGACTTTTTGGAGAGATCGATCCGGGAGCATCCCGATTTATGGCTCTGGAGCCATCGCCGCTGGAAGTGGGAATGGAAGCCTGAGTATGGCAATATCATTGAATAAAAAAAGTCCCGCTGATCAACGGGACTTTTTTGTGCTGATTATTTTTTATCAGGGTTTTTCTTTTTTAATTTCTTCAACTGCAGGTAATCGAGGAAGTAGATCACCTTTAACGACAAATTATTATTGTCATCAGCCTGCATGGTATTGTTGAAGTTTTTAAAATATCCCTGGTTTACGATCCGGTTGAAATCATAAGCAGCATTTTTCCATACCAGGTTGATAAAACTTCCGGGGGCGTACTGCCAGGTAAACACCGCATCTATATTAAAGGCATTGTAATTCTGATTTACATTCTGGTTAAAGCTGTTGTTTTTTTCCAGGCCACCATCCTGTAGCAATGTAAAAAACTCTTTGTAATCAACCTTACTCCAGTAGTGACGGATGCGGGTGTTAATATTCATTTTATCATTAAAGCTGTACTTTAAATTCAGGAGGTTTTCTACACTTTTAATATCCCGCCTGCCGAAGATCACATCATTGCCGCTGATGGCTGCAAAGCCCACATTATCGGTTTGAGGCGAAATGTTCAGGTTGTGATTGATGGAAAATTTATTGTTGAAACGATAACGGTTGCCAAGTGAAAGGCTGTAACGTTTGCTGTTGAACAGGCTCCGGTCCACCATCATTATTTCGGTGTATATCTTGTATTTTTTTGCGTTATTGGTTTCTACCCAGATGCCTATGAAATAATTTGACCAGCCTTTAAACACCCGCCCGGGAACCCTTGGTTCATAAAAATTATTGCCCTTGGGTTCGTATCCTGTAAAAAGACCTGCATACCAAAGATTTTTCAACTGGCCGTTTACATTAAAGTTGAAGTTGGCAGCCTGGAATGCGGCAGGCACCAGCCTCCTGGAGTAATATATATTGAAGTTTGTATAAATATTGTTGTACCATTTTGTTGGTTTTATCCAGCGGTATCCTACCCAGGCAAAATGGTCGATAAAATTTGTATAAGTGAAATAGCCAAGGTCGTTGCTGTTGAACTTGCTGTTGGTCAGCTCTTGCCCTGCATTAAAGTTGAAACGACCGCTTGTTTTTCCGAATGAAAAATTATGACTGTACCCGCTTTGTGTTTTACCATCGGGCAAATAGCCGATCAACTGGCTTGCAGCCAGTTTTCCGCTTACATTCCAGGTGTTCTTTTTATCATTCAGGCTGAAAAGTGCAGCAGTTACATTGGCATCATAATCTTTTCCGCTGCGCCATACATTGGTATTTACTAATGAAACGCTGGAGTTGTTTTTCATGGTCTGATCCAGAACGATAACACTGTAATTGGTGAGGGGATCAATCACAACTTTCCGCTGGCCTTTGGTAACCGGGTCTTCCAGCGTAGCAAAACGGGTGTTGGTAATGGCATTCAGCACACCGATGCCAAGCCCTTTTTGTGTTCTTCCGGAAATTTTTGTCGCATTGATCAGTTTTGACTCCGATGGGCTCTTTACGATTTCCTCATTACCACCGTTGATGTACTCACCTGGTGAATGAAGCAAGACGGGATCTATACCAATCCTGCGGGCATAAAAAAGATTTCCCTTGCTGAAAAGCTCAGTTCCCTCAGTAAAAAAGGGCCTGTTTTCGGTGTATTTAATTTCAAAAGGCGTGAGGTTAAGCACTTTGTTATCACTTGGCACCTGTCCAAAATCAGGTATCAATGTGGCATCCAGCGTAAAAGCCTGGTTGATTCCGTATTTCACATCCATACCTCCGTTTACAGACGATGTCCAATTTTTTTCTCCGGGCTGATTAGCAGGGAAATGATTTACATAGGTTGAAAAATACGGGGAGAACTGAAGACGTAAAGGTGGTTTGATGTTGGTGACGCCAGTCCAGATGCCCTCTTGTGTAAGGAAGCCGTTGATATTCGGATTGATGGGATTCCAGGTGTATTGCTGTTCGGTTTTTCTTCTGCGTCTGGTAATATTTAATCCCCAGTTTTGAACATCTTTTTTTCCAAAGCGGATGGCAGAATAAGGGATGAACATTTCAAAACTCCACCCGTCGTTATGAATAACAGCGCCGCTTTGCCATACAGCATTCCAGGAAAAGTCTTCGTCATTACCATTGCTGTTCGGGGACATTTTTGCATCCCATTGCTCGCCGAGCGGGGTGACGAAATATTCGAACCCATTCAGGTTGTCGTGGTAGGTGTCAAAAATCAACCCGATATAATCGTTGGTACCAAAACCATCCCGCCCCGCCAGTTCGGTGGCAATGCTGTCTTTGGTTCTTTCATAACAATAACCACCAAAATAAATACCCTCATCACTGTACATCAGGTAAGCGATGGTTTTTGTTTCCGGTTTTTCCGAAGCGCCGACAGTGGGCCGGAACTCCACCAGGTCTGTCATTACTGCCGCATCTCTCCAGGCGGAATCATTGAGTAAACCATCAATTTTTACAGGCTTAGTCGTACGCTGCGCCGCTAATTGTTTGGGAGCCGGAGTTTGCGCAGTGGCAAACAGACAGCAGGACAGGGCTATGCCCAGAGCAAATGTGGTTTTGAGTTTCATGGCTATACTTTGTTATTCGTTATGACGCTGAAAAATAAATGGCTGTTACATTTCAGTTGCTGTGCGGCACAACTACTAAAATCTTCGTATTCCAAAAATACCGGCCCGGAACAAGGAAAAAATTTTATTTATCTGAGAGGTGACAATTTCCTGACGAATGGTGAAAAAAAGGGGTCGTTAACTTTTTATTGACAATGAAAGAGGCCCCGGTAATTTACCGGGGCCCCAAAAAATCACAGGAAAAAAGGATAAATATTTATTGTTTAATAAACATTGTTGATTGCCGTTCTCCAGAGTTTTCAGCAACAAGATAATAAGCGCCTTTCGCCAGCCGGGCAACAGGAACACTTACTGCATTCAAGCCTTCAGTTAATTGCAGATTTTGCACATAATACTGTTTGCCGGCTGCATCCAGTATCATGATTTTTACAGCTCCTTTCTTTGATGCCGGCAGTTGCACCTGCAGCACATCACTCACAGGGTTGGGAAATAATTGCAGGATGAAAAGATTATTATCGCTTTTTACAGCGATCACACGGCTGTAGCTGAATGTCCCGTCAAGGTCAATCATCTTCAGGCGGTAAAAATTAGTACCGGCTGCCGGCTGCTGATCTGTGAAAGTATAATATTGCTTATCAGTAGAATTTCCCCTGGCAGTAACCTGCCCGATTGTGTTAAAGCTGCTGCCATCACTGCTTCTTTCAATTTCAAAATGTGAAACGTTTTGTTCGGTAATGGTTTCCCAGTTCAGTTGTATACCCGCAGGTTTTCTTACTGCTGTAAAATCGCCAAGTTTCAACGGAAGTGAATAAGGGGTCAGCACTGCTATCTCAGAAACAGACAATGCCCTGTTGTAAATTCTTATCTCGTCAATTTTTCCTCCAAATGGATTATATCGTGGCGGGGAAAAGCTCCCGAAAGCCATAGCGCCTGCAATCATATTGATGGGGTAGGCAGGCGCAGTGCTGCCTTCTGTTGCCGAAAGACGGAACGCTCCGTCAATATAAAGTGAGATGGTGCCATTATTCCTTACAGCGGCCACATGATGCCAAACGCCGGTTGTAAATGAAGTAGCGGCAGCGCTGCCTACCGAATTGTTTTTATAATTAAACTGCAGGTTCCAGGTGCCCGCCACGGTTGACCATAGCCATACGCCCCAGCCACCATAGTTCAAACAGTTGTCAATAAGTCCGCTTGTACTGCTGCCATTGAAAAAGAAGGAAAAAGAAATAGTGAAGTTGGCAGTTCCGGAAAAATCCAGGTTGCCATTGTCGGTAAAATCAATATAGGAATTGAGGTTGCCGGCAAACTGTACGGCATTATTGGCTGCCCCGGCATTGTTGGTAGTATAGCTGGTACTGATAGCGGAAGCAGTAATACTGGCCGAACCGCTATTAGTGGTGTTGCCGTTCAGTTTAAAATAGGCGAGCAATCCGGTGGTAGCAGGCTGAGAAAAAAGCGAAAAACTTAAATAGCAGCTTGCCAAAAGGATTACTACGAATAAGAGCAGTTGTCTGAGTTTCATACCTGTGATTTTTAAAGTTGAATAATGAGGGTTTTCACAGGAATTGATTGACTCTGCAAAAGTGACTTGCTAAAGCAACCCGGGAAAGGAGAGAATAACGGAAATGTGGGGGTGAAAAGACGGGGTGAAAAGGAGCTAAAGAACTTAAGAATAATCCAGCCAGTATTTATTGTTTTACAAAAGGTTTCAGGCTATTAGTGTAGTCGAACACAAAATCACTGGAGTGACAGTATAACAATACCCGGCAGCCATGTTAAAGAAATAAAATAGAATTATAAATCAGTGTTTTTTAACCTTAAAATATAATGTTATGAGCTATCAAATTCCTTCAACTGTTATTTGGGAAAACACAGGTTTCCCTTTAGACCCAACAAAAAATGATAAACTGGTTACCATCAAAGTAAATGCGTCTTCCAGATGGACTGCAAACAGAAACCCGGGCGGGGGTGGAACTTATGATGCCAGAGGGTGGCAGGGTCGTAAACCCGGCGGGCCGGGATATAAAGTACCAACCTCTGATGAAGGGTGTTTAGTGGGCAATATTTCCGGAACCGCATTTGTTTTTACGTTTGAGGTTGAACCTATAACCGGAAAAACAGAAGTAGTTGACAAGGAAATAATTTTGGGATTCAGGGTTGACGGTCAATTGAGCGGCGATATTCTTCTGGGCATTAATGATAATAATCTTGTTGGTGATAATGCCGGAGAAATACAGGTAATCTCTATTGACTGGAAAGAAGTAAGAGGGTAACAGGATACAAATTGTTTCTTCAATGCGTTATGTTAGTCATACAGTTTTCATAATTGTATGACTAACTTTAATCAAACAACCCCTTACTGCTTGCCTTGCCTTCTTTACGTTTGGCTTTTTAAAGGTTTCGTTTTCGGCGATGCCATATATTCTTTGCTGATTTCTTTCAACTCACCCATGCAGTCGCCAAAGTACAGGTGGTTCATGGATTGGGGTTAGTACCTGCAAAATACGAAGAAACGGGGATTGATAAATGAACAGGTGAAAACACGGTATGGCCGGGATTAAAAAACGCTTGAAATATGGATTTGCCTGTTTCATATTTGTTGGGTATTTTAAATTATTCTTTCACCTAAAAAATATTTTTATGCCAAAGTATGTTATTCCCGAAGTCTCAGACTTTGATTTTCTTGAAATAATACAGACAAAAACACAAGAAAAAACGTTCAAGTTTAATACCAAAAGCAGGGTGAAATTTCTTGCTTATTTAGGAAATCATTTTAAAATAGATACCATAGATGCAAGCGGTATAATAACTGAACCGAGGAAAAAACAACTGGTTGGAAAGTTTAAAAATTTTCCAAAGACCCTTAGGTTTCAAATTGCTGATGTTGATGATTTCATTACAAGAGTAAACACACTGGCATCGCATCTTCCGCCTGATAATCCCGGCCCACCAAAAGTAGAGTATGAACTTGGATTTAGGTTTTATATCGGGTTGTCCTTGATGACTGGCTGGTATTCTGTTGTAGTAGTGCCAATGTATGTGCCTCAAATAGAGGGCATTTACGATAGAACGCTTGAGAAAGAGGTGTCTTTTTTTGGCGCAGCAGGTACTGGTTTTTTTGCCTTGCTTGGATCCGACTCCTCAACTGGAATATCTACAGATCAAACTGTATGTGCCAGCCGGATATCGGTTAAAGATCCTCATAACCGGGAAGTGGTGTATTTTTCCTATAAGGATTTTATGACTTTCAAAAATTCGCTTTCTGCATCAGCAGATTATATGCAAATAGAGTTTGCAAGAGTTTCTGATGGGTTTGCTACAGTTGTACTTTCATTTTTGGATGGCACTGGGAATGAAATTGAATCAAATGATCCTCTTCTTGGGAAGGGTGCTTTTTTTGATCAGGGTGATCTTATACCGCCACCCCCAGCGGATGGTGTTTTAAGAGATACTTTTTTCCCACGGTAAAATGTTTGAATGATACTTGGTATTCATAACTGGGCAGAAATAGCCGGGGCTTTAACTTGTACTCTCTGCATAATTTACAAACCATCTATGCTAAACAGATGGTTTGTATTATTTCTTTGGACAACGGTGCTTGTTGAATTGATGGGAAAATTAACGACTTCCAATCCCGGGATTAAGATACCGATGTACAATTTTTTTAATGGGATTGAGTTTACATTCTATCTGTCTATTTTTTTATTTATCAGTGAAAAACTATTGTTCAAAATAATACTCAGGATTTGCCTTGGCCTTTTTATTCTTTTTTTTCTGTATAACCTGATTTTTTTACAGGGGTTGTACACTTATAATAATCATACACATACTTTTGGAGCAGCTATTATCATCTTTGTTTGCCTTTTAATGTTTTATCAATTATCTGCATCCGAAACGGAGTACTTTTCTTTTCTTAAACGGCCGCTTTTATTTATCATTTCAGGACTGTTGATGTATTACTCTGGCAATATTTTTAATACATCTATGCTCAATTATATGGCAAAAAATGACGCTATTGAGGCGGTAAGATTATATAAATTGATCAATCACAGTCTAAACGTAATTCTTTATGGCTCTTTTTGTATTGGATTTATTTTTGAAGTAGTAAAGCGAAAGATATATATTCAAAAGAAATGAAACCTGGTTTTTTAAATGATCTGAGTACAGCTATTTTTTTTGTGACAACAGTTTTCGTGTTGTTGTCAGGCTTTATAATATTTATTTTCCTTTGGTATCAAAAGAAAAAAGAATTTAATAGGATAAAAATAGAAGAAATGAGATTAAAAGCAGAGCAATTGGAAACGTATTACCAGCAGGAGCTTCTCCAGTCTCAATTAGAAATCCAGGAACAAACTTTCAAAAACATTTCCCAGGAAATACACGACAACGTAGGACAGGTGCTCAGCCTCGCCAAGCTGAATCTGAATACAATGGACCTGTCAAAGACAGAACAGCTGAAGGATAAAATTGACAACACACTCGTACAGGTAAGCAAAGCCATTAACGACCTGCGTGACCTGTCCAAAAGTTTTAACACAGACACCATTGCCTCTATTGGTTTACTGCGTGCAGTGGAAAACGAACTTGAAATGATAAGGAAAGCCGGTTCGCTCCAGCCAAATTTTGAAATAACAGGAGCGGCAGGAAAAATTGAATCGCAAAGGGAGCTTATTCTTTTCCGAATTGTGCAGGAGGTGCTGAATAATATTATTAAACATGCGGCAGCCACTCAAATAAATGTTACAGCCATCTATTCTGAGAAACAACTGGAACTGACCATAGCTGACAATGGAAAGGGATTTGAACTTTCGGCTGACGCTAAAAACGAAAGCATAGCAACAGGACTTGGAATCGGCAATATGAACAACAGGGCCCGCCTGATTGGGGCCGGCTTCAGCATTAACAGCGCTGCGGGGCGGGGAACAAGTATAAAAATTACCGTGCCGTTTGAAAGCACGGTTAATTTCCAACATAAAACGAGATAAAATGACAAGCATTGTTTTGGTGGATGATCACAGCCTGCTAAGAAGCGGGCTGGCGGGAATGCTAAGAGAATCAGGCTACGAAGTATTGTTTGAAGCCGATAATGGAAATGAGTTTTTGCAAAAAATGAAAACTTCTGCTCCGCCTGATATACTTCTTCTCGACATCAACATGCCATTGATGGATGGTTACGAAACTGCAGCCTGGGTAAGAGCAAATTTTCCTGAAACAAAAGTCCTGGCGCTAAGCATGTACGATGACGAGGATGCTATCATTAAAATGCTGAAGAACGGGGCGAAGGGATATATTCTGAAAGACTCACACCCCTCTGAGCTGAAGGAAGCCATTGAGTCGGTGATGTCAAGGGGATTTTATTATTCAGAAATGGTGACGGGGCGGCTGATGAGGAGCATTATGGATAACCAGGGAACAGACCAAAATGCTTCGGATAACCTCTCAGACAGGGAGCTTGAATTTTTGAAACTCGCCGCAAGTGAGCTCACTTATAAAGAGATCGCCGAACAAATGCACCTGAGCCCCCGCACCATTGATGGCTACCGGGATGACCTGTTTGAAAAGCTGAACATAAAAAGCAGGGTTGGGCTTGTATTATATGCCATAAGGAGGGGTATTGTTACTGTTCAATAATTTTGTTGCTTTTAACGGCAGGAGTCATCTTTTCGTTTACTGATATTTCCTACATTAGCGCATTCATATTTAAAACACTAAACCTTATGTCTGCCCCCGCACCTGCCATATTTTGGCCCCACAGTGAGCACTGGTCTGTAAAGATTCCGCTTAATACGAACCACTACCGGATGCCGGTAATGGAAGAAAAAGGATATGTGATAATGAAGACGCTTGATATTTCACATATACCAAAAGAAGAATGGGAGAACCTGACTTATATGGACTGGAAAAGTGGGGGCGATACCAATTTTGCCCCGCTGGCTTCCTGCGATGGCACTAATGAGTGTAAAGGCTTCTGGGAAAATGGAAAAACGGATAAGGATGCCATCTTTACACCCAATTCGGAAGGCTGTCCTACCCTGATGAAATATATCAAATCCATCCCGGCCAATTTCGGAAGGGTAAGGATAATAAGATTAGAACCACAAACCCACGATCAGGCCATCAGGTCGGTTCATCGGGATGATAATAACAGGCTGAACCCGGAAGGCGAAGGATGGGTAGTGCGGATGTGGATTGAGTTGACCGACAACCCGGATAGTTATATGCTGCTGTATGATAGCGATGAAAATAATCTGCCTATCAAAGAAAGCGAAGCAAGAGTGCCAATGCCGAAGGGTGCTCACTTTGTAGTAGATTCACAACGGTTGTGGCATGTGGGGGTGCATAATGGAACAAAATCAAGGTATGCAGCTATTATCAGCTGTGAAAGTTCGCCAGAACTGAATGAATGGATAAAATCAAAAATTTGATTGTTATTAATTGATGAAAAGTAAATAGGGTATATAAAGTAAGCTTACTTTATATACCCTATTTACTAAATATACTTTCTCTTTAATTCAATACACTTGTCTCTTTTACAATCTCTGCTTTCTCCTGTTCTTTTATCTTTCCCCAGCCCCCCAGCACATTTCGGAGGTTGTGAATGCCCTGTCTTTTTAATAAGGAAGCGGCAATTACACTGCGGTATCCACCGGCGCAATGAACATAGAGGTTTTGTTCTTCTTCCAGGTTGGCCATGCTGCCCGGATCATTCATATCATTCAAAGGAATATTGACAGCATCTTTCAGATGCCCGTCTGCATACTCGGTAGGGCGGCGAACATCCAGCACCACTAAATTCTCATCATGCGGCATATCCATCATCAACTCGTCTGCTTCCACATCAATGATCATATCAATTTCTTCACCGGCATTTTTCCATGCCTCATAGCCGCCATTTAAATAACCTTTTACTTTGTCAAAGCCTACTCTCGCTAAACGTACGATGGTTTCTTTTTCTTTGCCGGGGTCTGTTATCAGCAGCATGGGGGCATCAAATGATAAAAGACTGCCGGCCCATTCTGCAAAACGTCCTTCCAGGCCAATGCTGATGGAGCCTGGAACAAAACCCTGTGTGAATACTGTTGCATTTCTTGTGTCGAGGATAATCATATCATCAGTAACAAGATTTTTAAATTCTTCAACGGATAAAGCTCGCATACCTGTTACCAGCACATCTTCCAGGCTGTCGTATCCTTCCTTGTTTATTTTAGCATTGATAGGGAAGTACTGCGGTGGCGCTGCAATACCATCCGTAACGGAGTTAATAAATTCTTCTTTGGTCGCTGCTTTCAAAGCATAATTGGATTGTTTTTCTTCACCTATAGTGCTGTGAGTGTTGGGGCCAAGATTTTTGCCGCAGGAACTGCCGGGGCCATGTGCAGGATAAACAATCACATCATCTGCCAGCGGAAAAAGTTTAGTGTGAATGCTGTCATACATCATTCCAGCCAGGTCATTCATAGTGATCTCATTTCCCTTTTGGGCCAGGTCAGGCCTGCCTACATCACCCACAAACAAAGTGTCGCCGGTAAATACACAATAGTTTTTTCCGTTTTCATCTTTCAGCAAATAACAGGTTGATTCCAATGTATGCCCGGGAGTATGCAATACTTCAATGGTAAGATTGCCAACCTTGAAAATCTCACCGTCTTTTGCTACATGCACCGGAAATTTTGTGTGGGTGTAGGGCCCATAAACAATCGGGGCCGAAGTGGCAGCAGCAAGATCAAGGTGACCACTCACAAAGTCTGCATGAAAATGTGTTTCAAAAATATATTTGATGCGGGTTTTTCTTTCATTGGCCATTTGGAGATAAGCATCGACATCGCGGAGCGGGTCAATTATAGCGGCTTCGCCATTACTCTCGATGTAATATGCTGCCTCACTCAGGCAGCCCGTATATAATTGCTTAATAAACATAACCGGATAATTTTGAGTGACGAAGTTACCTGATTAAAAGCTAAGAAACATTTCCCCTGTGGCCCGGTGTTTACTAATCAGGTAAAATTATTTCAGCAGGTCATCTGCAAACCGGTTTAGTTCTTCCAGCCGGTTGGCATTCACTGAATAATAAATGAATTTGCCGGTCCTGGATGTTTTAACAAATCCGGCTTTTCGCAGAACAGCGAGGTGCTGTGAAGCGACTGATTGCTCTAACTGGAGTTTCTGGTAAAGTTCTGTTACAGTTATTTTCTCCTGCTCATCAATCAGTTTCAGCATCTGCTGACGGAGCTTGTGATTGATGGCCCGCAGCACCAGGGCGGCTTTTTTTGTAGTCAGCAGGTCTATTTTGAGGGGTGTTCCATTTTTAGCCAGAGTCTTCAGCACCAAGGAATAGTTATTCATAGTTCAGGGAATTAAAATGTAAGTGTAAAAATAACCCTGATTATCATTTTTCAATCAATTTTTTCCGGATGGGGTATAAAATTCTTTCAGATAAAATGGCTCAGTATAAGCCAGATTGGCGAACTGGTCATTATTAAACAATGGAAACGATAATTGTGCCAGGTGAGAGGCATCAGCAGCAATTGTACTGAAAGCTGCATTGCTATTTGTAAGAAGTGGCTGTAATTTTTTTGCCCCGTTGCCGCAAAAAAGGATTTTTTCGGTTGAAAGTAAATCGACAAAGCTGTTTTCGTTAATGATCATAGAGCGGGCCGGAATTTTCTCTTCCATACCATTAGTATATACTGCAGTAAAAACCTCCATGCGGCGGGCATCAATCAACGGGCATATAAGCCCGGTGGCTGCATCTTTTGCTGCAAAAGCAATTTGCTTTAATGTGTTTACTGTGAGCAATGGAATATGGAGGGCATAGCAAAAACCTTTGGCAGCAGCCAGGCCAACCCGTAAGCCGGTGTAAGATCCGGGGCCAATGCTTACGGCCACTGCATCAAGTGTATTTATCATATGCCCCGTTGCCTGCATCAATGCAGCAATAGCCGTATGTAGCCAGGCAGCATGATCCTTTTGTTCGTTATTGGAAGACATAAGCAATACATCTCTGTCCTTTGCAATGCAAACAGAAGCGGTATCAAGGGCCGTATCAATGTTCAGGATAAGGCTCATGACAGTAGTGCCTCTTGTTTAAGTAAAGTTGCGGGGCTGTATCTTGGATTAGTTGCGGCCAGTGTTGACAGCAGCCCGTCAATTTTTTTAAGCCCGATTAACCGGGCCCATTCAAATGGCCCATAGGGATAGTTGGTGCCGAGTTTCATAGCCGTATCAATTTCCTCTTTGGTACTTACATTTTCTTCTAAAGTAAAGTAAGCTTCGTTGATGAGGGTGCTTACCACCCGTGCGGTCAGAAATCCCGGGATATCTGGAACCCATTCTGTTTTTTTCCCAAAACAAGAAAGTAATTCTTCAACCTCTTTTTTTATTTTTTCATCGCTGCTACTGACTTCTGCAATTGCTCTTTTTAAAAAAGTGGGCCATCCATTGATACGGACAAAATTTGATGGTAAATTATGCAGGGTGCCAGCCACCGAATTGATGATGATAAAAGAAACTGATAAGGATTGCAATTGTCTCACTCTTTCCTCAACAGGCTCAAACAGTAAGTCTATGCAGCAATCCGCATTTTCAACAGGAACAGGCTGAGTGCAATATTCTATAGTCACATCAACTGCCGGGCCGGTATGCAGCAATTCTCCCTTCAAAACATCATTTGTAATAACGGCAACCTTCATAATCCTTTTTTGCAAAGAAAATGTATAAAGCTAAATTCGTTGCTCTTAATTTATACCATGAGCAAAACCATCATTACAACATCCGGCGCCCCGGCCCCGATCGGCCCTTACAACCAGGCTGTTTTAACAGGCAATATGCTGTTTATTTCAGGCCAGATTTGTATAGACCCCGCCACAGGCAACTTAAAGAACACAGATATTCAGGAAGAAACTCACCAGGTAATGCACAACCTGAAAGCCATTTTGCAGCAGGCTGAAATGGATTTTAGTCATGTAGTGAAAACAACCATTTTTCTGACGGACATGCACCAGTTTGGTGCTGTAAATGAAGTATATGGTAAATACTTTGAGTCCGCTTTTCCTGCCCGGGAAACGGTGCAGGTTTCTGCCCTTCCCAAATTTGTGAACGTGGAGATCAGTATGATCGCTGCTAAATAGAGGAGGATATGAAAATCATTCCCCTTTCCGAAGGCCGTTTTACTATTGACAAAACCAAACTTTTTGTCCCCTTTGACGAGAAAGCCCATGATTTACAAGAAAGACCTGCCGGAAGCCTGCTGGTAGAGATACAGCCGTTTGTAGTTATTACCTCAAAAGATATTTTATTGCTGGATACAGGTCTGGGATTTTCCAGCCCGGCAAAGAACGGGAAACTTCAGTTGCACCAAAACTTGATCAATGCAGGGATCAATCCATCAGAAGTAACAAAAGTTCTGTTATCCCATCTTCATAAGGATCATGCCGGTGGTGTTGGTATTAAAAAGGAAGATAGGACAAGTCGGCTATCACTTCCCACAGCCACTTATTATATACAACGGAGTGAAATGGAGTTTGCTTTTGAAAAAGGATTTCCTTCTTTCGTTACAGAAGATCTGGAGTGCCTGCAAAATAATAACTGTGTTGTTTTGCTGGAGGAGAACGGGGCGATTGATGATTATATTTATTATGAAGTGACAGGGGCACATTCTCCGCATCACCAGGTATTTTGGATCAGGGACGAAGGAGAAATTATTTTTTTCGGAGGAGATGATGCGCCACAACTGCAGCAAATGAAGCACCGGTTTGTAGCCAAGTATGATTTTGACGGGAAAAAAGCTATGGAACTAAGAAGAGGGTGGTGGGAAAAAGGGAAACAGCAAAAATGGACATTCCTTTTTTACCATGATGTAAAAAACCCTGTCTATAAGTTCTGAAAAGTGAAATTCACATTTACCAGTCAATGCACCTCGAATAGTTCCTCCCACCTTGTAGTATAGCGTTTGCTGATAAAATTTTGTTGCATCTTCCAGTTCCTTGTAGTGCCGGATGCGGCAAATTTTAATACATCATCCCGCTGGCTGAAGTTGACATTATCAATCATGTCCATCAGTTTCCGCTCGCAGTTCTTTGTTTCAGGAACAAACAGGTTTGCCTGCATGGAATTATCAGGTACAATGCCACTGAGCATAACCCCTGCCTTTTTATACTGTGTTCCTTTGGTGAATAATTTGTCTACGATAGCTACTGCCGGTTTTATCAGTTCATTGGTAAAAGAAGTGGCAGCAGGCAATGTAACAGAGTCGCCATGCGTTGCTCCGCGAAAATCCACATTATGATTCTCTCCTTTTGCCACAACAAATACGCTGATGGTTTTTGCAGCGCAATGCTGCCGCCTGAGCTTTTCTGCCGCTCTTGATGTGTAAGTGGCTACTGCCTCTTTGATGGATGCAATATCTGCGACCGGGCTTCCAAACATTCTTGTGGTAGCTATCATTTTTTTTGTTACAAGTTCTTCCTCCATATCCCTCGCTGGTTCACCCCTTAGTTCCTTTATCAGACGGATACCTGTTACCCCGCCCAAATGTGTTTTGCCAAATTCCTCGCTCATACGGCTCAGTTGCAGCGCATCATAAATACTCCATTGCTCTTTTAGTTTTTCGGCATATTGCCGGCCCACTCCCCAGATATCGCTTACCGGTGTTTTTCGCAGAGCTTCAATTATCCTGTCATCTGTATCCAGCACCATTACACAGCCCGTCTTCTTTTTATCTTTTTTGGACAAACGATTTGCCAGTTTGGCCAGTACTTTTGTCGGGGCCACACCAACAGATACTTTGATACCTGTCCATTGTTCCACTGTTTCCCTTATTTCTTTAGCAACGGCCTGTAGCTCTTCCGGTGGAATAATGCTGAGGTCAACAAATGCTTCATCTACGGAATAAACTTCTACATTCTGTTTTCCCAGCAGCATTCGTAAAGTTTCCATCACCCTCCAGCTCAGGTCGCCATATAGATTATAGTTAGAAGAAAAAACTGCGACATCATGTTTTTGAATTATTGGCTTGGCCATAAAATACGGCCCGGCCATTTCTACTCCCAATTTTTTTGCCTCATCGCTTCGGGAAACAATACAACCATCATTGTTGCTGAGCACAACAACGGGTTTGTTATCCAGCTCCGGCTTGAATAACCGTTCGCAGGAACAATAGAAATTGTTACAGTCAACTATCGCTTTCATCGTTATAGGTATCCCGGACGGCGGCTATGGCCCCGTCCGCGGTTAGAAAAGGGATTATAATTCTATAATATACTTTTCCAGGTTCGTTTGTGTTGTAAAAGTTTTATGAGATTCTTCGAAATGGTTAATACTTTCAAAGCGTTTTAGTACTTCAGTTGTCGCCACAATGGTATTATTGTTGGCTAAAATGGAATGGTAGGAGGAAAATTCCCAGTCTTTCAGGTGATTCACAAAACCGTGATGAACTGGATTCTGGTGACAGTAATAGATCATGGACAAGATATAATCCTCGTCATCTACCAGTTTTCTTTCAAAAGGAGATTCAAATAAAGGGCCTGTCCGGTTATATGCTTTATTGATCGACTGTGCGTAAGAATTAAATAAGTGGCCTAATTGTTTCGATGCATTTATCCGAAATAACCCTTTACCGTCATTTCTGAGTATTTCTACATTCTCTTTTATATAAACCAGCAGGTGAAAATGATTTTTTAATAAGCAATAAGCAAGCGTTTCGAGGGCGTCGCCGCAATAAAATTTATACAGATCTAAAAAGTAATAATAATTTCTTTTTTCCTTGAAAAGGTCTTCGCCGTTCACTCCCCGGTTATAGATATGGAAGTATTGGCCTTCGATGATAGGTTGGATGTACATAGTTGTTTTATTATTAACCGCCGTCAGGGTCTTCGACCGCTGACGGGGTATTACTTTACACCGGGTGAATAATGTACGTCACTATTCCCCACACCGAAAAATTGCTGAACTCCGCCAGGTTGATGTTCTTATACCGGCTGTTTTCAGGAATAAGAAAAGCAGAAGAAAAATTTTTATGAAACCGCCGCACCAGCAATTCTCCATTGAGTATAGCTACGATGATCTTTCCACTCAACAGTTTTAATGAACGGTCCACGATCAGCACATCCCCGTCAAATATCCCGGCCTCTTTCATGGCATCGCCTTTCATTTTGAAAAAGAAAGTGGCCGGTTTATTACGGATGAGTTGTTCGTTCAGGTCAATACCCTTTTCCATATAATCATCGGCGGCAGCACCAAAGCCGGTGGCGTTGGCCGTTTTCACTTCCTGCTGGGTAAATTGTTTTGTGCCTTTGTAAGCCGCTCCATAAAATTCTTCTCCCGCCATAAAAATAATTTTGAAAAGCTAAAATATTTAGTATTTTTATGCTAAACAAATTTGGGGGCGGGTTTTTTAAAAATTGTGATGTATGCAACTGCAGACAGTGAAAACAGTAACTATTCCCGGGTACAGAATATATGAGTACCTGCTGGTGCTGAGCCCGCATGAAGAATTGTGGAACCGTATTATGAAAGTGAAGGAAAATTTTGCAGAGGAGTTCAGATCAGATCATGCACGATGGGGTAAGCCACATATTACCCTGGCTAATTTTTTACAGTACGAAATGATGGAAGACCGTCTTTTGAACAGGCTCAGGCAGATAGCGATGGGTTTTCCCCGCTTCAAAGTGGAATTGAAAGATTTTGGCAGCTTTCCCTCGCATACCATATTTATTAATGTGACAAGTAAACTGCCGGTACAAAACTTAGTGAAAGAAATAAGAACAGAAGCGCAGCGCCTGATGAAACTGAATGATGATAACAAACCTCATTTCATCATGGAACCGCACCTGACGATCGCAAGAATGCTAAAACCCTGGCAGTATGAAAAAGGATGGCTGGAATACAGCAACAAACATTTTACTGGTCGTTTCATTGCCGATGGGATGACATTGCTGAGAAGGCCGGAAGGAGAATTAAAATACCATGTTGCAGAGAGATTTGAATTTCAAAACCTGCCGGTTACAACGAGGCAGGGAGAATTGTTTGGGTAATATTTTTTGTAACAGTAGTGATAATAGTGGGTAGGGTTTGTGAGTAAGGAGAATAAAGAGTGAGTGAGTTTGGTACCCCGTCAGCGGTCGCAGACCTTGACGGCGGTTGTGAGAAAGAGATAACTCTTTGTTCTCCTTTTTTTATTTGTAAAAAACCAAAACAGGATAGTGATGTCAGAGAAATTAAAACAAGACCACTACAAAGTGGCGCCAAAAGAAGAAGATGCAGAAAGCCCAAAATACCTGGCAGGTAGGGGTGCACAGATCAATACAAAGAACAGGTTTCTTAAAAATGAAGTAACAAGAGAACATATAGAGGGGATAGACGATTGGGAGGATTCGAATACTCCTACGATATACTTGGAGCAGGAAAGCAAAACAATTGTGAACAAAGTGGAGAGCCCTGATGTGGGTATGATGTACAGTATGAACCCCTATGCGGGTTGTGAGCATGGTTGTATTTATTGCTATGCCCGAAATGTGCATGAGTACTGGGGCTACAGCGCCGGACTTGATTTTGAAAGAAAGATCATCGTGAAGAAAAATGCACCGCAATTGCTCCGGAAATTTTTAATGAATAAAAAATGGGATGCCACACCCATCATGCTCAGCGGTAATACTGATTGTTACCAGCCTGCCGAACAAACCTATCGCCTTACAAGGGGTTTGTTGGAAGTATGCAATGAATTCAATCAACCGGTAGGAATACTTACTAAAAATTCCTGGATATTGAAAGATAAGGATGTGCTGCAGGAAATGGGAAAAAAGAAAATTGTTTCGGCAATGGTATCCATCACTTCTTTTAATGAGGATTTGCGAAGAGTGATGGAACCCAGAACTACTACAGCCAAACAAAAACTGAAAGTAATAAGCGAATTAAGCAGTGCCGGTGTGCGCATGGGTATCATGATGGGGCCGATGATACCGGGGTTGAATGAGCATGAGATGCAGCGCATCATGAAAGCAGCAAAAGATAATGGTGCCACTTTTACAGCATACACATTCATCCGCCTGAATGGAGCTATCAAATTCTTATTTCATGACTGGCTGTATAAGAACTTTCCTGACCGGGCAGATAAGATATGGCACCTGATAGAGCAAAGCCATGATGGCAAAGTGAACGACACCCGCTGGGGGGTGCGGATGCGGGGAGAAGGGAATATTGCCCATATAGTGGCACAGCAGTATAAAAAATACGGTAAGCTGTACGGCATGAATGCAGAAGAATGGAGTTTGGACAGAAGTAAATTCCAGGTGCCGGGTGGGCAGGGGAGGTTGTTTTAAAAAATAATTTTAAAATTTTCCTCTGAAAATTTGTTTGCATCAAAAAATTAATCCAATCTTTGCACTCGCAAAACAAAAAACATGCTCAGAATACAATTACATATTGAATCAGCGAATTGGTTTAGTCCCAAGGGTGACTATACTGTTTGCGGGGCATGTATGCTGCATGGGTAAGTGTAACAACGAATTCAATGAAATACAGACCCCGCAAGTGATTGCGGGGTTTTTTAGTACCGGCCGTAGCCTTAGCGAAGGCAGGTTTGCCTTGTGTAAAAGAGAAAAGTGCGCATGAAATTGCAAGGACAGATATGTAATTTGAAAGAAACCGAATCTATAACCAACTTAAAAAATAAAAATTGCTGAAACAATTGCGACATAAACGATTTAGAATGATAACAGTAAATGGTATGCAACTATTACTCCCATGCTATTGGTATGCCCCGACGATAAGAAGTATTGTACCCGTGAGTAATGAGAATGATAGTAAGCATCGACGACCGGATTGTATCCATACATAAGCACATATTGTGCATAATGCAGGAAAGCCCGGTCGCCGAAAACGACCGGGCTTTTTATTAACCCGGCAAAAATGAATTTGAAACAGGATAAAGCTTTCCGAAAAGCAGGCGCTGTGCCCTGATGCTCCCGCATCTGCGGGTCGGGAGGAGGTTAAAGAGGAGGTTAAAGAGGAGGTAACTATGAAATTTTTGATCGGTGTATTGTTTCTCCGCTTTCTGATTGAAGCGATAAGTAAAAAAGAAAATAAAAGCAGTGTTCAGAACAACGAGATGAATTACAACAATGTTCGTCATCCGGCTGAGTTTGAACTGCGTTAAAAAAATATGTGCAGAAGGAGGGACAAAGCTCCCCGGGAGATGCACCGGGGATGCTTTTCCAAAAAAGTTCTTTGAAAAAATATAGCAGCATTCCAATTGGTTGGATACTCCGCCTGGATCGGAGAGGGTGCTGGTTCGAGTCCAGCCTGCTATACAGACAAGGGTCGTTCGTCTAATGGTTCAGGATATCACACTTTCTATGTGATGATACGGGTTCGAATCCTGTACGGCTTACGAACGGTTCTTTGGTGTAAGGGCTAACATAACAGATTGTCGATCTGTTGCCACGGGTTCGACTCCCGTACGAACCGCAACAGCATTGAGTGGTGCAATGGCAGCATATCAGATTCTGGCTCTGATGATATTGGTTCGAGTCCAATCTCAATAACAACTGTTGGCTGTAGTTTAATTGGCAAAATACCTGAATGTGAATCAGGAGAACAGAGTTCGAACCTCGCAGTCAACCAATACGGCTGGGTGTGATGGCAACATAGTCATCTCCCTTTCTTTCTGAAAGGTAAATAGCGGATGATTGTATCCGGTTCAACTCCGGAAGCCGTACGATGACTTATAGTTCAACGGATAAGAACACTTCACTACGAATGAAGAAATGAAAGTTCGAATCTTTCTAAGTCAGCAGGAGCCTGTAGCCCAACGGAAGAGGCAGTGGTCTTAGAAACCATTTGGTAACAGTTCGAATCTGTTCAGGCTTACCGAGAAATGCGGTTTGGTGTAATGGCAACATGCCGCTCTCATAAGGTGGACGATGCAGGTTCGAATCTTGCGACCGCAACAAGCCAATTGACCTATAGCTCAATGGTGAGAGCAGGAACCTTATACGTTCAAGGCTATCAGTTCGAATCTGATTGGGTCAACTGCAAACGATGACTTAGCTCAATGGTTAAGAGCAGTACCCTGATACGGTACAGGTTGAAAGTTCAAGTCTTTCAGTCATCACCAAAGCTCTATGAATAGGTGCGGCTTAATTCAATGGGAGAAATCTGCTTTTACATGGCAGAAGTTGCTGGTTCGAATCCGGCAGCCGCAACATATTGGCTCGTAGCTCAACTGGATAGATGTTCCTGACTTTTAATCAGGAGGTTGTGAGTTCGAATCTCACCGGGCCAACAATGGAAACATAGTTCAACGGCAGAACAGTTGGTTGTTAGCCATCAGATGAATGTTCGAATCATTCTGTTTCCGCAATGGAGAGAGTCCGGTTGGTCGTGGATGCTGTTTTGAAAACAGACTGGGTGTAAAAGCCTCAAGAGTTCGAATCTCTTTCTTTCCGCTGATGATTTTTGAAACACAAAGGCACGGGGACATGAAGGGAGGAAGAAAAATAAATGGAGAGTTGGCAGAGCGGTATCGCACTGGCTTGCTAAGTCAAGGTTGGGATAACACCCTGGCAGGTTCGATTCCTGCATTCTCCGCCATGTTTGTTGGTGAACATAATTCGGTGATGAGGAAAAGTGTATCAGCCAGTGTTTATCACAAACAAAAGGACGAATAGCTCTAATGGCAGAGCAGCGGTTTGAAGCGCCGTGGTTACAAGTTCGAGTCTTGTTTCGTCCGCAGAAATAATTTTTAAACACCCGCAGGGGAATAAAATGGAACAGGAACAACAATGGAGAAAACTTAACGGCGAACTGATCAACATCCCGATTACAGAAGAAGTAAACCGTGTGCTGATGCGTGAAAAAGATACGGGGTATGGACTGAAAGCCTGTGTCGGTACCGACAGCCAGGTAAAGGGCCGACAAACAGAGTTCGCCACCGTGATTGTTTTCCTTCGCAAAGGGAAGGGGGGCTTCATGTACATTCACAACGAAACTACCCGCCAGCGGATGACTATCAGAGAACGGATGCTGATGGAAGTACATAAAAGTATTGAAGTGGCCTATGGGCTCTGTAACACTTTTGGACGCTACGGAGTGGAAATGGAAGTGCATGCTGACATTAACACGAACCCAAACTTTAAAAGCAATGATGCGCTGAAAGAGGCAATGGGTTATATCGTGGGGATGGGCTTTGCATTCCGGGCAAAACCGGAAGCATTTGCGAGTTCAAACTGTGCGAATAAAGTGGTGCAGTAAATTAACCGGGCCCCGGCGTTTAAACACGGCGGGTTCATTTAAAACAAATAAAAATAAGTGTATGCTGACCCTTGTAATGAAATAGTAAATGACGCTTCAGCAAGGATTGAATTTTTTTACTATTAAAAAAATAAACAAAATGGACAATTTATACAGCCAGAAAATTATCAATACTAATAATGTATTCACCGATCGTTTTCTGGATACGAAGATTTTATACCTGTATTGCTTTAACATGCTGCCCAGCCTGAATTTTATCAGTAATGTTGATGGGGAGAAAGCCTTTGAGGCATTTAAGGGAAAATTCGGCGGACTTATCAGTTATGTACACCGGTACAGATGGTATAAGCGAAAGACAAAAAAAATCCAGTTTGATAAAACAGTATTGGTGTTAAAGAATAACTGCTTGCTGGAATTTGATGATGATTATTGTGAGTTGCTGCATGACGGCGCTAACGAAACTTTTGTACAGGAAATAACAGCGCTGGTCAACCAGTTTAAGGAAAGGCAAAGACGACAGCCATTGGAGATAAACCTGATTGTACAAAACAGGAACTCCCTTGACCTGAAAGCAATGGAGATAAAGCGGACAAAATTAGACCTGGCCTTTTTTTATGAAGATGATTTTAAAGAAGTGGATGAACTGATAAGAAAACGGCTGGGCCAGAAAAATGATAAAGGAATTGTGCTGTTGCATGGTTTGCCCGGAACAGGTAAAACAACCTACCTGCGTTACCTGGTTGGTAAGATTAAGAAAAGGGTATTGTTCTTGTCGCCTTCCGTAGCAGGAAACCTGATGAATCCCGATTTTATTGAACTGCTGATTGATAACCCCAACACAGTTTTGATAATTGAGGACGCTGAAAACATTATTATGGACAGACGGCACAGTAGCAGTTCATCAGTATCCAACCTGCTGAATATTTCTGACGGGTTGCTGGCAGACTTTCTGAATGTGCAGTTGATATGCACCTTCAACAGTTCGCTGACGATGGTGGACAGTGCGCTGCTGCGCAAAGGGAGGCTGATAGCGAAGTATGAGTTTGGAAAACTGGGAATAGCGAAAGCGCAGCGGCTGAGCAATCACCTGGGTTTTGATAAGAAGATAACAGGGCCCATGACGATAGCAGAGATTGCCAACCCGCATGAAAAAACACAGCAGCCTTCTCCTATTGAAGTAATTGGTTTCAGAAGGCAGGAAGTGATGATGAATTAAGTTCTTTAAAATATTGCTTTTTGCAAAAATGAGGTGTATGCCTTCTTACAGCAAACCGGATGAGTGTTTTCAAACACCATAGTGCAGTTGCGGTAGCAGACTGTATGCTGTTGCTGAAGAAGCATATATCATCACGCTGGTGTCACGGGTGCAACTCCCGTCCGGGTCATGCGGTCCGGTAGCTCAGTTAGTTAGAGCACAGCTCCTTTAGCACAGGTTCGATTCCTGTTCCTGATTCATGATTGGGATAGCTCAGTTGGTAGAGCACTACATTGGATATGTAGCGTAAAGCAGAAGTACACCGCTTCTCAAATGGTGAAAGATTTGAAGCCGGAGTTGTTTGCCGGTAACGGGTCGGGACGCTTTAGCGGCCTGAACCATTACAACCACGCAACTGCCCGCAGTATGAAGAAGGTTATGTTCATCATTTCACTTCATCATTAATAGTTAGTTGTACCAGTACAGCAAATGAAGTAGTGAAGAACTGTTTTGAAATACATAACAGCAATTATACTCC